>SHUF01000007.1 GCA_009694745.1 Acidobacteriota bacterium
GGGATGCCGCTCTACGGCGCGCAGCCGCCCACCGGGTGGGGCGACACCGCCGAGGACTGGGTCAACACGGGCGCACTGCTCAACCGGCTGAACTTCTCGGTGCAGTTGTCGAACGGCCAGCTCCGTGGCGTGCGCGTCAACGTGCGGGAGCTCGCGCCCAACACGTCCGAGGCGAGCCGCAACGCACTGGTCCAGTCACTACTGCTTGGCAACGCGTCGCAAATCACGCGCGACACATTGGCCAAGGCCGAGTCACCGCAACAGCTGGTGGCACTGACCCTGGGCTCTCCGGAGTTCCAGAAACGGTAACCGTCTGGCCCTGAGGTAACTCCATGATGAACCGAAGAATCTTCCTCAAGAACGGCAGTCTGGCCCTCGTCAGCCTTGGTTTCGCGCCGGCGTTCTTCACCAGAGCGGCACAGGCAGCCCAGACGAAGCGCAAGGTGCTGGTCACGGTGTTCCAGCGCGGCGCGGTGGACGGGCTCAACATGATCGTCCCGTTCGGCGAGAAGGCCTACTACCAAGCGCGTCCGTCGATCGCGATTGCCAAGCCGGGCGAGACCGGCGGCGCAGTGGATCTGGATGGATTCTTCGGCCTCCACCCACGCATGGCGTCGCTGCAGCCGTACTTCAAGCGGGGCGAACTCGCGATCGTCAACGCCACCGGTTCCAACGATCCGACGCGGTCGCACTTCGACGCGCAGGACTACATGGAGAGCGGCACGCCGGGGCGCAAGAGCACGCGCGACGGCTGGCTCAATCGCTACCTGCACGCGCGTGAGCACGAAGAGGCGAGCGCGTTTCGCGCGGTGTCGCTGACGCAGCAGTTGCCGCGCGCGTTGCAGGGCACCGCACCGGCGCTGGCCATCGACCAGCTCGGCCGATTCGGCCTGCGCGCCGGAGATCGGGGCGACATGATGCAGTCGTCGTTCGAGGCGCAGTACGCGGCGGCTGCGGATTCGCTGCTCAAGCCCACGAGCAAGGAAGCGTTTGACGCAATCAGACAGCTGGAGTCGGTGGACCTCGCCAAGTACACGCCGCAGAACGGCGCGGTGTATCCCAACAGCGGTTACGGCCAGGCGCTCAAGCAGATTGCGCAGCTCATCAAGGCCAACATGGGCCTGGAGGTGGCGTTCGCCGAGTCAGGCAACTGGGACCATCACGCGAACGAAGGTCCGCAGATCGCTAACCGTCTCGACGACTTAGCGAGCGGCATCGCGGCCTTCGCGCAGGACCTGGGCGATGGGATGGCCGACGTGATGGTGCTGACGATGTCGGAGTTCGGGCGAACGGTGTCCGAGAACGGCGCGCGCGGCACGGACCACGGCCACGGCAACGCGATGCTGCTGCTCGGCGGCGATGTGAAGGGTGGAAAGGTCTACGGCAAGTGGCCCGGCCTCGAACGCGAACAGCGCTACGAAGGACGCGACTTGGCGATTACGACTGACTTCCGCGACGTCTTCGCTGAAGTACTGGGCGGCCACCTCGGCGCGAAAGACATCAATTCGGTCTTCCCGGGCCATACCGTCAAGAGTCGGCTTGGGCTCGTCGGCTGACAGGACGCGCCGACGCAGACGCCGACTGCGTCATTCGTAATGGCGAAATGCCACAAATGTCCGAAATGGCGAAGTGTCGGACAAACCATTGCAGGGAAGAATGTGGGAATGTCCTTGGCGCAATGAATGAATGACCCGGTTCGAAGGAAATTCGACCATTCAACAACCAGGACATTCAGCGATTCTGCCACTCAAGCAATGTAGACATTTCGCCATTTCGGACATTTGTGACATTTCGCCACTACGCCGACACTTGTGCGGCAGCAGTTACCGCGAAGCTGTCCAGGCGCCAGCTGGACTCGTGCCCTTGATCATCTTTCCGTCCTCACTCACCCTGCCCGTGTAATGCTGCCCACCGACAGTAAAAGTAATGTCGTAGCCTAGGAGTTTGCCTTCGGTAATAGCGGCGTTGCCAAGCAGGCCTGTGACAAATTGAAACTTCTGATAGAGCTTCAATACTTGGCCGTTCATGCTCCAGACGGAGGGTTCCGGTGGCCCCTGAAAGCGCACCTCATCAAGTGGTCTATCGTCCGGGGCGACTTTCGCCGGCACGACGTAGAGGATCGCCGTGCACCAGCTGGTCTCGCACGGATCAACTCGCTTCTCCGCCTCGGGCAGCCACTCATCTTCGCCCGAGCCCATACGGAAGGTGTTGGTCACCACGCGCGTGCCGGGCTTCATGTTCAGGATGGTCGGCCGCAGTTGCTCGTTGAGGCTGGGCAGCAGGAACATGGTGAGGACGTTGGCTTTTGAGAAGTCGGTCTTGAAGAAATCGCCCTGAACGAACGTGGCGCTGGCAGACATCCCAGCCTCTTCGGCTCGCTGGCGCGCCAACGCCACCATATCGGGATTAAATTCGACACCCATGGCCCTGGCACCACGCTTGGCGGCCGTGATCACCGTGATGCCGTCGCCGGAACCCAGATCAACCAGGAAGTCGCTCTTGGTGAGCTTCGCCATGTCGAGCATCGCGTCCACGGTTGGCTGCGGCGTCGGTACCCAGACCACGTCTTTGCCGGCCTGACCCACCTTGGGCTCAAACGGTTTTTGTGTGGTCGCCACCTGCGCGGCCAATACGGCACCCGCCAGCACTGCCACGGCGGCACCACCAGAAATCACTCGTCGTGCAAACTCAGTCATGTGACGTAAACCCCCGGTCTTGGATTCTAAATGAGCTCGTAGCTGATTTGCGGCAAATCAGCTACGAGCTCATTTAGGATACCTGGATGCCGTTGTCCCCTCGCTCACCCTACCCCGTGGTCTCGTCCAGCCGACTGGCGGCAAACATCGCCCGGATGCAGACACTGGCCAACCACGCCGGGGTCCGTCTACGGCCACACGCCAAGACTCACAAGAGCCCGGTGATCGCCCGCATGCAAATCGAGGCCGGTGCCGTGGGCATCTGCTGCGCGAAGCTCTCGGAAGCCGCGGTCTTCGCCGACGCGGGCATCACCGATATCCGGATTCCCTACCCGGTCAACCCGTCCAACGCCGACCGCCTGCTGGTGCTGATGGAACGGGTTCGCCTGTCGATCATCGTTGACGACGCGGACGTGGCGGTTGACTGGTCGGGCGCGATGGTGCGGGCGAGGAAGGTGCTGGACATCCTAGTGAAGGTGGACGTGGGCACCCACCGATGTGGCGTGAATCCTGACTCGCCTGATGTGGTGAACACCATTACCCGCATCGCGCGGCTGCCGGGCTTGTCCTTCCGCGGCATCCTGAGCCACGCGGGACATACCTACAACGCCGAATCACCCTACGCGCTCGCGGCCATCGTGGCCAGAGAAACCGAAATCATGATCGGCCTGGCGAAGCGCCTTCGTGAGGCCGGCGTACCCGTGGAGGAAATCAGCGTCGGGTCCACGCCTGCGGCGTCTCTTGCGCCCACCCAACATGGCATCACCGAGATGCGGCCCGGCAACTACGTATTCCTGGACCGAACCCAGGTCGGCCTGGGGTCGGCCACGTACGAAAACTGCGCGCTTTTTGTCGTAGCCACGGTCGTCAGCCGGCCGGCGCCTGACCGCGCGATCCTCGACTGCGGCAGCAAGACCCTGACATCGGACGGAGCACGAGGATTCACGGACCTTCCTGGCTACGGGGCTATCTTCCTGTCTTCGAACGAGAATCAGCCCGACGCGTCGATTGTCATTGAACGCGTGTCGGAAGAACACGCCGTGTGTCGCGTTCCGGAGTCGTCGCCTCTGCGACCAGGTGATCGGGTCCGTGTGCTCCCCAACCACGCATGCACCGTCACCAACCTGACCGATCGACTGTGGTTGGCCAGCGATCAGGGCGCGCTCGCGCCACTCACTGTTGCAGCCCGTGGACGCAACTGGTAGCAGCGCCTGTGGGGCTGTGCGCCAAAGAGCTCGTTTCCAGGGACCCGTGGTAAAGTCCTGACCTGATGACTCCAAAATCGAGCCCATCCGGCGACGCACTGGGAATGGTCGAAACGCGCGGCTACGTCGGGATGGTGGAAGCCACCGACGCGATGCTGAAGACGGCAAACGTCACGTTTGTGGGCTGGCAGAAAGTGGACGCCGGCCTCGTGACCGCCATCGTCCGCGGCGACGTGGCTTCAGTGAAGGCCGCGACCGATGCTGGCGCGGCTGCCGCTCGCAAGGTGGGCGACCTCGTGGGCGTGCACGTCATCCCGCGCCCGGCCGACGACGTGGGCACGATCTTCCCGATCGACTAAGTGCCGCGGCCTTCCGCCTTCGCTGAAGCTTCGGCGGACCGCCGTAGCCTTGGCGGAGGCTGGTGAGGCCCAGGCCGCGCTACGAATACCCGGACTCCGGGACCCCAGGACCCCGATTTCTATCTCGCCCCTGTCAGCGAATTGAAGATTACCTTGAAGGTGCCGAAGGTCTGACCGCGCCACTGCGGGCGGAAGCCAAACAGGATCACGCGTCCATCACCATGCTGCACTTCGAGGGCGGCGGCCTTGCCCTGCAGGTGCTGTTCGCCCAGCAGGTAGCCTGAGGCGAGCGGTGAGCCCGTGTCGGCGTATCGCGCGAGGATGGTGCCCTTGAACCCGACGAGTGTTTCGAAGGCCGGGCTCGAGTTGAAGAACACCGCTGTGGTCTTCTGCAGGCCGGCCATCACCGGCTGCGACGGATCAACTTCCACGTTGACCAGCGAGCCGCCGACGAAAAATTCCTGCCGGCCCAGACCCTGAAGGGTGTTGCGCACCGGCAACTTCAATTGGTCGATGGCGAATGCCGAGCTTCGGTTCAGGCAGACGAGGGTACCGCCCGCGCGCACGAATTCGTCGATCGCTTTGACGCGATTCGCGTCGCCCTCGGGCAATGCCGACGCACCGGTCGCACCGGCTCCGGCACCGCGTCCTGCTCCACCCGCACCACCAGCTCCGGCAGGTCCGCCACGGCCTCCACGACCCGCGCCCACCAGCACGCCTCGCGGCTCGTCGGTCACGACAATCGCGTCGAATCGCGAGCGCAGGTTGCCCGCGCCAATTTCGTCGGCAGAGAGCTTGGTGAAGGGAAACTCGAAGCGCTCGAGCACCCAGCGCGTCCAGCCTTCGTCCATGCTTGCGCCGGGGTCGAACATCGCGATGCGCGGCTGACGAAGGGTGGTGGCCCGCGTGGCGACGCGTTCGGCGCGCAACGCCAGTGTCCGCACCATCGTGTCCTGCGCGTCTGGCGTGAGACCCGAGATGACATAGCGGCCCGAGGCGCCTGCGGCGCCTGGCGCCCATCCGACAGTGGCGCCACTCTTCCAGGCCTGATTCGCGGCGCGGAACGCGTTGTTCTGCGCGGGATCGATTGCGAGTGACGGTCCGGTGCCGGTGATGGCGCCAGCGGGCGGCACGATCGCCGCGGCCAACGGAATCGTCTCGAATCCAAGTCCTGGCGCACTGTCGTAGGGCGCAGGATCCGCGCCACCGACTGAGTCGTACTGGGACGTTCGAGCCGTGGGCGCCGCCACCTGGCCCAAAGGCTTCAGGGCTTTCTTCAACTCCGCACGCTTCCCGTCGTCCAGCGTGCCGATCGTCTGCATCGCCACGCCCATCGAGAGCGGCAGCGTCCAACCGGCTGCGTCGTATGGCTGCTCGGGCGCGCCACCGGGCGACTCACGGATGTCGGGATACTTCTGCACGTCGAGCACTTCCCTCGCGAGCGCGATGAACTCCTGATCGGTCGGCACCACCCAGCTGCCGGCCGCGTATGTCACATCACCCACGGTGAAGTCGGCGGTCAGTTCCGATATGCGCACGCCGCCGAACGCGATCCGCTTCAACATCTCGACCGCGGCCACCGGATCGCGCTGCGCCTTGGGCACCACATACGCCGACGGTCCGCTCGCGCGATGTTGCGTAATCTGCGCCATCCCCGACCGCCAGCGGTTCATCAGGACGTTGTCTTTGTACGTCGCGGCGTAATCGAGTACCGACATCGACGCGGTGTGCATATAGGCGACGGAATCGCCAAGCCCGAAGTGGCCACCCGCCCACGGGCTCGGGTACAGGCTCTGCGGGCGCAGGTCCTGATAGGCCTGCGGAATGTCCTTGATGGTGTAGTCGCGCGGCGCCGCCATGTTTGCGAGAGCCGTCTCGGTCCAGAACGACGCGATGTTCTTGAACATCGGCGCATAGTCGATGTAGCCCGCGTACCACGCGTCGAAGCCCGTGCCCATGTGCGTGGCGCCCACCTGGCCGCGTTCTTCAAGACCCTGCGCGATGGCCATGCCGATCGTGTTCACCGTGCGCGACATCAGGAATGGCGCATGCAACGCGATGGGCTCGGCAAACGGCGGCAGCCAGATACGGGTGGGAAACGGCGCCGTCTGGTGATGCACATAGACGATCTGCGGCTCCCACTGCCGCCACGCCTGCTCCATCACTCGCGATTCGATCATGTTGAGCATGTACGCGTCGCGGTTGTTGTCGTGGCCCACGTACTCCTGGTACAGCACAGGCAACGTCGTACTCACGCCGGGCGTGCCGACGTTCTTCATGTAGTGCTCGGCCACCATCTGATGGCCATCCGGATTGATGGTGGGCCACAACATCAGGACGACGTTGTCCAGGATACGTTGCACCTGCTCGTCTCTCCCCGGCTCATTCGGATGCGATGTCAGCAGGTCGTAGGCCAGCTGCAGCGTGTGCTGCGGTCCCGCGACTTCGGTGGAGTGCAAACCGCCATCGATATGAACGATGGCCTTTCCCTCGCGCGCAAGGGCGCGGGCCTGATCTTCGGTGAGGCCTTCAGGTGACGCCAGGCGCCGCGCAATCTCGCGGTACCGATCCACGCGCGCCAGATTGCGCTCGGTGGAAATCAGCGCGACGTAGTACGTCCGCCCCTGCGTCGACGTACCCATCGGCACAAGCTGCATCTTCGCGCTCGCCGCATCCAGCGCCCGAAAGTACTTGATCGTGTCGTCGTAGGTAGTCAGCTTGAAATCGGCCCCGGGCTTGAACCCGATCACCGACTCAGGGGTGGGAACTCCGGATTGGGCGGACAGGGACGCTGATGCAAACAGGAGAGAAACAGCGAGCAGACGGACTGTGCGAGACATAGGTGCATATTAACTGGGGAAATTAGGAAGTTGGGAGATTAGGAACAGTAGGAAAGTTCCCCAGTTCCTAACTTCCTAAGTTCCTAACTTCCTAAGTGACGAGGCGGCTTCTTTCTAATCGCCCGCCCTTTGACGGGTTTGAGCTTGAGCACCTCAGCCCCGAGCAGCGCCTGGGTGGGGTCCACGAGCAGGTCGAACACGTGTCCTTGTCTCGTCTCAAGGAACAAGCCCACACCATTCGTCAGCAACCTCAAATCACCCGCATCGTCCAGCGTTTCAGACAGACGGCGGCGAAAGTAGTCGCGCAGGGCCTCCATCATGTGTTTGAGGGTGGCGTTGTCGAAGCCGCGGCGTCGGAGTTCGGCGAGCGCGAAGAGTTCAAGTACGTCCACCGGGGAGTACCGGCGCTCGGTGAACCCACCCTGGTCGGTCTTGCGGGGCGCGATGGAGGGTTGGAAGACGCGCGCCTCGTCCCACCACTGCAACTGCTTGCCGGTCAGCCCGGTTTGGGCCGCGACTTCGCGGGCGGAGTAGGAGGACTTCAGCTTCATCGGCGCGTCACGGGGCCGGGAACGCCGCGTCGGTCGCCCTGGCTGCGTCCAGGTCTTTTGTTGTCACGCCGCCTGCGCTGTGCGTGGACCACGTGACGGTGACCTTCCGATAGCTGATGAGCAGGTCGGGGTGGTGATCCACGGATTCGGCGTAGGTGGCCACGCGTCCGGCAAACGCCATCGCCTCGGGGAAGGACGGACAGGTGAACGTTCGGCTGATGGCCGGCGCGTCGGCCACCCACCCGGGGAGGCTCGCGAGCGCCGCGCGAAGTTCAGTTGAGTTCAGGCTCTGCATGCTGGCCCCGGCTACTTCTTTGGAACCAGCTTGAGGATTCGACCCTGCGGGCTATCGGTCAGTACGTAGATGGCGCCCTCCGGACCCTGGCGCACGTCACGGATCCGCTCGGGCTTCGGCTGCAGGTCTTTAAGCAGGCGCTCTTCGCTGACGACGCGGTCGCCCTTGATGTCGAGCCGCACGAGGTTCGTCGTCGCAAGACCGCCGATGAACAGGCTGCCCCTCCACGCGGGAAACAGATTGCCTGTGTAGAACATCATGCCGCTCGGGGCGATCACGGGGTCCCAGTAGTACGCCGGCTGCTCCATGCCGTCCTGCGCCGTGATGCCGCCCGTGATCGGCTTGCCCTGGTACTCGATGCCGTAGGCCGTCACCGGCCAGCCGTAGTTCTTGGCCTTGCGTACAATGTTGAGTTCATCGCCGCCGCGCGTGCCGTGTTCCACTTCCCACAACTCGCCGGTCGCGGGGTTGATCGCGGCGGCCTGCACGTTGCGGTGACCGAGCGACCAGATCTCCGGCCGCGCGCCTGCGGTGCCGACAAAGGGGTTGTCTTTCGGAATCGTACCGTCGGAGTTGATGCGCACGATCTTGCCCTGCAGCTTGTCCATCTGCTGCACGAGCTGACGGCCCGCTTCAACCTGGCGATCCCCCTGCGTCACAAACAACGTACCGTCGCGGCCGAAAGCGAGGCGGCTGCCGAAGTGGCCATTCGACCGCATCGACGGCGCCTGTCTATAGATGACCTGCGCGTTTTCCATCCGCGGCTCGGCGCCGTCCACGAACTTGCCGCGCGCAACGGCGGAGTGGCTGGTCATGTCTTCCTGCGCTTCGGAGAAGCTCCAGTAGACCAGCTGGTTCGTAGCGAACGCAGGATCGAGCGCCACGTCGAGCAACCCACCCTGTCCGCGAGAGGCAATGGTGGGCAGCCCCGCGACGGGCGCCGACAGCGTGCCATCAGCCGCCACCACGCGCAAACGGCCGGGCTTTTCGGTCACAAGCATCTTGTCGCCGGGTAGAAACGCGAGTCCCCACGGAGCCTCAAGGCCCTGGGCAACGGTGACCACTTCGAACGCGACGTTCGTCAAGCGCTCGGGCGCATCGGTCTGGCCAGCGAACGCCGGCTTCTGGTCGAGCGCATTGGCCGGCCGCAGGTCCACACCCTGCTGTTGCGCGTACATCGCGCCAACCGCGGCACACAGGCCGACGGCAAGGGTTCCGAAAAGTCGTGTCTGGCTCATGGGGAAATACTAGCCTAGACTGCCGTGGTCATGGCGGGATACAGCGGCAAGGCGCTCGTACAGAAGATCGGCCTCAAGCCCGGGTACCGGCTGGCGCTGGCGGGCGAGCCTGACGGCTTCATCACGGAACTGGCTCCCCTGCCCGACGATGTGGTGGTGGTCACCGGGGGGAACAAGCCGATCGACTGCGTCATCCTGTTTGCGCACGAGGCCCGCACGCTTGAATCGAGGATCGTTCGCTGGAAGGCTCGATTGGCACCGGCGGGCATGATGTGGATCGCGTGGCCGAAGAAGGCGTCGAGGGTTGTCACCGACGTCACCGAAGCCCTGGTGCGCAGCACCGGGTTGGGGGCTGGACTGGTGGACGTGAAGATCTGCGCTGTCAACGACGTCTGGTCGGGTCTCAAGTTCGTGCGCCGGCTCAAGGACCGGTAAAGTGCTCGCATGACGATCCGACTGCTCACCTTGTTACTGCTGGCAGTGGCTCTGCCCGCGCAAACTCCGCAGTCCGTAGCCGACGAACTGCTGGCCGCCGACCGCGCGGCTTCGGTCGCCGGCGAGAAGACCACGGTGATCCCGGCGCTGACCGCCATGTTTGCGCCAGACGTGGCGATGCAGGCGCCTGTTGTGGGATTTGCCCGGGGCATTGCAGCGGCAACGGAAGCACTGCGTGGGAACCCGGACAACATCGATGGCCGTATTGAGTGGGTGCCGGTTCGCGCAGGCATCTCGGCCGACGGCCTCCACGGGTTCACCTTCGGATTCATGACACTGCGCCGGCCGGACGGCACGACCGTTCCCGTCAAATACCTGGCGTATTGGGTGAAACGTGATGGGCGATGGCAGGTGGCTGCCTACAAACGCCGGCTGCGTTTCGTCGGCGACGTCAGCACGGCCGTGCTCGCGCCATCATTGCCGGGACAACTTCAGCAGGTCTCCACCGACGCGGCCACACTGGCCAGCCATCGCCATAGCCTGATTGCGGCTGAATAGGCATTTTCAGACGAGGCGCAGACGATCGGCATCGGCGCCGCGTTTGCGAAGTACGGCTCGGCCGACGCCATGGACATAGGCGGGCCAAACGATGCGATCTTTGTGATGGGAGCGGACGCGATTGGCAAGGCGATTGGCGGCAGTGAACCTTCGAGCACCAGCCCCGTCAGCTGGTCGGCCGATTCAGCCATCGTCTCTTCCAGCGGCGACCTGGGCGTCACCTTCGGATACATCCGGTCCAACGCCCCGGCCGGCACGGCTCCGGCTCAGCCGCCAGTGCCGTTCTTCACGATCTAGCATCGCGCGAGCCCGACGATGCCGTGGCGGTACGTCGCGGAATAGCCACGCGTCCCGGGCTGAAGCCCGGGACCTCCGAACGATCTGACTAGGCCAGGACCCTCTCCGGCCGCGTCAAGGCGAGCATTGGATCCCGATCGTTGTCGAGAATCTGCCGTGTCACCACATCGGCGGTGTACGGCGCGAGCAGGACGCCGTTGCGATAGTGTCCCGTCGCCATCGTGATCCGGGGATGGCTGGCGAGCGGACCGAGCAACGGCAGGTGGTCCACGGTCGCTGGGCGGAGGCCGACGCGGACTTCCGCGAGCGACGCCTGCCACGCGCCCGGCAGCAGTTCCCCCACGGCGTCGAGCAAGTCACGCACACCGGCCACGGTTGACCGTTCATCGAAGCCCACGTCTTCAACCGTTGCGCCCACAAGGAGCGAGCCATCGGGCCAGGGCACGGTGTAACAGCGCGTGCCCCACACGGAGCGCTGCGGCATCGCGGCGCCGGGCCACTTCAGGTGCAGCAATTGTCCACGGATGGGCCGCACCGGGAAGACGGGCACATCGGCCACACGCACGCGGCGCGACCAACTGCCTGCGGCAATCACCACGTGGTCGAACTCATCAACGCGGTCACCGACGCGAACGTACACCACGTCACGTCTTTGGTCGACGTGAATGATCTCGGCCGGCGTTTCACACGTCGCGCCACGGCGGCGGGCCGAGGCCATCAGAGCGGTCACGAGGGCCGGTACCTGCACATATCCGTGGCCGGAAATCACAAGTCCTGCAAGCGCCGACGTGCTGACGGTTGGCTCAAACTCCCGCACCTGGGCGCCCTCCATCCACTGGTGAGTGATCCCTTCGGCCGACAGCCATGCGCGTGCGCGCTGCAGATGAGCGACCTCGTCGGCGCTCAGTGCCACCTCGAGCGTTCCGGACCGCGCGCAGGAGAAGGGCACGTCAACACTCTCGCGGAGCCGCTCCACCCAGCCGTCCCACATCGCGAGGCTGCGCACGCCGAGCGCAAGAAGCGGGCTGCCCGGCGAGCCTTCCGTGTAGGGACACAACACACCGGCCGAAGCCTGCGAGGCGCCTGCGCCGGGGCGACGCATGTCGAACATGGATACACTGGCGCCGCGCGCGGCCAGCGCGTCAGCGATGGCTGCGCCGATGATTCCAGCGCCGATGATTGCGATTCGTAAAGGAGCCAATTGGCCCATTATTCCCCACGCCCGTGTAGCGCCGCGGGGACATCCCGTGTCCCCGGAGCTTGTCAAAAGCCGGTACAACCGGAGACTATGGTGGGAATGGCCCAGTCCGCGCGGCATCCGAATGCGGTACGGGCCTTGCTGGAGCTGGGAGCATGGTGTCGGCGAAACTTCTTGGACTCGTGAGCGTGGGGTGCCTGGCGGCGGTGGCCGGGGGCTATATGACGCTACGCCCGGCGGCATCGGACCTAGCTCAGGCCGAGGCCCTCAGTCCAGAGACCAAAGCCGACCCGGCCAAAGCCGATTTGGCGACGGCTGAGTTGGTCAAGACCGAGCCGACCGCGCCGGCTGAGGCGGCGGTCTTCACACTGGATCCAACGCCCGCACCGCTCCCGGCGAGGCCGCCCCTGACCACAATCCCGAAGCCCGCAGCGCGGCCCTCCGGAAACGCCCCGGCCCCGGTTGGCCCTGCGTCGTCCCTCGCGGCCCCGGCGGAGACACCTGTTACTCAGGCGCCTCCTGTATCGGTGGAGCCGCCAGTCACGCCGCCAACGCAAGCTCCGGTGCCTGTCGAACCGCCACGGTATGTGCCGGACGCACCCGTGCAGACCGCCGCGCCGGTTTCAGAACCGCAGCGGATTCAACTTGAAGAGCTGACCGTCGAAAAGCACTCGGTTATCGGCATCCGCCTAGACGAGGCCGTCTCCACCCGAACCGCCCGATTGGAAGACCGCGTGTCCGCAGTGGTCAGCCGCGATGTCACCGTGGATGAACGCACCGCAATTCCTGCCGGCACGCGACTGGAAGGCACGGTGTCGCTGGTGGAACGTGGTGGCAAGTTCAGGAACCGGCCGCGGATCGGCCTTCGATTCGACCGGATGATCATGGCTGATGGCATGCGCGTGCCGATCAAGACCGACACGATCTACCGCGAGGGCGACTCCCCGACCGCCGACGCCACCGCCAAGGTCGGTGCCGGCGCGGTGGCCGGCGCCATCCTGGGCGGATTGCTCGGCGGCAAAAAAGGCGCAGCCATCGGGACCGCTGCCGGTGCCGCCGGCGGCGCCGCCACGGTGATGAACTCCGAAGCCGGCGAAGCGTCAATCGCCGCGGGGGCGCCGTTGACAGTGCGGCTCGCCGAAGAGGTCACCGTTGCGATACGGCGATAACGCCGGGTCAGAGAACTCCCCGATTGAGGGTTGAGCGATTGAGCGATTGAGCGATTGAGGATCGGGATTTTACGCACTGCTGATTGCTGATCGCCGATGGGAATTGCCGGATGGTGGGATTGCGGGATCGTCGATTGAGGATGGGGACCTCCATCGCACCATCAGCGATCAGCTACCCCGCGGTCCCACCATCCGGCAATTCCCATCCTCAATCCCACATCAGCACTCCGTTCCATCCCGATCCTCAGTCGCTCAATCCTCAACCCTCAATGTCAGCGCCAGCGTCAGCGTCCGTTCACTCGGCGGGTATAATGCCCCCATGGTCCGCACACTTGTCGTCGCCTGTGTTCTCGTCGTGGCCGGTGGTTCCTCCACCGCGCGCACACAACAAGCCACCATCGAGGGCGTTCGGAATTACACAAAGGTTGACGCCACTGTCGGGTGCGTAGGGGCGACGGACACCAAGGCTCTGGCGAACATTGCGAAGGCGGGATACAAGGCCGTGCTCAACCTGCGCGAGGCGACCGAGGCCGGCGCCTTGCTCGATGAATCGAAAGCGGCTGCCGAAGCTGCCGGCCTGAAGTACATCCACCTGCCGTTCAAGGGATCCGCACCGGATCCGAAAGTGGCGGATGAGTTCCTGAAGATCGTGGCCAACACCGGCAACCAGCCACTGTTCATTCACTGCGGCGGCGCGAATCGCGTCGGCAGTCTGTGGCTGATCACACGCATGCTCGTGGACAAGTGGCCGCAGGAACAGGCCGTGGCCGAAGCGAAGGCGATTGGCCTCTCGAGTGACGCGTTGCAGAAATTCGCGCTCGACTACGTCGCGACGCACAAGGGATGACCACGGCCCCGCCGCCGTTCGGCGACATGCCGCCGGACGATTTCCGGCGCCACGCCCACACGCTCGTCGAATGGGCGGCCGGTTACTTCGAACAAATCGAAACACACGCGGTCCTGTCGCAGGTGTCGCCCGGCGACGTGCGGAAGGCCCTGCCCGACCATGCGCCCGAACAACCCGAGCCGTTCGAACAGGTCATTGCAGACCTCGATCGCATCATCCTGCCGGCGGCCACGCACTGGAACCACCCGGGGTTCTTCGCCTACTTCGCCATTACCGGTAGCGCGCCCGGCGTGCTGATGGACCTGGTGTCGTCGGCCCTCAACCAACAAGCGATGCTCTGGCGCACGTCACCGGCGGCCACCGAACTCGAAGAGGTCACGCTGCGGTGGCTGGCGCGCCTGATGCATCTACCCGATCAGGTTGAAGGAGTCATCTACGACACGGCCTCCATCTCCACACTCCACGCACTGGCGGCGGCACGTGAAGTGGCGGTGCCCGATGTACGCACCAAGGGGTTGGCCGGCCGCAACCTGCCGCGCATGCGCGTCTACGCGTCCGAACACGCGCATTCGTCGGTGGACAAAGCCGTCATTGCGCTCGGTCTGGGCCACGAGTCACTTCGGCGCATCCCGGCGGACGAACATTTCAGCATGCGCATCGACGCGTTGGAGGCAGCCCTGGCCGAAGACCGCGCGTCCGGAATCACGCCAATTGCGATCGTCGCCACCATTGGCACCACCTCGAGCACGTCGGTAGACGATGTGGTGGCTGCCGCGGCGATCGCGAAACGCGAAGGCGCGTGGCTCCACGTGGACGCGGCGTATGCCGGCGTGATGGCGATGGTCCCGGAGTTTGCGTGGATGCGCGCCGGGCTCGACCAGGCCGATTCGATTGTGGTCAACCCTCACAAGTGGCTGTTCACGCCGTTCGATCTGAGCGTGTTGTTCACGCCGCGCATGGATGTAATCCGCCAGGCGTTTTCATTGACACCCGAGTACCTCAAGACGCCGGAAACCGGCGCGGTGAAGAACCTGATGGACACCGGCATCCAGCTGGGGCGCCGGTTCCGGGCGCTGAAGTTGTGGGCCATCCTCCGGTACTTTGGCGCGGAAGGCGTGCGCGCGCGCCTGCGGGAGCACTGCCGACTCGCGCAGGTGTTCGCCTCGTGGGTGGACGCCGATCCGGACTTCGACCGCGTGGCTCCCGTGCCCTTCTCGGTCGTGTGCTTCCGATGTGCGCCGCCAGCCTACGGTGGGAACCTCGACGCGCTCAATCATGCGCTGATCGAGCGCGTCAACAAGACCGGCGAAGTCTTCCTCTCGCACACGTCACTGAACGGACAGATCGTGATCCGTCTGGCCGTCGGCAACCTGCGCACCGAGGAACGCCACCTCCGCCGCGCGTGGGACCTGCTCCGCGAAGCGCTTGACGCTCTGCGCGAGTAGCCCCCGGGATTTCCACCATGAAGGACATGAAGGACATGAAGGTCCATGAAGGCGCCGGGTTGGGCGCCGCCGGGCTCCCAACTCGTCGCTTCTGACAGCCCCATCAACACTTCATGGATCTTCATGGAGCTTCATGGTGAACTGCCGGCTTCGGTTGTGACCTTGAATTCCAGGCCGGTCTCCACATCGAGATAAAAGTGCTGGGCCGGCATGCCTTTTCGCGTCACCTTCAGGTGATGAGCCTTCTTGGCACCAATGCTTTCGGTGCCGACAAGTTCAACGGTGTGGCTCTTGGCGCGATACTGCGTGCGCCACGCCGGTGCCGAAGGCGGACGAGCGTCGGTCAGCTACGCCAGGTCTCAGACCACGTCAGGCCGTGGTCGTCGCTCGAAAGCGCCACGGCGCCGTGTTGAGGCATGGGCGCGCTTGAAGGGGACAACAAGCGCAAAAGCGCTGGAAGTGATGGCCAATGGCCGACAAGCGCCAGGTCTCGGGATTCCTGCTGAATCGCCGTGTGGATGATGCCGGGCGAATCCTCGGGGCTGAGCCCGCGCACCATCTTGAACTGGGCAAACGGCGCGCAGTTGCGAAGAAACGCTTCGCCAGTCTGGCGTGCGCGCAGCTTGCCGCTATGCCAGATCACCGCCGGCATTGCGCCGTGTTCGTTCGCGATCATCGCCAGTTGGAGGGCGTGTTCGTAGCCCGGTATGGAAAGAGGCCGCTGCGGATCGACATCCGGCCCCACCGCGTCAGCGTGGTGAATGAGCAGCAGTCTCATCGGTCACAAGCAGCTTCACCACGTCCTTGCGGATCTGCGCGGGCGTATCCACCGATCCGTGCCGTTTCACCACGTTGCCGCCTGCATCCACAAGAAACTTGGTGAAGTTCCACTTGATCGCGCTGAGGCCGAGGACGCCCGCCTTCTGCGAGGCCAACCACTTGAACAAAGGATGCCCGTTCGTGCCCTTGATGCCAATTTTTGCAAACAACGGGAATGTCACATCAAACGTCGCCGTGCAGAAGTCCCGGATCTGCTCGTTGCCGCTGGGTTCCTGCCCGCCGAATTCGTCACAGGGAAACCCGAGCACCACCAGGCCCTGGTCCTTGAACTCGCGATACATGGCTTCCAGACCCTCATACTGCGGCGTGTAGCCGCACTCGCTTGCCACGTTCACCACAAGCAGAGTCTTGCCGCGGAACTCGGCCATCGACGTGGTCGTGCCGTCGATTCGCGTCACCGAAATATCGTACAAACCAGACACTACTTCGCCCCGTCGCGCTGTAACCGGGCGAGCAACACGGCCATACGTTTGGTCATCGACGGTAGCGTGCGCAAGTCGGCCATTTCGTTGACGGTGTGCCCACCGCTCCCCATCAACCCGACGCCATCCAGAATCATGCGGGCGTGTGCCGCGATGAACGACACGTCAGCCGCGCCGGCCTTGTCGGGGTCAACCGCCACCACCTGGCCCGCACCCACATCCACACTCCCCCGGCTATACATCGTCAGCAGGCGTTCGTTGCCAGGCGTCGGGGCCAGCGGCGGATACCCATCGTCAAACGTCAGCGTCGCGCTCGTTTGCGGCAGTGACTGCGCAACGATGTCCTGCATCGTCTTCTTGGCGGCCACGAACTGCTCCTGCGACAGCGCACGCAGGTCGCCCGCCACCACGGTATATTCGGCAATGACGTTGCCCTTGCCAAAGCCGGTGCCCCTCGATGTCGGCGCGTCAAACTCCACCGATGTGCCACCGAGAATCACCCCGGGATTAAACGTCAGATGAGGCTGGCCGGCGAGCTTCTCTCGAAACGCATTCAGAATGCGCGCGGCCTCAAACACCGCACCGTACCCATTCTCGGCATTGAAGATCTGCGACGAGTGCGCCGGCTTGCCCTTCACCCGCAACTCCCAACTCGTCGTGCCGCGCCTGGCGATGACCGCCGTGGCTGGATTGCTCGCGCCATCCTCGAATCCGATCGCCACATCCGCTCCCTGCGCCGCTTTGACGAGCGCCGTGCGTGAGGTGGCGAGCGGCCGCCCTGCGGACTCTTCATCACCGGTCATCACCACCACGATGTTCATGGACTTCAGGAGGCCCACCGACTGCAGCGCCTTCAGGGCCTGGAGCATGACGACGTTGCCGCCTTTCATGTCGGTGATGCCGGGCCCTTTGGCGGCAATGGCGCTGACGCGTTCAAACTTCTGGAAGGGACTGTCGGCCTCGAACACCGTGTCGAGATGGCCGATCAAGAGCATGCGTGGCCCCGGGCCCGGATGGTCCGCCACCAGATGACCCGCGCGGCCGAACGGCGTGCCATCCACCCACTCCGTTGTGAAGCCGAGCGCATCGAACTCCTGTCGAAACGCGGCGCCGACCGCGCGCACACCGGCGAAGTTCATCGTGCCGCTGTTGATGTTGACGACACGTTCAAGCAACGCGAGCGCCCGATCGTTGTCGGCATCAACGAAGGTCGTGAGGGCGCGTTCCTCAAGACTGAGGGTTCCTGCCTGCGGCAGCAGACCGGCAAGAGCGAATGCGAGTAACAGTCGAACAGGCATGGGTTGATCCTATCCCGTCACGTCAGAACTTCCACTCAAAGCCGAGAATCGGGAACAACCCTTGCTGCTCCTGAAAGCGCACCGTGTTGGTGCGCCGATTCCATGTGTAGGCGGAAAAATTTATGCGGTTCGTGATGTTCTGGATGCCGGCAAAGAGCACAAACGGGCGCTTCCACGCGAACGTCCGCTGGACGCGCAGGTCCAGGCGGAAGTACGCAGGCGCACGTTCGGCGTTCACACGCGACAGATCGAAGATGCCACGGCCAACACTTGCCGACAACGCTGCGTCGAATGGCGTATACGGCCGGCCCCCGAGCCAGGAGGCCCGCGAGGACGCGAGCCACTTCGGAGTCAGATTCACGCCGCCGGTCACATTCACCACAAACGGGTAGTCAAACGACCCCGGCCTCAGCTTGCCCTCAAAGCCGGCCTGCTCGGACCTAGCCACGGAGACATTCGCCTGGCCGTACCAACGACCGCCGGGGGCTTTTTCAATGAACGCTTCAAGGCCAAACGCGCGACCTCGCCCTTCGCTGGCCATCGGGAACAACACCTCTCGCACATTGAATGTGTCTCCCACATTCGCCAGCGACAGCGTCGGGAATTGCGTGGAGACGGGATAGTCGGCGTACCGTTTGTAGTAACCCTCCAGGGTCACCCGCACCGAATCTGTCGGCAGATAGGTGACGCCCGATACGACGTGTTCCGACTTGAACGGCTTCAATCGCTCGTTTTCCGGGAACGCCGCCAGGAACAGGAAGAAGGGTTGCTGGTAGTACTGACCGTAGCTCGCGTTCCAGGTCATGCGGTCATTGACCCTGAAGCTGGCCCCGGCACGTGGACTCAGCCGTGTGTGGCCGATGTACTGGTAATGGTCCAGCCGGCCGCCCCACGTCAGATTCAGCCGCGGCGTGACGTCCATCGTCCCCTGCAGGTAGGCACCGCTCTGGTAGGCCGTGAACGAGCGATCCAACGTGAAGGCGTTGAGGCCGGGCTGCACTGAGAAGGGACTGTCGTCGCCGAGTGGAGAGCCGATGTCGTAGTTCAGACGGAACATCTTGACGCTGCCGCCCACCTGTATCTTGTTCCTGCGGCCCATCATGGTGGCGTAGGTGGTCAGGTCGTACTTGAAGGTCGTTTCACTCTCGCGTGAACCTTCTGTAAAGACCAGTGGCCCCTGATCGATGATCTCTTCGACGGGAACGCCAGGCGCCGGAACGCCGTCGCGCACGAGGTCCTTGACCGTGGACGTGACCGACGCTTCGGAGTGAGTGACGCTCAGCAGGCCGACGCCGCGCGTCCCGAACACGCGCTGCCAGTTCAGGCCTGTGGCACTGCGCCATCCCTGATACCGAATGTCAAAGTCAGCCAACCCCTCGTCCGGATCGGTGTTCTCCGTCAGCCCCAGCCGGATGCGATCGACGCCGCTCACATTCACCAGCCACAATCGGTCGAATGGCGTGACGTCGTACACGGCCTTTGCGTTCAGCGTGTAGAGGACCGGCACTCCGCCGAACCCGACGTCCTTTGTGAACACGTCCAGAAAACTCCGTCGCGCAGACACCACCCAGGAGCCGCGCCCCTTGCTGAGTGGCCCCTCGAAGATGGCGCCCGCACCGGCAAACCCAAGTGTCGCGCGGCCGCGCACCCGTTCGCGGTCTCCTTCGCGTTGCGCGATCTGCAGCACACTGGACACGCGGTTGATGTAGGGCGCGGGATAACCGCCTGTCAGAAACGTCACGTCCTGGATCAGTTCCGTATCGAGGATGCTCACTGTGCCACCCGCAGACGCGAAATTTGCAAACGCGTTGATATTCGGAATTTCGATGTTGTCGACAATGAAGAGGTTCTCGAGTGGACTACCTCCGCGAACGATGATGTCGTTGCGGAAGTCGTTGGTGCCGATGACAACCCCGGGGAGCGTCTGGAGGTACCGCGACACATCCTGGAGCGCCCCTGCGTTTTCGCGAATCTGGATCGGACGGATGAGGAAACCCGACGTCTTGACTTCCTCGGAGGTGACAAACGCGGGAGCGGTGACCGTCACCGTCTGCTGCACGGCCGACGCGGGAGGCAACACGATCTCGACGATCGCATCCAGTCCGGCGCGCACGTCGATCGGCTCGCTCGTGAACGGCGGTTCTCCCGGGGGCGTGATCTCCAGCCGGTAGGCACCCGAACGAACGTCTGCGAGGCGGAACTTCCCTGTTTCGTCGGAGAGCACACAACGAATGGAATCCACCAGGCACACCGTGACCGCCAGGCCCGGCTTCTTGTCATGGGTGATGACTACCCCGGCGATCGCACCGGTGCCCGTGGTGTCCTGGGCGTTCGTTTCTACTGGAGAGAAAAAAATGCCGAGAAAGAAGACCGTCAAGCATAAAACGTTACAGCGGCTCATACATCAAACGAATACGACCGCTACCATCGGAAAGTTGTGCTCGCAGCCTCACGCGCCAGCGCCACGCGCGCGTCCTCGGCGATGGGGCGAGAGAGGTACGGAATGTCGATGCGGTGCGCGCCGGCACCGGCGGTATCCACGCGAAGGCAGGCCATGGACCAGCGCCGATCGAACGGCGACTCTTCGAGATCCACCACCTGGATCTTGTCGAGTGGCACGACTGTCACGGCGCGGCGAATCCAGCCGCTCTTGAATGCCATGACGCGGTCGGTACGCGCCCAGCCGAGGCTCCTGACGTAGAGCCGCGCCGACACCACCCACCACACAGCCAGCAGTAGGCCGACGCCGGCCGCCCAGAGACCACCCAGCCACGGCGCGGTCGCGCCGCCCACGACACCGGCCCATATCAGCGCGACGTTGCGGCGCCGCCGGAATCCGCGGGAGTCCACCGGCTGCCAGTTGAGAACCGACAGGTCGGCCTCGGGCAGCACCTCGGCCACAAATGCCGGCAGGGCACTCATCTTGATGATCGGCGCGATCCACTCGCGTTCGGTGGCCGATCGGCCACTGGGACTTCCGCCAGCCGTCTCTACTCTGACCGATGCACGGCCGGCCCACAGGTGGCCGGGGCCCCTGAAGATCTTGACCGCCTGCACCCGACGCAGGGGAATCGTGGCCGTCACGCGCGTCAATGCGCCGTATGTGATGAGCAGGTCACCACTGCGTCGAGCCAGTGAAAACCCGTGCAGGCGCACCATGGCCCACACCATCGAGAGGACGGGTGCGATGACAAACAAGCCGACCAGGACGGATGCATATATCGGCCACGCCGTGGAGTCCCAGCCCTCGAAGCGGTCCCACACACCGGACTCAAAGAGCAGTCCCCACGCGGCGCCAATCACCACCCACCCGCGGTTATCCAGCAGTCCGGCCAGGGCCAGCTCTCGGGGCGGCAATTGCAGCAGGGTCCGTGCTTCGCGCACTTGCGGCATCGGCGCCGCCACGGATCCGTCGGCGCCCGGTTCGGCGGCCGCGACGCCAGGCTCGAATGGCCGGCCCTCGAACACACGCTGCCGCATTTCATCGAGCGCGGCGAATGGCAGCACACTCAGCGTCGCCTCCGCTTCGCCACCGGTGCCGGTCTGCACCTTCACGTCCACCACGCCGAACCACCGGTGCAGCACGTTCTGTACGGCGTCCACGCTCTGGATGCGCGCATACGGGATGTGGCGCTCGTTCCTGAAAATGATGCCCGTGCGCACGACAAGCTCCGTGGCGTCGTAGCGATACGTGGAAGACAGGTATCGGGCCACGGCCGCAATGGCACCGGGCACCAGGAACACGAACAGGAATCGCTCGACGCTGTTGCCGCGGCTCGTCGTCATCGTGGCGAACAGGGCGGGCAATAGGAAGTTGCGCAGCTCACCCCCGAGCGCGAACAACACCGTCAGCGGATGAAACCGCTGATTGGGATTGTTAGACGGCATCGCGTCCATCGCGCGGCAGCAACTGGTCGCGCAGCGCCAGCGCATCCTCCCGGCTCAATCCTGCCAGCGCCACCTGGGCATGCTCTGTGCCCGCGGTATGGACGATGAGTGTGCTGAGGCCGTGGCTGCGTTCGATGGGCCCCTGCGACACGTCGGTGTGCTGCACCCGGGTGTGCGGCACGTTGATCACGCGGCGCCAGATCACGCCGCGCCGAATCTCCAGACCCTCGGTATCCAGCCGGTAGGACGCATGCGCGTACGCCCGGCGGGGCCAGACCCAGAGCCACCAGGCCAGCAGGCCCGAACCGGCGAGCCACGCGCCTGCGCCAAGTCCCGCCATCATCCACGACGCGCCAACCGCCAATCCCAGCGACCCGAACGCCAGCAATGCGATGGCCGAAAGGATGCCGGCCGTGATCAACCCGGTAATCTGCTGTACGTGCACAAATCGGGGGTCGAGGCGATGGAAGCCATCAGGGAGCATTTCCACCGATTATTCCACCATTGTTCCGCTTCGATCCGCGCCGCCGCCGTGCAGGTCCCGGTGATTGGCTCGCTGAACGGCACGTCGCCCGAAGGATGGCTCGACTATGCCCGGCTGATTCAGGACGCCGGCGCCGATGCGCTGGAGCTGAACTTCTATCATGTCGTAACCGATCCGAATCAGGACGGCGCGGCACTGGAGCAACGGCTGCTGGACGTGGTCCGGGCCGTCAAGGCCCACGTGCGAATCCCGGTTGCGATCAAGCTTTCGCCGTTTTATTCTTCGTTCGCGAACCTGGCTCATCAGCTCGACGACGCGGGCGCGAGCGGACTGGTGCTGTTCAACCGGTTCTACCAGCCCGATATCGACCCGGACGCGCTTGACGCGGTCCCGCGCCTTCAGCTGTCGGATTCCGGTGACCTGCTGTTACGGTTGCGCTGGCTCGCCATTCTCTCGGGGCGCGTCCGCGCGTCGCTTGCGGCCACCGGCGGGGCCCATACCTGCATCGACACCGTGAAAGCGGTGATGGCCGGAGCGCACGCGGTGCAGATGGTGGCCGCGCTCCTGCTGCACGGGCCGAGTCACCTCGCGAAGATCAGACGGGAACTGTCGCATTGGCTCGAAGTGCGGGAGTATGAATCCCTCGAACAGGCGCAAGGCAGCATGAGCCTGTTGCGCTGCCCCAACCCCGAGGCATTCGAACGCGGGAACTACATGAAGGTATTGCAGACCTGGCGAGCGCGCTAGACGCGACGCTGTCTACCAGCGCGTGCCGAAGCGCACCTTGACCTGCAGTGTCTCGCGGCGCCCGCTCTTGAGGGTCCACACAAACACCAGGTTGTATTCACCCACGTAGCCCGGTGTGGACTGCCACATGAACCGGCCGGCGGCGCGGGCGAGGAACGAGCCCACAGGCAGCGGCGTCAGGATGCCGTGCTGCACCACATAGCCGTCCCACACGTCGCCCGACATGGTGCGCGGCAGCGCCAGTTCCACGCGCTCAAACTCGCGAGCCGTGATCCGCGCAACCCCTTGCTGTACCGGTGCAGACCGCAACTTCGCCTTCATGTCCATGCCGAGGCGTATAGGCACCGTCGGGGCGATCCGTTCGAGAGGGCGCAGGCTGGCGAGTGTGTGTCCCAAATCTTGCCCCACGGGGTTCACGCGAATGACGGCCTCGGGATCGGTGTCAGCGCTGAATGGGTTGGCCCCGCCGTTGGTGATGACGAAGTTTCGGCTGCCGATGCCTTCGGTGCGTCCCGCGCTGTCACTGACACCCCAGGCGATCGAGTGGGGGCCATTGCTGTAGCCGCTCGTGTTGATGACGAACGCACCAATCGGGCCTCGGCCCGAGTCGAGGTTGCGGAACCGAGTCGGGTTTGACGTGCGCGTGGTTCCGGGCGCCTGCGGCGTGGGGTTACCGAACAGGTTGGCCACGTCATCGTTGCAGAAGGCGCCAGCAGGCACGGGATTCCCCACGCTGCCGCGGCACTGGTTGTAGCCGACGTTCCCAACGGGCACGCCGTCAATGTAAACCGTCATCGTCGATCCGTTGAGGGGGACGATGATGTCGCCCGCGCCGGCGGTGGTGTTCGTGTCGGGCGTCAGCACCCATCCGAAGTTCGCGTAGTAGCCGCCTGTGGCCCCACCCTGCTGGGGCGTGTCGATCGATCCGAAGGGCTTCGCAAGCGTGTCGTTCGACATCGAGAAGGAGGTCGGCGAATTGTTGCCAGGTGAACGGCCGAGCAAGGTCTGCGTGCCCTGTGTGTCGGTGGCGATGGCATAGAGGGTCAACGGACCCTGACCGCCGAAGCCGGCCTGGTTGGGCACGTGCGGCAGCATGTTTGTGAGCAGCAGGTAACCCCAGCCGGCCATGTTGGCATTCGGGAAGTTCGGGTAGCCCGCCTCGACGTCGGGCCGAGCACCAGGCACAAACGCCGCGTCGCCGACAAACACCATGTTGATGCCCAGCTTCATCAGGCAGTTGGCCTGAATATCGAAGCCCAGGCAATTGCGATAGATCTTGACGCTGGCCACGCCCATGTCGTCGAGCGCCCAACCGGTCACACCGATGGCGCCCTGCACGCCGCCGGCGCCCTGGGACGGAGTGTCCACCTGGCCGAACGGCGGTGCGGCCGTGGTGCTGGGCGGCGTGATGGTGACACCAAGCTGGACGTACTGCGCTGCATTTGACGTCGAGCCTGGAAAAATCGGGCTGACACGAAGGACCACACCGAGCGGTGTGGACCCGGTGGACAGCGGCAACATCGACGAGTCTCTGAGCTGCACGGTGAAGGAGCCGGAGCCGGAACCGGTGGTCGCCGACAACTGGATGTAGCCCAATGTGTTCGTGCACATCGTCGGGCTGTTTGGGTCGTAGGTCTGGCAGACATCCACGGCCCAGTCCACGGGCGACGAACCGCCGACCTGTGTCACCGTGATGGTCTGTGGAGGCGTCTTCGACGAAAGGTTCGGCGGAACGAGTGCGCCCGTGTGTTGTCCCGACATGCTCATGTCGGTGCGGTTGAGCACCAGTCTGGGCGCGGGCGTGTTTGTGGCAGACGGGTCATAGACCACGGGCCACTGCGAGAAGTTGAACAGGGTCGGCGCCGTATCCCCCGGCGTGATGAGGCCGGCGCAAATAAAGTAGAGCGCCCCCGACGTGAGGCCAGGCGTCGGCGTGAACCACGTGAAGGCGCCGGAGTCGAGTGCCGGGTGGGTGCCGGCGTTGGTCAACGCGACCGCGCCGACGCTCGTCGCCGCGCAGTTGGTGGTCACCGGCGTCATGGGGGAGGCGTTGCCGGCGCCGGGTGACGTTTCCGGCTTCGTCGGCACCGCGTACAGGGCCACTCTCCAGTTTGCGGCCGTCTCCCCGGCAGGATTCACGGCCGGCATCGTGGACGTCCATGAGATGCCAAACGTGCCAGTGGTTTTTTCGTGTGCGGCGAGCCTGAGCGATGACACCCAGAACTCGGTCGGCGCGGCGAACTCGTGATAGTCGATGCGGAAGTTGTCGATGCCGACGCGATTGAAGGGGGCGATGCGTGCCGTGGCGCAGCCAACGGGTCCTGACGCGCATTGCACTGCGGTGTTCTGCCAGCCCGTGCGCGAGGGACTCGTGAACACACCGGGGTCCGATTCAAGCGGAGCCTTGAGCCGATCGGCCAGGTCCACCTGAATACGGTCCAGCGTGTAGCGGGTCGAGAACGAATCCTGGTTCTGGGTCGGGCTCACTTTCATGTGGCGCAAGACGAGGTCCTGGCTCACGTTTTCAGCGTCGGCCACGACGCTCGGCGTGCCGGAGGTGTTCCAGGTTTCACCGGCGATGTGCCAGACGAGGCGCGCAATCGAACCATTGAGGATGTCACGTTCGTGATTGACGCCCATGTCGAACGTCGCCAGCCGGTACCGCGACGCGTCAATGCGCGTGTGCAGGCCGCGCAGGTCTGAGCGCATCAGGTAACTCTGCGGGTCGTTGGTGCCAAGCCCCTTGAAGACCGTCTTGTTGCCGATGTTCGTAGCGTTGGGCAGCTCCATCGGAAGGTTTGTGATCGTGCCCCCGGTGAGGTTCTGGTTGACGTCGATGTCGGCGGTGGAGGTGAAGTCCCACGGGTTGTTCAGCTCAACGGTCGCGAAGTCGTCGGCAGAGCCCAGCGGGTTCGGCGACGTAAACGTAAACTCCGGGTAGTCACGCACCACATACCGTCCGGTCGAACACGACCGCAGCAGGCGCGAAGTAGGTGAATCGGAATTGTTTGCGGTGAACTTGTCGCGCAGGCCGATGTAATACGTGCCGTTCGGCCAGGCTTCAGGGAAGAACTGGAACCCAGAGGCCTGGGCATACGCGAGCACGGCGTAGTTGCCGTTGACGCCGCAATCGGCCTCGGTGGAAATCACGATGTCGTAGGTGCCGCCGCCGGTCCAGGTGAGCGTCTTCGCGGTCTCGGCGCCAGGCGCCACCAGGCGCACCCAGTCCACGTCGATCTGGCCCATGACCGAGGCGCCGAAGACGGCCGGGTCGAACCGGATCGAATCAGCCGTCAACGACGACGTGGCGCCCCAGTTGATGCTGCTGGCATCGGTCGGGTCGTTGACGTTTTTCCAGCGCGCAAACCAGGTGCCCAGTGCCGCAAGGGCGGCCGGGTTCTTGAGCGGGATCGCGTGGATGACGTAGCGCGCACCTTCCATTGAGCCGCAGGGCGCATTGGAGCCGTTGCAACTGCCAAAGATGGGCGAGTAGGGCACGCCCACCTGCGCGTTGGCGCTGTTGACCATCGTGATCATGCCGCCGTTCACGCGGCCGTTCGGATTGGAGTACGAACTGTAAATCGTGTCGCGGCTCCAGAATATCTACATGACCGGTACCGAGCCGATCTGGCCAAACGCGGGCGCCTTGATTTCATTGGCGACGCGCATCTTCACGTAGAGGTACGAGTAGTTGCTGGTGTTGATCGGATGGTTCGAGCCGACTTTGCCGAGTTGCGCTGCGCCCGGCGTAAACGGGTCGAGGACGAAGAAGGAAGGGTCGGAAGTGCTGGGCGTGCCCTGGAAAATGTCGTTGCCCCAGGAGTCGGTCGTCATCTTCTTGCCGAGCATATTGGATGACGGCTGGTCGATCCCCCAGGTAAAAAATCCAATGTCCGTGCGTTGCTTCATGTCCCAGGCATCGCGCAGTTCGTGGGTCGCGTATTCCTTCCACGGGCGCACGATCGTGACGGAACTGGGCGCTGGAGAGGAGATAGCCTGAGCCGCAGCCATCGCCGGACAGAGCGTCAAGAGTACACAGGGGAGGCCACGGCGCAGGATCATCTTCACGGGGTATCCTGCATATCCCGTAGCACCGATAGGGATCCCGAAGTCGTTAACGAAACAACCCGATCAGGCTGGTTTGGTCACCCATCGTTTCGTGTCGGCTAAGGCCGCTTCCACGGGCCCAGGTCCGGTCGATTGCGGCGTCAGGCGGGCGGCCACGGCGGCCTCCGGCGTGATGGCCCGAAACACGCCTTCCTCAAAGAGAGGGTGGTACCGCTGCCAGTTTTGAAGGTCGAGCGACGAAAAATCGCGCCCTGCCTCGTACAGGTCCCGAACGACCTTCCCGGAGACCTCGTGGGCTGTCCGGAAGGGCAGGCCGCGACCAACCAGGTAGTCGGCCACCTCGGTGGCCAGCAGCAGCCCTGAGGCCGCCTGGCGCATCACCGCCGGACGCGGGGTCAGCGTGCGGACCACCGCTGCCGACGTCATCAGGCACCCTGCGAGGTCGTCTTCAGCCGAAAAGGCCAGGGCTTTGTCTTCCTGCAGGTCCTTGTTGTAGCCAAGGGGCAAGCCCTTCATCGTGGCGAGCCACCCTGCCAGGACGCCGATGGCGCGGCCGGCCTTCCCGCGGACCAGTTCCATGGGGTCTGGGTTTTTCTTCTGCGGCATCAGGCTGGACCCGGTGGCCACCTCGTCGGCCAGTTCGAAGAAGCCGAACTCTTCGCTGGTAAACAGGATGACGTCTTCAGCCAGTCGACTCAGGCGCGTCATGCACATCGCGCAGGCGTAGAGAAAGCTCGCCACAAAATCCCGATCGCCCGACGTGTCGATGCTGTTCAGCGTGACCCTGGAAAACCCGAGCGTCCGCGCCAGGAATTCAGTATCGATGGCGTAGCTGGTTCCGGCAATGGCGCCCGACCCCAGCGGCATCAGGTCGGCTTCGCGGCGAGCGGTCTCAAGGCGGTCCCAATCGCGTCGTAGAGCGGCCGCATGCGAGAGCCAGACATGCGCCACAAGCACGGGCTGTGCGCGGCGCAGGTGCGTATACGACGGCATGGTGGCCTGGCCTGCTAACTCTGCCTGCGCGACCATCGCTTCCACCACCACCACCACGCCACGTTGCAGCATGGGGATCCGGCGCCGCAGGTAGAGCCGAAAATCTACTGAGACCTGCTCGTTGCGCGACCGGCCGGTATGCAGCCGCTTGCCAGCCTCACCGATGCGCGCCACAAGTTCACGCTCCACGAACGCATGAACATCCTCGTCATCAGCGCGATCGAGCATTGCCGGGTCGGCGTGCACTGCCGCGCGCACAGCCTCTAGGCCCGCGACAATGGCGTCAGTGTCGGTCGGCGTCAGCACTCCGGCTTTCGAGAGCGCCTGTGCCCACGCACTGCTGCCTGTCAGGTCGTCGTCAATCAGCCGTTTGTCCACGCCCAGCGACTTGCCGAAATCGAAGACCTCGGCATTGGGCGCGCTGTCGAATCGCCCGCTCCATAAATTCGCCATCAGATGGTCACCTCTTCGATGTGGCACTCGCCCAGATGACACTTCAATCGCACTGTGCCGCGCACCGCCGGCCACAGGGCAGGCACCACCGCCGACAGCGCTTTCATCGCGTGATGCAGCACGACGGGCGCGGGTGCTTCTTCGACGATTCGCGGGCGCACGCCGGCGATGGCTGGAAAGTCGAGACGTCCGAGGCCATGAGAGCCGGCGATGGTTTCAAGGCTGGGCAACAGCTCGACCAGCGGCATCGCCACGCCATTGAGTGACACCGGAACACCGTCCGCAAACTCAAGGTCCAGCATTGCGGGAGTCGCGGACCAGTCGGCGACCGGGCGCGTGAGGATGTAGTCGGCGGGCGGCACTTCGGCCCACGGGTCGCTCAGCAGGTGGCCGGTGAGCGCCCGGCCCCACAGGTTACGCACGGCGCTCAAGTGATCAACGGCGGATGGCAACGGCACGCCCCGGGCTTTCGCGAAGGGCAACACCTGCGCGGGAGCCAGGGCCCAGTCACGGCAGGGCGCCATCACGCGCAGTTCCCCGCCGCCCGCCGCCACCAGTGCATCGAGACCGGTTGCGTCGGACTGGGGCACGTGGCTGCCATGGGCCACCATCGCCGTGCCCTCAATCGCCGCGACCTGCGCCAGGTATTTGGCGACCAACGGCCGCGCATTCGCAGCGACGCGAGGGTCGCCCACACCAAGGGCCAGCGCCGGCGCCACAGCGGTGCGCGCAAACTCCTCGCGCACATCAAGGACGTGCGCACGCACGGCGCCGAGCGCGAGCGCGCGGTCGCGCACATCCGTCAGATCGGTGCCCTGCCCAAGGTCGAGCGTCACCGTGACCACGTCGGTCTGATATTGCTCCTCGAGCCATGCCACCGCCACCGACGACTCGAAGTCGCCGGCGTAGGCCAGCAGAATGACATGTCCTGTCGGGGTCACCCTTTCACTACTCCATTCCACCGTGTTTCAAGCGCACGCGCAGCGTCTTCGCCGCGACCAATGATGAGAATCGTGTCGTCGCCGGCAATCGTGCCAGCCACTTCCGCCGGTTGCGCCCTGTCGATCAGGATTGCCACCGGCTGAGCCTGCCCGGGGTCGGTGCGCAAAACCACCAGGTTGCCGACACGCTCGAGATTACGGACGAGCGTCGCCACGGCACGTCGAAGCTGCTCATCGGTCGCGGGGGAACTGCGTTCGATGCCTGGCCGCACGTAGGCCCCGTCGCCCGCCCGCTTCACAAGACCCAGATCTTTCAAGTCGCGCGAGATCGTGGCCTGAGTCGCCTCAATACCCTTGGTCGCCAGATGACGACGCAGTTCCTCCTGAGACGCCACGGCCTCCTGGTCTACGATCTCAAGAATCTGCGATTGGCGCCAAGACTTCATAAGTATTCAGTCCGTGAGTGAGTATACAGCCAAGTTATGCGCTTGAGACCCTTAATTACGGATTTATTTGTTGATTTACAGAATTCACATTCGTATACTTACGCTCTATTATGAATACCTATCCAGTGCCGGTTCGTGTGGCAATTGCCGGGGCCACCGGTTATGCGGGCCAGGAATTGCTGAATCTGCTGGTCTGGCACCCGAAGGTGCACATCGTGGCCGCCATGTCGTCGAGCGCCGAGTCGGCCGCGCGGCCGTTGCCCCGCCTCGCGCGGACCTGGGATGGCAAGATCGAGCCCTTCGACCGCGGCCGGCTCGAAAAAGAAGCGACGTTTGTGTTCCTGGCGATGCCCGAGGCCGCCGCGGCCGAACTGGCGCCGAAACTGCTGGATGCCGGCGTCAAGGTCATCGACTTGTCGGGCGCCTTCAGGATTCGCGACGAAGCGATGCGCGCCAAGTGGTATCCGGCCACGAACCTGATGCCCGGGTCGGTCGCCTATGGACTGGTTGAGCACAATCGCGAGGCGATCACGAACGCCTCAATGGTGGCGTGCCCCGGCTGTTATCCGACCGCCGCGCTGCTGGCGCTGGTCCCCCTGGTCAAGGCCGGTCTGGTGGATACATCCTGCGGACTGATCATCGACGCAAAGTCTGGCATCTCGGGCGCGGGTCGGACGGCGAGCGACCGGACCCACTTTTCCGAGAACCACGGGTCGATGGCCGCCTACGGTGTCATGGGCCATCGTCACGTCGCTGAGATGGAACAGGAACTGGGCAGCGAAGTGACGTTCGTGCCGCACTTGGTGCCGCTCGACCGCGGCATTCTCGAGACCATTTACGTCAAGACACGCCCGGGCACCACCAACGAGGCCATTGGCGACGCCCTCGCGCGCGCATACAAGGACGAGCCGTTTGTGCGCCTCACCGAAGAAGCGCTGCCTGAAATCAAACACGTGGCCGGCACCAACTTCTGCGACATCGGCTGGGTGTTTGATGCGGCCAGTCGGCGATTGATCATGGTGGCGTGCCTCGACAATCTGGTAAAGGGCGCGGCCGGGCAGGCCGTTCAGAACTTCAATGTCATGTGCGGGTTTGACGAGCGGATGGGACTGCGATGACCGGGCCGCTTGTTCTTAAGCTCGGCGGTGAACTGATCGAGACAGCCCAGGCGCGCGCGGCGTTCGCCCAGATGGCTCTGGCCGTGCAGGCGTCGCGCCCGCTGGTGGTCGTGCACGGCGGCGGACGCGCCATCGACGCGGAACTGGCGCGCCGCAACATCGCCCCGAACAAAGTGGATGGCATCCGGCTGACCGACGCGCCCACGCTTGAAGCAGTCGTGGCCGTGCTCGCCGGCACCGCCAACACCGAGTTGGTGGCGGCCCTGGTGATGGCCGGCGTGCGGGCCGTTGGCCTGACCGGGGTGGACGCGGGAATGGCCGAGGCCGCTCGCGCTCTTCCGATGACCTCAACGCGCGGTGCGATTGTAGACCTCGGCTTGGTCGGTGATCCCGACGATGCCGATCCGTCGTTGCTTGAGCTGTTGATGACTCAGGGATACGTGCCGGTGGTGGCCAGCCTGGGGATCGAATCCGGCCCGTCTGGCGCCGGCATCCTCAACGTCAACGCAGACGTCATGGCGTGCCGGCTGGCCGCGGCGTTGGGCGCGGAACTCATCATCGCCGGTACCACGGCAGGGGTTCTGGACACGCACGGTGCCCTGATTCCCGCAGTGACGGTCGCCGGCATCGCCGCGTTGATTGGTGACGGCACCGCCACAGCGGGCATGGTGGCCAAACTCAGCGCCTGCCGCGCGGCGCTCGAAGACGGCGTAGCGGTCGTGAGGCTGGTGGACGGACGGGCGTTTGGTCCTGGCGTGAATCCGGCCGCGGTGCCGGGTACGACCCTGACACAACACGCGGCGAGAGAGGCCGCGGAGGCAGTGGGACAACGATGAACACCCAGGAACTTGAAGCCCTGCACATCCTGCAGGTGTACCGCCGCACGCCGGTCGTGTTCGAACGCGGTGAAGGGGCGCACCTCTTCACAGGCGAGGGCTGCAAATACCTCGACTTCATCTCGGGCGTGGGTGTGGCGGCGCTCGGCCACGGCCACAAGGGCCTGGCCGATGCCATCGGCGCCCAGGCGCGCACGCTCCTGCACACGTCGAACCTCTTCTACCATCCACTGCAGGCCGAAGTTGCCACACTGCTGGCCGATCGAACTGGCCTCGATCGCGCGTTTTTCTGCAACAGTGGCGCGGAGGCCGTGGAAACGTGCCTGAAGTTCGCGCGCCGCTATTGGTACACGCAGGGCGCCACCACGCGCACAAAGTACGTCGCGTTCACCCATTCCTTCCACGGCCGCACCATGGGTGCGTTGTCGGTGACGTGGGACGACCACTACCGCGCGCCGTTTGCGCCACTCATCCCGAATGTTGTGTTCGCCGATCCCACCGACGTCGCGGGCTTCGACGCGCTGGTCGATGACACCACGGCCGCCATCATCGTCGAACCAATTCAGGGCGAAGGCGGCGTACGTCCGATTCCTGCGGCGATGGCGGCGGCCATAGAAGCCGCATGCGCACGCACGGGCGCGCTGCTGATCGCCGACGAAGTACAGAGCGGATCGGGACGGACTGGACCATTCCTCCACAGCCAGGCGCTGGGTCTCACCCCCGATCTGATCGCACTGGGCAAAGCGCTGGGCGCTGGGGTACCGGTGGGCGTTGCGATGTTCTCGAACGCCGTGGCAGCCGCCGCGTCACCCGGCGATCACGGCAGCACGTATGGCGGCAACCTCCTAGCCTGCCGCGCGGCGCTGGTCTTTCTTGAGGCGCTGTCTTCGCCGGCCCTGACCGCGTCAATGGCCGCAGCGTCGAATCGGTTGTTCTCGGGCTTGCGTGCGATGCAGCGCCGGCTCCCGGCCATCACGGATGTCCGCGGCGCGGGACTGATGGTGGGCGTGGATCTGGCGTACGACGCGGCGCCCGTGGTGGCCGCCGCGTTCGAGCGCGGCCTGCTGATCAACCGGACCAGCACCACCGTCGTAAGGCTGTTGCCGCCGTACATCATCACAACGGCGGATGTGGATGCGGCCCTGCCGCTGCTTGAAGACGCCATCGTGGCGGGAGGACCTGCACAGTGACCGATTTGATCATCCGGCCCGCGACTGCCGCGGACGCCGAGGCGATTCACACGCTTGTGACCGATCATCTGGACGAGGGCCATCTGTTGCCTCGCGAGCTGGGGGAACTGCGCGTCCACGCTGATCGATTCATCGTGTGTGATGTGGCCGGGCGGATTGCGGCCTGTGCCGAACTGGCGCCCCTCTCCCCCAAGGTCGCCGAAGTCCGGTCGCTTGTGGTCTCGCGCGACTTCCGTGGCGCGGGCCTGGCGCATCGCCTGGTGGGCGAACTGCGCACGCGCGCAAGGACCATCGGATTCGATAGGCTCACGGCATTCGCGCATGACGCGCGGTTCTTTGTGCGGCAGGGGTTCTCGATCGTGCCGCACGTGTGGGTGCCTGAGAAGATCATGACCGACTGCGTGGGGTGCCCGCTCTTCCGCAAGTGCGCTCAGTACGCCGTGGTGCTGCCGCTCCAGACGCAGCAGTCGTATCGTCGCAGCAGTCCGCCGGTGACCGCGAAGCGCTCGCGGGCGCGGGTGGCCTGATCATGACAGCGCGTCTCATCGAAGGCGGCGTGACCACGCCCGCTGGATTCACTGCCGCCGGCGTGTACTGCGGAATCAAGAAACCAAACCCTGTCACCCATCCGCTCGACTTGTGTCTGATCGCGTCCACGCGGGGGCCCGTGCCGGCGGCGGCAGTCTTCACCACGAACCAGGCCGTCGCCGCGCCCGTCGTGGTCTCGCGTAACCACCTCGACCACTCCGGCGGTCTGTGTGCCGGCGTGGTCGTCAACAGCGGCTGCGCCAACGCCTGCACCGGGGACGCCGGCATGGACGTGGCCAGGCAGATGTCGGCAGCGGCAGCGACGGCGCTGGGCTGTGACACCGTCCATGTCTTTGTCTCCTCCACTGGCGTGATCGGCGTCCCGTTGAATCTCGCGAAGATCAGGGCGGGTATCGCTGCGGCAACGGTCGCGCTTTCCACCGACGGCGGCGCCGACGCCACACGCGCCATCATGACGACCGACCCGTTTCCGAAGTCGTGTGCGGCTGTCATCGACACGCCGAAGGGTCGCGTGACCGTCGGCGGCATGACCAAGGGCTCGGGCATGATCGAACCGAGGATGGCCACCATGCTCGGCTTCCTGACGACCGATGCCAAGGTCGCTCCCGCCGTCCTGCAGGCCGCTCTCCGCCAGGTGTGCGACGAAACATTTAACGCCATCACGGTGGACGGCGAATGTTCGACCAACGACTGCGTGCTGTTGATGGCGTCCGGCCTATCGGGCGTGGAAATCACCGACCCGTCGGACCCGGCGTTGGTCGAGCCCCTGCGCGTGGTGGCGGGCCACCTGGCGCGAGAGATTGTGCGGGGCGGCGAGGGCGCAACCAAACTCGTCACGGTGCGGGTCACCGGGGCCGTATCGCTAGCCGACGCGAGGCTCGCCGCGCGGACGATCTGCAACTCGCCGCTCGTCAAAACCGCCATCCACGGCGGCGACCCGAACTGGGGCCGCCTGATCGCGGCGGCCGGACGGTCTGGTGCGCAGTTCGTGCTCGACTCGGCCTCGGTGCGCATCGGCGATGTCGATCTCTTTGTGCAGGGCGTCCCATTTGATGAACGTGCCGAGGCGGCTGCCACGGTGCTGAAACAGGAACGCATGGTCATCACGGTGGACCTGGGCACTGGGGGCACCGACGAGGCCACGATGTGGACCTGCGACTTCAGCGAGGAATACGTCACGATCAACGCGGAGTACCGGACGTGACGCTCGGGTCCAAAGACTTTCTTTCCATCCTCAACCTCACGCCCGAAGCCCTCGAACAGGCGCTGGCTCTGGCGGCGGTCTTCAAGGCGGATCGACTGAATGGCCGCGCGCACCCGCAGATGCTGGAGGGCCAGCACGTCGCGCTGCTCTTCGAAAAGCCCTCGTTGCGCACGCATGCCGCATTCACGATTGCGGTGCGTGAACTGGGTGGCGACGTGATCGAACCGTCGAGCGACGTGGCCTTTGGCGGACGCGAGTCGGCGAGTGACGTGGCCCGCAACCTCGAGCGTTGGGTTCGCCTCGTCGTGGTCCGGACCTTCGAGCAGGCGCGCCTGGAGCGTTTTGCCGCCGCGTCCGACCGCATGCGGGTGATCAACGCCCTGACCGATGAAGAGCACCCGTGCCAGGCACTCGCTGACATGCAGGCCCTCATCGAGCGGTGGGGCCCGCTGAAGGGCCGCACTATCGCGTTTGTTGGCGATGGCAACAACGTGGCGGCGTCGCTGGCACAGGCCTCGGTCATGCTCGGCATCCATGTGCGCCTGGCGACACCGCCAGGATTCGAACTCAATCCGGGGTTGGCCGAATCAGTCCACAGGGTCGCCCGCTTCGGGGCCACGTTCACGCAGGGCCACGATCCAATCGCCGCCGTCAAGGGTGTGGATGCGGTTTACACTGACGCCTGGGCGTCCATGGGCCAGGAAAGCGACGCGGAACGCCGAATCGGGATCTTCGAGCCATATCAGGTGAATGCCTCGCTGATGGCACAGGCGGGCCAGGATGCCCTGTTCATGCACTGCCTGCCGGCGCACCGGGGCCATGAGGTGACCGACGACGTCATCGATTCACCTGCGTCGATTGTCTTTGACCAGAGCGAGAATCGGCTGCACACACAGAAGGCGCTACTCGCGATGATGTCGTCGCGGTAGAACGATGCGGATTGCGCTGGGGGTGATCGCCGCGACGTGCGCCACACCGTTGGCGATTGCTGCGGCGTTCGGCGCACTTCATTGTTTTCAGGTGGGATGGTTCAGAGAGCGGGGCTGGCCCCTCGTGCAGGACAGCATTCTGCTCTACGCCGCCTTCTCCGCACCGGTCGCGTTCTTCCTGACTATTGCGGCTGGTGGTCCCCTGGCGCATCGACTGGCGCATCTCGGACACACCGGGTTCAGGCGCCACGCAATGGCCGGGATCATCCTCGGCGCCACGCCATTCATCCTGTTTGACGGCTACGTCATCGGCACCAACCTCCTGCTCGACGCCCGTCCGGCCCCGGACATCAACACCGTCAAGATGGCCCTGCGCTGGGCCGCGCTCGGCGCATGGTGCGGCCTCTGGTCCGCCGGCGCCTACTGGGTGGTAGTCATCCGCGGACGCGAGCAATTCCGCCACTTCCCCAGTGCCTAAGTTCCCCAATTCCTAAGTTCCCCAGTACGCTAGAGTTTCCCCAGTTCCATCACCCTTGGAGGCACCATTGGCACGTCGAGGCATTCGGTCTTTCGTTCTTGGATTGGCGCTGGTTGCGGCAGTTCTGATTCCTGAGTCTGCCGCGCGGCTCTCGGGGCAGGTTCAGGCACCGGCGCCGTCAGTTGACGCGATTCGTAATGCGACGCTCATCACGGTGTCGCGAGGCACCATCAACAACGGCACCATCGTGATGCGTGACGGTAAAATTGCCGCCATCGGCACCAACGTCCAGATTCCAGCGGGCGCGACCGTGGTTGATGGTACGGGCAAGTTTGTGACGCCCGGCCTCATCGACGCGCACTCACACATCGGCAACGACACCATCAATGAGGGCGCCACGGCCGTCAGCTCCATAACCGACATGGGCCAGGTGCTCAACCCGACCAACATCGCCATCCAGCGCGACCTCGCGGGCGGGCTGACCACCGCCAACATCCTGCACGGCAGCGCCAAGCCGATCGGCGGCGGATCCGTGACGATCAAGCTGCGCTGGGGTGTTAAGAAGGGTGACGACCTCATCTTCGAAGGCTCGATGCCCGGCATCAAGTTCGCGCTCGGTGAGAATCCCAAGCGCCAGGGCGGCGGCATCATCGTCAGCCCCACCGACGCAGATATCGCCGCGATTCCAGAGGGTCAGCGGCACCTGTATGTGCTTCAGCGGCGCGTCGCTTTCACGCCCATCATCCGCACGCCGGCCGGAGACACGCAGGCCGAGCTGCGCATCATGATGGTGAGCGACGGCGACGGCTACCGCGCGGTGATGCCGCTCGTGCGCATGGGCCGCGGCAAGATGATGGGCGTGGACCATAACAAGGGGCCGCGCTTTGTCGGCGCCTCGGCCGCGCTAATGACACCCGACGCGGCAACGACGCCTCCGCTCGCAGCCCCATCAGAAATTGAGGATTGAGGATTGAGGATCGGGATGGAACGGATTGCTGCATGTGGATTGAGAAACGGAATTGCCGGAAGGTCTGATGGTGGCATAGCTGATCGCTGAAGGTGCGATGGACAATCACCATCCCTCAATCGACAATCACGATCTCACAATCCCACCATCACGATCGCGCTCCCACAATCCCACAATCCGGCAATCTCGCAATCCCCATCAACGATCAGAAATCAGCGATCCGTCCCATCCCGATCCCCAATCCCTCAATCCTCAATTGAAGCGCTTTTCTCACGAGTGGATCCCAGGCGCTTCATGGCCCGTGCGCTCGACGTATTCCACATAGGACCCTGGGAACAGGTGCGGCACGGCGCCGCTCAGTTCCAGCACACGCGTGCTCAGGCCGCGCAGGAATGAGCGATCGTGCGAGACAAAGATCATCGTGCCCTCGAAATTCTTAAGGGCTTTGATCAGCATGTCTTTCGTCGCGAGATCGAGGTGGTTCGTGGGCTCGTCGAGCACGAGCAGGTTCGGCGGGTACATGAGCATCCGCGCGAGCACCAGCCTGGAACGTTCACCGCCCGAGAGTGATCGGATCTTCTTTTCGACTTCGTCGCCCGAGAACTGGAAGGCACCGAGCAGGCCGCGCAACGCACCCACGGTCTCGCCGGGAAAGTCGTACTGCGCTTGCTCCCAGATCGTCCGGTCCGGGTCGAGCAACTGCAGCGCCTGCTGAGCGAAGTAGCCCATCTGCACACTGGCCCCGATGCGGACCTGGCCGGAGTCTGGTTCGAGGGCGCCGGCCACCATTCGCAGCAGGGTGGTCTTGCCCGCGCCGTTGGCGCCCATCACCGCCCATCGTTCCCCGCGCTGAATGGTCATCGTCAAACCGTCGTACACGACCGTGGAACCGTAGGCCTTGTGCAGGTCTTCGACCATCACCACCTTGTCGCCTGACCGGGGCGGCTGACGGAAGTCGAAGTCCACGAGCTTCCGCTTTTTCGGCAGCTCCAGTTTTTCGATCTTGTCGAGCGCTTTGACCCGGCTCTGCACCTGGGCGGCTTTGGCCGCATGCGCGGCGAAGCGGTCGATGAACCGTTGCTCCTTGGCGAGCATCGCCTGTTGGCGCGCGTACGCCGCTTCGCGGTTGGCGTCGCGCACGGCACGCTCGCGCTCATAGAAATCGTAGTTGCCGGCGTACACCGTGATTTCGCCGTCATCGATCTCGGCCACGCGCGAGACGATGCGATTCATGAATTCTCGGTCGTGCGACGTCATGAAAAGCGCGCCCGGCATGGACTTGAGGAAGCCTTCGAGCCAAATGATGGATTCGATATCGAGGTGGTTGGTGGGCTCGTCCATCAACAGGACGTCGGGGCGTCCGAGCAGGACGCGCGCCATCGCCACGCGCATCTTCCAACCGCCCGACAGGGCGCCGACATCGCCGTCGATTCGGCTGTCGCTGAACCCGAGGCCATGCAGCACCTCGCGAGCCTGGCTCTCCAGGCCGTAACCGCCGAGGTGGTCGTACTCCTCCTGCACCTCGCCGAATCGCTCCAGGATGCGGTCCATGTCGTCGGCCCTGGCCGGATCGCCCATGGCCACCTGGAGGGCCTCGAGTTCATGGTGGAGGTCGCCCAGGCGCCCGCTCCCGGCGATAGCCTCGTCAAGGACCGACCGACCCTCCATTTCCTCCACGTCCTGGCGGAAGTAGCCCACGGTCAACTTCCGGGGCACCGTCACCTCGCCCTCTTCCGGGCTCTCTTCGCCCACAATCATGCGGAACAGGGTGGTTTTGCCGGACCCATTTGGCCCGACCAGACCCACTTTGTCACCGGGATTGAGCTGGAAGTTGGCCTCCACGAACAGGAGTTGCCGACCGTACTGCTTGGAAATGTTGGAAAACGAAATCACGAGATGATCCTACCGGAGTCCTGGGGTCCCGGGGTCCCGGGGTCAGTCCAGCGTGCGAAAACCAAGAAGAAGCTGACAGGGATGCAGGTTCCAGAATTTCGCCATTTCGGACATTTGTGCCATTTCGCCATTGCAGGGGGGTGTCTTTGCTTTGTCCCCCGTACCCTGCTAACCTGTAGTTTCCGCTGAAGGTTGGCCTCCGAGCTATGCCCGCGTTGGAAGTCCTGGTATCAGAACCCCCACGTGATCGCCTACGCAAGTGGAACGGGAGTCCGTTCCGGCTGTTCTTCCGCGGGCAACTGATCGGGCATTCAGCCTGATGAGGCGCCCGGCCCTCAGGGGTCGTCTTGGCGCAGGAGTCGATCATGGGTCGTAAACTGTACGTCGGTAATCTCCCCTACACCACCACTGAAGACGAGCTTCGTGACTTGTTCAGCGCGGCTGGTGCCGTTGACACCGTGAACGTTGTCCGTGACAACGCTACGGGCCGTGCGCGCGGGTTCGCGTTCGTCGAAATGGCGACTGATGCGGATGCGCAGAAGGCCATTGAGCAGTTCAACGAGCAGCCGATGGGCGGCCGCAACCTGGCCGTGAACGAAGCGCGTCCGAAGCCCCAGTTCGGTGGCGGGGGCGGCTACGGCGGCGGCGCCGGTGCCGGCGGTGGCGGCAACCGTCGTCGCGAACCGCGCTGGTAACACCTCGCGGCAGATTCTGGACCCGGTCGCCGTCGGCGACCGGGTCATTCGTTTTTCAGGCACGACCCAGCAAGCAGTTTCCGGAGGTCCTCAGTGAAGGTGTACTCAAAAGGCGCGCGAGTGTCACAGCCAAACTACGGACCGGGCACGGTCACGGATGCCGACACGCATCACACAGTGATCGATTTCGACAACCACGGCCTCAAGCGATTCGTGACGACGATGGTGGCGCTGGCCCCTTCGAGCGAACCCGCGCCGGAGAAGGCCAAGGCCACCCGCCGCAAGAAGGCCACGAAGGCGACCAAGGCCGCCGAAGCCTAGCTCAGGGCCAACCGGGGGACGCCTGAGTGCGGACGTAGCTCGGACTGGGTCTCAAGCCCGAGGCCCAACTACCGGTAGCGCTCTTCGAGTGGCGCCGGCGGCAGCATCTCAGACTCCCAAGCAGCCAGCCGACCTCGGAGGTCGGCGACGACGTCGCCCTTTGCGCCGAGCAGGTTCGTGCGCTCGCCATGGTCGGCTGCCAGGTCAAAGAGGTACGGCCCCTCCTCGTTTTCCACATACTTCAGATCGCCGTGCCGCACGGCCTTCTGCTGACGCCGTTGCGTCACGCGCCAGAACAACGTGCGGGGTACTGACGGGGCGCCGGTGAACGCCGGTACGAGGTTGATGCCGTCAAGGGGCCGCACGATCGCCGTGCCCGCCACCGCAGCAAACGTCGCGGTCCAATCCATCGTCACCGCCACCTGATCGGAGTGGCTGGCTGGCGCGATCCGCGCCGGCCAGCGCACGGCCGTTGCCACCCGCAGCCCTCCCTCGCCCACCGTCATCTTCGCGTGGCTGAAGGGGCCCATGTGCGAGAACCGCTCGCCGCCGTTGTCGCTCGTGAACACGAGCAAGGTGTCGTTCGACATTCCCGCGGCGTCAAGCGCCGCGAGCACCCGGCCCACGCCGTCATCAAGACTCCGCATCATTGCGGCAAACACTTCGGTGGAGCCGCCGGCCTTCCACTCGTCCACGGAAGGACGATGGCGATCGGCGGGGCCTTGCCAGGGCCAATGGGGCGCGTTGTATTGGAGACTGAGGAACAGCGGCGCGTCAGAACGCGTCGCGATAATCGCCTCCGCGCGCGCCGTCAGCAGGTCGGTCATGTAACCGTCGGTCGTGACCGGAGCGCGGTTGTCGAAGAACATCGGCCGCCGATACTCTGAGTCTTCCTTCGTGAAGTAGTCGCCACCGGCGCCGAGGAATCCATAGAACTGGTCGAAGCCGTGTTCCAGCGGATGGTGCTCCGGCGCCGTGCCCAGGTGCCACTTGCCCACCAGCGCGGTGCGATACCCTGCGTCCTTGAGCACACGCGGCAAGGTCGCCGGGGAAGCTGGCAGACCAACGGGATGGGTGGTAAGCGGCTCGTGCAATCCTGCTGGATCGCGGGCGGGATAGCGGCCGGTCATCAACGCCACACGCGTCGGAGAACAGACCGGCGCCGCGGAGTACGCCTGACGCAACACTATGCCCCCGCGTGCGATGCGGTCGATGTGTGGCGTCGTGTAGGCCGTGGCGCCCGTGAATCCCACATCGCCATATCCGAGGTCGTCGCACATGACGAGGATGATGTGCGGGCGAGGGTTCCGGCGACGAAGTCCGCAGCCTGCCAAGGCGCCGCCTGCGGCCAGCATCGTGGAGACAGCAAACGCTGATTGGAGAAACTCACGCCTAGTGGAACCGCTCATGTCCGGTGGCGGGCATTGTGCCACGAGGCGCACCCAACTTTCCGGCTGTCTGGTCGGCACCGGAGTGAGCCTGGAGTCAGCAGCGCGACGCTCTACGAAGTCGTCGATTCTCTGCCGATCCCTACGGCGACCCCGGAACGCGCTGCGCGCGCGCGTGAAGTGACTACGTCCTGTTCGGTCGTATCGAGGACCTGGCGCGTGATCAGCCGCGGATTGCCTCGATGAACTGTCGTGGTGTCTGAACGACGACCTCGCCAGTTGCGGCAACCGGATAGTGTTTGAGGTTCCCGGTCACAAGAACTGCAGAGGTCGCCGCAGCCACAGCCAGAAATGGCTCGTCGTCAGGGTCAGGTAATGGGTGGGGACACAGGGGTGCGGCGGCCGTCAGCAACCCGAATCGATCGAGGGCGGCAAGCAGGTGGTCGACGTCCGCCGCGGCAAATCCGAATTCCTCGCGTCGCAACACGTCTTCATATTCGTCGCGAATCGCCGAATCGAAGACGAGCGTCAGATCACCGGCCATGAACGCTTCGAGGATCCATGCCGGTGGCCCGCTCGCTGACAACAATCCCGAAACCAAGACATTGGTATCGAGCACGACCCGCATCAGCGGGCCCGAGTGTCTCGGCGGGTCCTGGCAATGATCGAGACGACCTCTTTGGAAGACAACCGGTTCAGGCCGCGCTGCCGACTCTGCGTCCTCATCGATCGCAGCGCCTCGAGCCCACGCGCACGGCGCAGGGTTTCGAGGGTCTCATCAACCGTCCCGGCGTCTACTGAAATCATCACCGCCACCGGGCGACCACTCGCAGTCAGGATGGTCTCCCCTTCTGACTTGAGCGTCTCACGGACTGCGCGTGGGTTCGTCCTGAGGTCCCTGATGGTCACCGTCTTCATGATACTTTTATAGTATCAGTAACAGGTGACAAATGTCACTTATAGCTTGGTCACGAGAGTCGCGTGACGCCGGGGTGTGCAACTGGGAGTCGAAGTTTCCTCGCTGCCTTGGCAAGCCTGGCGTCGTAAGCGATGAACGTCTCGGGATCGTCTCCCAGTGACAAGGCCGTAGCGAGATGGATGGCATCGAGAGCGCGCAGGTGAGGATCACGCAGGGCGGCGGCCCCTGCCAGGATCGGCTCATCGACCCGGACAAGTACAAGGCCGGCCAGCACGGCATCCGCGCGCGCCCTCTGCGAAGCGCTCGCGCCCGCCCTCCTGAGTGCTCGATGCACTTCCACACGGGCGACGACTGACGAAATACGATCGGGCCAGTCCGCGAGAGCGATCAGGAGGGCGCCCGTTTCGGCCTCCGGTACGATGAGTTTCACGATTGCCGACGCATCGAGGTAAACCGGGCTGAAGCTCACAGCCGGTCTTCTCTGACGTCACGCAGGGCCTTCGACAGTGCGCCACTCACTTTTCCATGTGGGCGACCGAGCGACAACAGATCGCGCTTCGCCGGCTCCGCGCGACCCGTGGCCACCAGTCGCTCGACAGATGTGGAGGCCGTTGGCAGGGGGATCAGAAGCGCCACAGCATGGCCGCGGTCGGTCACGCGGTAGACTGTCCCCTCCGTCAGGCGAGCGAGATAGACACTGAGGTTCTGCCTCAGTTCGCGCACTCCCACCTCGACCTCTGATTTCAACAGTGCTCGCATGTAGCACATTGTAGCACTTCGAGGTCCTGACGCAGGCCGGCCTCACGGCTCAGGCCCCTAGTTCCCTCCGCCGCCGCCGCCCGCGAGCGTCGCCTTCTTCTTCTCGTCCTCGCGCACCTTCAGGCGCTGGTCGAGATTCTCCTGCATCTTGAGGCGCGGCACGCCGTCTTTCCACCAGTCGGGCGCGGGCGCGCCCTTGAGGTGGTGATCGAAGAACTCCTTCATGCGCACCGTGTAGTCCTGCATGTTCGCAGGACGCGCCAGACCATGGTTCTCACCCGGGTACTCCAGCATGACCACCGGTTTGTCGAGGCGGCGCAGGGTGTTGAAGTACTCCACGCCCTGCGTGAAGTCCACGGCGCCGTCCTGATCGTTGTGCAGGATGACCAGGGGCGTCTTCACCTTGGCGGCGTGATACACAGGCGAGTTGCGTGTATACGCTTCCCAGTTGGCCCAGGGCCCCGTGGTGAAGCGGCCCTGGCTGCTCTCGAAGATGGAGCCGTTGGTGCCGCCGCTGTTTTTGTAGATGATGCTGTACATGCTGATCATGTTGGTCAGCGGCGCGCCGGCAATGGCCGCGGCAAACACATCCGACTGCGTGATCGTGAACGCCGTCTGGTACCCACCCCACGAGTGGCCGTGCAGGCCCACGCGCTTCGGATCCACCACACCAGTCGCCACCGCCGCCTTGACGGCCGCCGGCAGCGTCCACGCGGCCGACATGCCCGGGTCGTTGATGTAGTACTTGATGTCGGGCTGCAGTACCGCATACCCATTGCTGGTGTACGCCTGACGGCTGAAGCCGTTGGTCGCCGGCCGGCCGTACTGGTTGTGCCCCTGTGTCAGGCGCTCGTAGATGTACACGATCGTCGGGTACGTCTTGCCCTTCTCGTAGTTGGCGGGCAGGTACAGCGATGCCTGCAGTCGCTCGCCCTTGTCGTTCTTGAATTCGATGAGCTGGGCGCCGGCCGACCACGCCAGTGATTCCGCTGCGGGCGCCATGTCCACGATCTTTCGCCCGGCAGTCAGGGTGGCATCGGTCACGTACACCTGTGGCGCCACCGTGGAAGTCTCCTTGCGATACAGCCAGGTCTCGCCCTTCTCAGCTTTCTGCAGACCCGTGATTGACGCGTCTTCCCACAGGAGCATCTTGAGCCCGACTTTGCCCGGCTCGAGAATGCCGTAGCCGGCGCGCTTGGTCCACTCGCCCATCACCGAGAAGTACTGCGGCTTGGACAGATCGATGCCGCGCTCGTTCTGGTAGATCCCGGGCACACGCCCCTGATAGCGAATCGCATCCTTCTTGCCGTTGACCGTGAGGTTGACAGCCGCTTCATTTGCAGCCACTGGCACCTTCCAGATGTCCCAGCGATCCGAGATCAGGATGTACTGGTTGTCGGACGTCCAGCCCATCGCCTGCGTCGGCGGATCAACGACGTTGTGGTCGTCTTCGACGTTGATGAACGACGTCGGCACCTTCTCCGTGATGTTGCGAGCCATGCCAGTCGCGACATCAAACACATGGAAGTGTTTGTTCTCGTAGTAGAGGTACTTCGTCGTGTCCGGCGATGCCGTGTTGGTCCAGCGCAGGTTCTTCTTCACCACGGTCTTGCGGCCGGTCTTAGTATCAATCGCGTAGACGTCGCGGAAGCTCTGGCCGTTGAGGTTGGCCATCAGTTCGTAGGCGGCATCACTCGTGCCGATGGCCCACTGGCCACGGCCCGTGATCTGAATGTCGGGCACCTCATCGTCAGCGATGCGCACCATCGTGTTGTCGCCCGGCCGGTACATCGTGACGTAGTTGAAGCTGCGGTCCTGGTTCTCCTGCACACGCTGCGCCGACTGCAGGCGCGGGTCCTTGTAGTGCCAAACCACGAGGTTGGGACGGGCGTCGGGATCCGCAGCGGGGGCCGGACCGGCGCCACGCGCGCCAGGCTCGGCGGCGTCGGCGCCTTCGGCGGGAGCCGCGTTGCCGCGGCCTGCCGGACGCGGCACCTTCGTCAACTCGGCAATGCCGAAGATCAGGGCATCACGGCTTTCGGTCCACGTCGGTGCACGGTTGCCGCTAATCGACATCTCGGCCGGGAACGCCTTGTCCTGCTTCGGGTCGTACACCACTTTTTTCGGGGTGCCGCTGCCAAAGCCCGTGAAGCCCATGACCGAGAAGAGGCGCTCACGATAGGCGCGGTCGTCCGTGCCCTTCAGCATGGAAATGGCATCGCCTTCCTGCGTCCAGGCCATGCGCTCGTAAAACGCCTTGTCGGTTTCGAGCGAGGTGATGGTGCCGGCCGACATGTCGCGAATCTGCAGGCCATTGCCCGCTTGATCGGCGGCGTCGATGTTCAGCGCCAGGTACTTGCCTGACTTGTTGAAGCCAAACTCAAACACGTTACCGACGTTCAACTCCGTGCCGGTCTTGAGCTCGCGGAGAATCATGTCTGTGCCGCGCGGTCGCGTGTCGCGCGGGGCATCAGCGGCCAGCGCAGGGCCTGCGCCACGGCCAGCCGGCGCCGCACCTGCGCCCGCGGCGGCGTCGGGACCGTACCGATGCATCGCAATCCAGCCGCCCATCTCGCCGTTGAAGGCGAAGCGGCGGACTTTGGGCACGCTCACCTTTTCGCCGTTCGACAAGTTCACGATGAGGGCCGACGTCTGAATCGGCCGCCGCGCCCGGCGGGCCGCCTCAGCCTCCTGCCGGGTCAGCGACGTGGACATCGCAAACCACATCGAGTCGTCAGAAAACGACAGCGGGCCGGCGCCTTCCCCAGCCGGAAACTTCCATTCCTGCGCGCCGGACGTGCTGCGCACAATCACCTCGCTGTCGCCTTCGAGCGGCGCCACGCGATAGGCGAACCACTTGCCGTCGGGCGAGAGACTTGCCGTGGACATGGCGCGGAACGACAGGATGTCGTCGAGCGACATGGCACGTTTGCTGGTGTTCTGCGCCGAAACAGGCACGAACACGGCAGCCACAAACACCAGGGGAAGAGCGAGAACGACGCGGCAGCGCATCCGTTGCATGACTGGACCTCCAAAAAGACGTTCGAGACAGGAAACCGGTGGAATGGTAGCAGTACAGGGGTTGGTTAGGCGACCCGCGAACCCGCGAGTTTCCTGAGTCGGCGCAGGACCCAGCGCACAACAAACGTGAGCGTGACAAGCATCACCAGCACCATCGCAGCCGCCACATAGGGATACTGCGTGGCGAACCACACGAGGATCAGGACAGCGCCGTCTTCAGCGAGGCTCAAGCCAATGTTCGACGCCGGCTCCGGCGACGCGCTCACCGCCGCGCGCATGGTGGTCTTTCCTGAATGAGCCACGAGCGCCAGCAGAGCGCCTGCCGCACCGGCCGCCAGCTGCCAGCCTGGGTCCAGGGCCGGCAGAGCGCCGTACGCGATCAGTCCGGCCACCGGCACGCGAACAAACGTCTGCAGCACGTTCCAGACCAGATCGACGATGGGAACTTTATCGGCGACGAACTCGATCGCGAACAAGACGAGGCAGGCGCCAATCACCCACCAGCTTTGAATGAGGCCCAGGTCGCCTGGCAGCACGACGAATCCTGCGCGCGCCACCAACCCGAGCGCCGCGACGGTACCGTACACGTTGAGACCCGCGGCAAAACACACCGCCACGAGAAAAGCCGCGACGTGTTCGGGAGACACCTCAGCGCTCCCGCTCGGCGAGGCCCGCACTCCGAAGCACCAGTCGGTGCGCGGCCGTGGCCGTCACACGGCCGCGCGAGTACACCATCGGAAAATACACGTCGTCGGCCCACAGTTGGTGGAGATTGCTGAAGTAGGGACTCTCGGGCTGAGCCGACTGTCCAGGGACGTTGGTCACGATGGATCGGTCCCAGTCTGACACGTCCATGATCTCGCGATAGGTCGCCCCGTCTGCGGCCACCGTACCGGTGCCGCCGGGGCGCTCCACCGTGGGCAAGCTGTAAGGCGGCAGCAACGGAAACGGGAACGCGCGAGTGTGCAGACGCCCCCACCGCCACCCACTCCAGTCCTCGCCCTGCGCCTGCGTCAACTGTTCCACCGCGAGCGCGAGGCTGGCCTCGTGCAGCTTCACGCGATCGCCGAGCGGCGTCGCGGAATCGCGTTCCTGAGGCGTTGAGATGCCGCGCCAGACGTCATATAGCGCCGCCGCCGCGCTGGCGCGGGTGAGCCGGCCATCCCACGACGCCAGAAGGGCGCGCGCACGCTCAACCTGTGGCGTCAATGTCACCCACCGACGGAACAAGGCAGTTTCGGAGGCGGCACGAAGGTGCAGATTGTCGAGTTGCATGCGTCGGTGGTCACCCAGGCTGTAGCGGCCCTCGGGTGACAGCATCTGCATCAGGCGCGTGATCCGGTCGAACGGCACGTTCGTGGCCGACTTGAACATGATGGGAGGCGCGTACCCCTTCGGCTGGATGTTGTTGTTTGCGGTGGCGATGAAACCCCGCGCGGGATTGATCTCGCGCGGCAGGTCCTGACGGAAGCCATCCCACTCGTACGCACCGGTTCCCGGCACCGGCAGCCGGCCCACCCACGATCGCTGGCCTGGCCCCGACGCCCGGCGATTCGGCGTGAGCGCGGAGGCCTGCCATGAAATTTGTCCGTCCACATCACCGCAAATCAAATTTTCGGTCGGCGCCTTCCAGTACATCGCCGCAGCCAGAAACTCGCGACAGTCCTTCGCTTGCGCCAGCCTCAGGCCTCCCAGGTACGGCGCGGTGCCAGGCTCAAGCAACGCCGACCGCAGCACATAGGCGCGATGACGAGCAGGGTCCTCGTAGAACACAGGCCCATGGCGACTGAACTTGAGTTCCACCACCTGCGACGCCTGGCCCTTGACCAGGATTTCCTCGCGCACGATTCGCAGCGGCTCCCATGCACCGCGGAACCGCACTTCGCCCGGGTTCGCCGGATTCACTTCCTCGACGTACACATCTTCCTGATCGGTACCGACAATCGTGAGGCCCCAACCAAGGCGATCGTTGTGACCAATCGCCACTCCAATGAACGGCAGTTCGCTGGCACCGATGACGTTCCAGCCCGGTGAATTCAAATGACTGATGTAGCGCAGCGATGGATGCGTGACCGTGCGATGGGGATCGTTGACGACAAACGGTTTGCCGGTCACGGACAGGTGACCGCTGACCACCCAATTGTTGGATCCGGGAGGGTCTGGTGGCGCGGAAGTCGTCAGCACGGGCGCCGAAAACACCTGGGCTCCCCGGCCGCCAAGCCAGGCGCGGTACGGCTCAAGAATCTCAAGCGGCGTTCCGCCGCGGCCACCGCCACGGCCGCCAGTGGTCACGTTCGCGTCGATGATCGACAGGTCGAGTCCCTCAGGCACCACGAGGTCATCCCACGGATCGGGAGCGCGTTGGGCGTTTGCGGCCGTCACGCCGAGGCGCACCACGTTGCGCGCGAGCGTGAGCTCGGCCTGCGCATCACCAAACGATGCGTTGCGCAAGACCACCGTCTCAGCCGTCCACAATACCGGCGTCAGACCTGTCACCTTGAACTCCACGGGCAGGTTGTTCGAACGCTCGCGAATGAAGGCGTTGACGCCGTTGGCGTACGCGTCGAAGATGCGCCGACCGTCCGGGTGGTAGCTGCTCCACTCACGCTCGTCCATCGGGCCGCGGTACTTCAGCAGGCGCGCCTGACGGTCACGCTCCACGGCCTGCGGCCCAAGGACTTCTGCCATGCGCCCCTCACGCTCACGCCGCCACTGGTCCATCTGCCACAGGCGATCCTGCGCCATGACGTAACCCTGTGCGAAGAACAGATCGTCGGTGTTCTGCGCGTAGATGTGCGGAACGCCCCAGGTGTCGCGAATGACCTCGACGCGATCCCGCAGACCCGGCACCGTCATTTCGCCGCTGATGGTCGCCAGTGACTCGCGAGCCATTGCCCGCAACCGCGGGTCGAGCACGAGGGTCGATTGCGACGTCCACGCGGACAAGGCAAACGGAGCGGCACCGGCCAGCGCCGCGACTAGAAAGAAGGCGTGAAGGGCGTTCACTTCACCAATCGGGCGGCCGTCACCGCGTCGCCCATCTCGAGCCGATCGACCACGTCCATGCCACGCACCACGCGACCAAGCGCGGTGAAGTCGCCCTCGTTGTGCGGTTGTGGCGTGCTGCCCAGCGTGTAGCCCGCCCTGCCGGTATCGAGCCCCGACGACGCCCATGCGAGATTGGCGCGCGTGAGCCCCAACCGGCTCACTTCATCGCGCAACCGATTGGCGCCGCGAATAGTGGCCTGCTGCGCCACAAAGTTCGGCACCACGCGGCTGAACACAGTACCGACGATGGCGCCGGACTCGGTGAGGCGGACAAACTCCTCCATACCCAGGGGCGATTCACCGGGATACAGCTCCAGCTCGATCTCTCCCCTCGGAGTGGTCCAAACCGCGCGAGGCCCAGATGCGCCGTTGTACGCAGGCACGACCCAGCGATCGACGATGGCGCGATAGTCGGCATCGGTGCGCGTGGGCGCCGGCTGCGCAGGACCGCCCTGACGTCCACCCCCAGCGGGCGGCGCAGGAATCAGCAGGTCCTTCATGGTCGGGTCGGTGGCCAGGTTGTCGAGGAACTGCTGGCCGATGGGCCCCATGCGGCGCAGTGACTGCGTGGCCGAAGTGCGGATCGCCAGACTCGGATCACGCAGGAGGGTGGCCGCCGCTTCAAGCGCCAACGGCGGCGCCAACTGCGTGAGCGGAGTGAACGCCGTCACACGAAGCGCGGCGGGCTTCGATGCCGCCGTCGCCGCGGCGAGCCGGGGCGCCACCTGACCCACGCGACCTTTGTGCCGACCGAGGAGCTCGGCGGCCGAGACCGACAGCCACGTGTCCGGGTCTTCAAGTGCGGCCAGCACCACGCCAAACGACTCCTCATCGTCGTAACCATCGAGGGCGCGCAGAGCTTCGGTGCGAACGCGGCGGTCGGTGTCTTTGGTGCCGGCGCGCAATCGAGCGGCGGTGGCCGCGCGATCGACGACGACAGTGGCGGGCTCAACGGGCGGCGCCGTGCCGGGTGGAGGCGTCGACGTGGGCGCAGGCGGCAGCGCCAGACCACGCATCGCCCAGAACCTGACGTCGGGCGACTGGTCCTCGCTGAGTTTCAGCAGGTGTGGAACGGCGGCGGGATTGTGGGGGCGGAACAGGGCCCATGCGGCGCGCCATCGGACTTCGATGCTTGGCGAGGTCGTCCACCTCACGATCGGCGCGATGTCTTCGCGGGTTGTGTAACGGCCCATCGACAGCAGCGCCTCACCCACCACACCTTCGGTAGCCGCTGCGCGAGTAGCGTTGGTCAGATACTGGGCCAACGCCTTCCAGGCTTCAGGCGTCCTGATCTTTCCGAGAGCCCGCGCCGCCTCAAACGCCACACCCGTGTTGGGGTTGGCCAGAAGCATCTGTGCGAGCCAGGAGACGGCTGCGGGATCCTTCAGTTGCCCCATCGCGAAAGCGACGGTCGCGACAATGTCCGGGCTCTCGTCGCGACGCAATGGTTGGAGCAGTACGCCTCCGCGAGGGTCGGCGATGCGGCCGACGGCCACCACGGCCCGGCGTTTGACCTCGGGGTGCTTCGACTGGAGAAGCCGCGCTAGCGCCACTTCGTCAAACTGCCGCGTGTCTTCGAGCTTCACCAGCAGTGCGATGTCAACAATGTCCGACTCGGCCAGCGGCGGCCGCTGGGTCGCGGCAGTGCCCGTCAGGTGGACGAGCGCGACGATGGTGAGAAGCAGCCCGATTCGAATTCGTGTCATGTCACTTCATTTTTTGTTGAGGAAGGGCACGCCGTCGGTCATCCACTTCGGCGCTGGAGCGCCCTTGAGGTAGTGGTCGAAGAACTCAAAGTAGCGCACCGTCAGGTCCTTACGGTTGGCCATGCCCCGCAGGCCGTGTCCTTCTCCGGGATACGCCAGCATGACGGCGCGTTTGCCGTTGTAACGCAGGGCGTTGTAGAAGTTCATGCCTTCGGTGAACGAGACCGTCGGGTCGGCTGTGCCATGCATGATGAGGAACGGCGACGGCGCATCCTTGGCATGTGTGAGAGCTGACTCGAAGCGGTAGAGTTCGGGGTCGTCCCAGGGCGATACACCCCAGCGGCCCTGGCCATAGATGTAGTAGTCGTTGCCATTGGCGCCGCTGCCGCCGTTCACCTGATACGTCCAGCCCCAGCTCTGGCTAAAGTCTGAGGTGAGGTCCGTCACGCCTGCGCCCATGCCGACAGCGGCGAACATTTTGGAACGCGTGCCGATGAACGCGGCGCCTTCGCCGCCGTAGCTGTGGCCATGCACGCCGATCCGTTTCGGGTCGACGTACCCCATTTCAATGACCTTCTTCACCGCGGCTTCCACGCACTCGAGCATGTCGCTGTGTGATGAGCCGGTCCTGAAGTAAATGTCGGGCAACATGGTGATGTACCCGTGACTCAAGGCCTGAGTCGGCATGCCGCCCATGCCGGTGAGATACGACGGCGCGCTGTAGCGATGCATGTTCTGCGAGTTCTTCTCGTAGAACGTCACGAGCATGGGCCGCTTCTCGCCCGCCTTGTAGTCGTCGGGAAGCGCGAGGATGCCCTGCAGCCTCACGCCGTCGCGGTTCTTGTAGTCAAACAAGACGCGGCGGCCCCACTGATATTCGGCCTGCTGGGGATTCACGTCGGTGATCTTCTTTGACTCCTTGAAGTTGGGGCCGGACACGCGCAGGTCGGGAAACTCCGTGAACGTCTGGCGCGTGAATAGGAACGTCTCGGCCTTGGCGGCTTTGGCCGGAGTACTGAACGCGGCGTCTTCAAAGACCACCTCCTTCAGCGACCCGTCCGGCGCCAGTTCGTAGAAGCCGGCCTTCTTGGTGTATTCACCGTAGGCCGACAGTGTCATCGGCTTGGCCAGATCGATCGTGCCGCGCGGTCCCACGGCGAGCGGGTCGATCGGCTCGGTGCGCGCGTACCGGAAGCGCACTTCGCCCTTGCTGCCGAGGCCGTTCGTGAGGTTCCTGGCCGCACCACCGTCGAGCGAAAACTGCCACAGGTCGTACCGATGCTGCACGAGCACCGACTTGCCGTCGCTCGAGTAGCCGGCCAAACCGTACGACGGCTTCGGGCCGGGATGATCAAATTCCATGTCAACGAAACTGACCGCACTCGATCCGCCGAGTGTGCGTGTGGTTGCGGCGTCAAGGTCGTACTCCTGGAACTTGTTGTCTTTCCAGTACAGGAAGTGATGTCCGTCGGGAGAGATCCCGAACGCGTGCTCGCCGGTCAATTGGTTCTTGAGGATGAGCGTGCGCTCGCCGGTGGCGGTGTTGACCCGGTAGAAGTCTGCGGCCGGGCGCTTGTAGTCGTGGATGTACCCGCGCGTATCGCGCCCGACGGCCCATCGGCCATCCTGCGCCACCTCCAGCTCACGCATCGTCTCGTCGGCCAGCCTGATGACTTTGGCTGCCGGTACATCGAAAGCAGTGCGGAAGGTGAAGTTCCGGTCCGCCTCAGCACGAATCATCTGCTGCGACTGGATACGTTCGTCCGTGCTGTTCCAGACATCCACGTTGGCGAGTTCGTCGGTGCTTTTCCTCGTGGCCGAGCCGGACGCTTCCACCTGGTCCTTGATCCCAAAAAACACGCGCGTGTTGTCGTCGCTCCACGCGAGGGCGGCGCGATCGCTCACGACCCAGTCCTTCGGAAAGTCGGTCGCCTTGACGGGGTCCAGGATCACCGGCACAGCGGCGGCATCACCGAGGGCGGCCTGCACGGCCGGGTAGGCCACAAGCACATTGGCGCGCTCGCGCATCTTCTCCACATCGGCGCCCTTGAGCACCGCCAATGCCGTGCCGTCCTCGCTCCACGTCAGCCGGTTGTACGACTTCGCGTCGTTGTCCAGTGTGGTGATGCGCCCGCCCCTGGTGTCGAACACGAACAATCCGTTGCCGTCTTTGACGGTGGCGTCCACGGTGTAGGCGAGCAGATCCCCAACTCGATTAAACGTAATGTCGCCCACGCTGCCCAGAAGCTGATCGCGCCCGGTGGTGAGGTTGTGCAGGACGACGTCCACGCCTCGGGGCCCGGCTGGAGCGGCGGCGGCACCTGCTGCCGGCGCTGCGGGAGCCTCTGGTTCGGCGCCCGCGGCGCCTCGGCCGCCGGCCGGCGTTGGCGGCCGCCGGCGCAGAATCAAATGACTGGAGTTCGCGGCAAACGTAAACGACTGAATGTCCTGCCACGACCTGATCGCGCCAGTCTCGAGATTTCTCAGCTCGACCCGCCGTGGTTGAGCCGGCGGCGCCGCTGCGCCCCTTGCCGCCTGGCCCGCGGGTTCCGTGGCGTCCGGGGTGGGCGCCGGCGCCGGTGCGCCACCGGCAGCCCCACCTCGTCCTCCCCGACCGCCGCGGCCGGCGGTGGGATCCACCTGATAGGCAAACCAGCGGGAGTCGGCCGAAAACGCCCCGCCTGCGCCGTTCGCCACTTCAACGTTCTGATTCGTGGCCAGATTCAACAAGTGAAGGACCGGCTTGGTCTCAGTCGGCGCGGTGTTCGTGAGTGCCACGCCGTACGTCACCCACTTGCCGTCGCCCGAAATTTCCTGCCCGCTGATGCTGCGCCAGCGCGTGTAGTCTTCGATGCCCAACGGCTTCTTGGCAGGCGCCTGCGCACCCACCCACGCATAGGCTGATACAAAGGTGAGAACAAGAACGAGAGCGGTACGTCTGGCGGACTGATTCACGGGTGTCTCCTGTTGCGCCAGATTATACGTCCAGGGCTTGCCCCGCCGTAGCCTTGGCGGAGGCGGGTCCAGGGTCCAGTTCCTAAGTTCCCCAGTTCCCCAGTTCCCCACCTGCGATAGACTCGGCGCGCGGGGAGACTGCTATGAAAACGAATACGTCGCTGGTCGGCACATTCGCGCTCGCCATCACACTGTCAGTCACGTCGGGGATACGCCCTACGGCGCAGGCGCCCGACCTTGGCGTCTCGGCTAAAGATGGCGTTATTGTCTCTTCTTCCGATATCGCGTCGGACATCGGCGCGGCAGTGCTCGGGCGCGGAGGCACGGCTGTGGACGCGGCCGTAGCCACGGCATTCGCCATGGCCGTCACGTACCCAACCGCCGGTAACATCGGCGGCGGCGGCTTCATGATCGTGCGCACAGCCGATGGCGCGGCCACCACGTTTGACTATCGCGAACGTGCGCCCGGCAAATCGACACCGACGATGTATCTGGACGCGAAGGGTGAGATCGTCCGCAGCCTCACAGCGGCCGGCTACCTGGCGCCAGGCGTACCCGGCACCGTGCGCGGTATGGCAATGGCCCATGCCCGCTTCGGCAAGTTGCCATGGAAGGACGTGGTCATGCCCGCGGCGAACCTGGCGCGCGACGGATTTGCGCTGTCGGCATCGTTGGCCGGCGGACTCAATCGCGAAGTGGCCGGATCGATGAAAGTGTTTAAGGGATCGGTGGCGGCGTACGCGAAGCCGGACGGCACGCCGTGGAAGGCGGGCGACCGCATCGTGCTCGGGGACCTGGCCAAGACACTCACCGCCATCGCCGTTGATGGCCCCGACGCGTTCTACAAGGGCTGGATCGCCGATCTGATCGACAAGGACATGGCCGCAAACGGCGGCTTGATTACGAAGGCGGATCTTGCGGCCTACGAAGCGAAGGAACGCCCGGCAGTGCGAGGCACGTTCCTTGGATTCGACATCATCTCGATGCCGCCGCCCAGCTCAGGCGGCATCGCGCTCATCGAAATGCTGAACATGCTCGAGGCCCTGGAAATACAGAAACTGCCGAGGCTCTCAGTCGAGGCCATTCATCTGACGACCGAGGCACGTCGCAGGGCGTTCCTCGATCGTGCCCGCTTCCTGGGCGACCCGGACTTCGTCAAGGTTCCAGTCTCAACGCTCATCTCCAAACCACACGCCCGCGAGCAGCTCGCCACCATCAGCAAGACGAAGGCCTCGTCTTCGGCCGAGCTTGGGAAGGACATTGTCACGATGCCCGCTGCGGAATCGGATGAAACGACGCACTTGTCGGTGGTGGATCGCGACGGTATGGCGGTGTCGAACACGTACACGCTTGAGGGCGGTTACGGCTCGCACCTGGTGGTGCCGGGCACGGGCTTCATCCTGAACAACGAGATGGGCGACTTCAACAAGAAGCCCGGCACGACGAATCTGACAGGCGACATCGGCACGCCCGCCAACGTCATTGCGCCGGGCAAACGGATGCTGAGTTCGATGACACCCGTTATCGTGGCGCGGTCAGGCAAACTCGTGCTCGTCACGGGATCACCTGGTGGACGCACGATCATTAACACATCGCTCGATGTGGTGCTGGGAGTCACGGCGTGGGGCCTGACCGGTGTGGAGGCCGTGGCCGCACCGCGCATGCACCACCAGTGGCTGCCAGACCGCCTGTCGATTGAAGCCAACGGCATCCCGCCCGCCACGCTCGAGGCACTCATCGCACTCGGACATGACGCACATATGAGCGGGACACAAGGGTCAGCTCAGACGATTTGGGTGCACCCCAACACGGGCGTCTTTTACGGCGTCACCGACAAGCGTTCTCCCACCGCAAAAGCCAGCCGCCGCGAGTAGTCCTCAGGCCACCGCGTGCTCCAGCAGCATGATCCCCGACTTCGGGTAGTGCCGCTGGTCGTCGAGAATCAATCGCGTCCGTGAGGCGGGCGCTGGAACCAGGGGGATGCCCCCACCGAGCAGGATGGGCACCAGCGCCACTTCCACCCGCGCTGCTCGGCCTCGCCGACTGCATGTCTGTAATGGGCACCACACCGGACGAAGTGGCCCACTCGCTCGCGTTCCTGCAAATCGATCTCACCGACACGGACTTCCTCGTGCATGCGCGGTCCAGCGCGCTGGGCTTTCGGGCAGGTATCGCGTCACTGATTCGTGACGCGAAGGCAGCCGGCGAACTGGGACCGTGTGATACGAACCGGCTCGCACGCGCGGTACACGCCACTCTGAACGGCTCGATCCTCGACTGGACGATCCACCGCGACGGCGCCATGGCCGCCTGGATTCGGCGCGATCTGCGCACCGTGTTGGACCGATACCGATCCGGGTAGACTGGCGACGTGGGTGTTCGAACAATCGCGTGCCTGATGGCGCTGTGCGTGGCCACAACGCTCTCGGGCGCCCCGCAGCTGGGCCAGGCCCCACCCGAGCGGCAGCTGCCGGTCTTCAGGACCGACTCTCACTTCGTCCGTGTGGACGCCTACCCCACTGAGAAAGACGGCTCGATCACGCGCGGCCTTGCCGCTGAAGACTTCGAGATCACCGAAGACGGCAAACCGCAGCGGCTGGATTCAGCCGAGTACATCGAATACGAGCGTTGGTCGCCCGGGATCGACCCGCCTTCCGTTGAAACCCAGCGTGAGTCGTACCGGCTCGCCGCCGATCCCCGGTACCGGGTCGTCGTCGTCTACGTGAACCGCCTGAGCCGTTCAAGCGCGCGACACATCCAGCAGCCGCTGGTGGACATGTTGACCCGGGAAGTGGGCCCCCGCGATTTGTACGGCCTGCTGATGCCCAACCACGAGGCCAGCGATCTGGTCCTGGGCAAGTTCACGCCGGCCGAACAGGCGCGCCTCAGCCGATTCCTGTCCATCGTCGATCACAGCAGCCCGTTTGAAATGGACCCGATCGAGCAGAGGCTCTTTTCGTGTTTCGGCATGGGCAGCGTCCAGCGATGGCGGCTCGACAATCTCTATCGCGACCTCGAGGGCATCATCGCCATCCTCGGCACGTTGCGCGACGAACGCAAGAGCCTGGTGTTTGTCTCCGACTCCATGCCGGGCGTCGGCGGCCAACGCGGAGGTGGTGGCGGTAGTTCTTCAGGCTCGTCGATGCCCCAGGGCCAGCCGCCGATTTCGCGGCCCATGCCTGGCGCCACGGGGCTCTCGCTCGGTACCTACAATCCGACGCAAGGCGTGGACACATGCGCGCTGCTGGCGCGCGACATGCCGTTCCAGAGTCCCGATCGTTACGACGATCTGATCCGCCTCGCCCGCCGCATGAACGTGGCCATCCATCCCGTCAGCCCTATGGGAGTCACCGCCTCATCCAGCATCTTCAGCGGGTCGGCGCTGCGGCGCCTCGCTGACGAGACGGGTGGCATCGCGGTGGTCAACGTCAACGATATCGATGCAGGCCTGAAGAAGATCGTGAACGACATGCCGGCGTACTACTTGCTCGGCTATCACACCAGCAACACGAAATGGGATGGACGACGCCGCGAGATCAAGGTGCGCCTGAAATCAACCGGCAAGACGGTTCGCGCGCGCCGCGAGTATCTGGCCCCGAGCGCAGCCGACATGGCGGCCATCCGCGCAGCCGCGGACGCGCCGCCAAGGCCGGCGGGCCCGACGCCCATCGAGCGCGCGCTGGGAGTGCTGGCGCGCCTGCGCGGCGATGCGGAGGTGCATCTGCAGGGTGCCGTTCGGGAGGGCGCGCTGGCGGTTGCGGTGGAAGTGCCGAGCGGGACGGCAACCTCGGGAGGATGGTACGAAGGCGCGGACGTGGAGGTGTTTGCGACGAGCGCCAGCAGCCCCATGACCGCCACCACGAAGATGCGGACTGGTGCGCGCGGTGCGGAAGTACGTCTACCCCTTGCTGCGGGTGATGCCGGGCCCTGGCAGGTGCGCGTGCTCATCAAGCGCGGCGACGACACCCTGGAAGATCGCGCTCGAGTCGTTCTCGACTCTACGGCGGCGTTTGGTGAGCCGTTGTTGTATCGTGCGGCGTCACCACCGGCGGCGCCGTACGTGCCCGTGGCCGATCGGCAGTTTCAGCGAAACGAACGGATGCGCGTGGAGTGGCTTGTGTCTTCACCCACGCCGATCAGACTCAAGGCGCGGCTGCTGCAGACCACCGGGAATCCGCTCACCTACGCCCCACCTGTCGTCTCTGAAGAACGCGGGGGAGCGACCCTGGCGCGTGTAGACATGACCATGACGTCGATTGCGGCCGGCGACTACATCATCGAGCTGACGGCCGAGTCGAACGGCCAGGAACAGACGACGCTTTTGGCGATACGCGTTTTGCGGTAACGCCTGCCACCACCAGCGTGCCGCCTTCGCCGAACCGGACGCGCGTGAGCTGAGGCTGGCGATAGCTGTAGAACACCCATTCCGCAGCGGACTCGGCGGTCAGGGCCACGGGCGCAGTGGGCACTGCGCGGAATCCCGCAAGCCGGCGCGGCCCCCAGATGTACTGCAGCACCGGGCCGCCACGTTCGAAGCGCAGCCGGATGGTCACGGCCGGGTCGCCCTGCACGATGGCGGTACCCAGCAACTCCACTCGCTGATATTCGCCAAACTGGGTACGCCATTCACGCCAGAATCGCGACTGGTTGGCTTCAACCGTGGTGAAGGGCCGGCCATCTTCGAACTTGAAGGCTTCGTAGATAGGCCGGAAGTCGCCCTTGGCTGCCGCTTCGATAAGCGGCAGCGTGCGTTTCTCGAAGTCGGCGAACCTGCCGCCCGCGGGTGTGAGCGCTCCAACGGCGCCGAACAGCGCGGGGTCGTCGGCTTCAACGTCGAGCGCGGTCTCGGTGGCGCGCACCACGAATCGTGCGCCGGCCTCGGTCGTGTACGTGCCGGCGAGTGCGGCGCGTTGCGCCTTTGGCACCTCGACGGCCGCCGGCGGCATCACCACGGGAGCATCGTTGAAGTAGAGCGCCTCGAGTTGACGTGGTGCGAGTTGGGTCGCTGGGATCACCGGCTGATTCGACATCGCAATGATCACCACGCCCTCGTCCACATAGCGGCGAAAATCGGTAAAGAAAAATCCGTTGCCACCGTTGTGGGTGATGACGGTGCCACCTCGCCGTGACGTCTGCACGCCCCAGCCGTACGCGTACCGCTCGCCGCCTCCTGCCGGCGTATGGCCCGTCAGGTATTTGGTGCGAGCGTCAGCCGAGAGGACCTTCGAAGACTCCAGTGCGAGGTGCCAGCGATACAAGTCGTCGAGGGTCGCATGGATGCCGCCATTGGCGCGCAGATACCAGCCGGGGCCATCGGGCAGCCAGCCATTCTTGTAGGTGCGACCCCACGCCTGACCGTCGGCTCGGTAGCCCATGGGAAGCCGCGTGAGCGGCCACGCCGGTGCCTGGTAACCCGTGTCGGCCATGTCGGCCGGCAGGAACAGGTGCTCGCGCAGAAATGCTTCGTAGCCTTGGCCCGACACACGTTCAACAATCGCACCGGCCAGTGCGAAGCCTTCGTTGGAGTACTCGAAACGTTCGCCGGGCTTGGCGACGAGCGGCGACGCGAGCACCCGCGCGACAAGTGCATCACGTTCGATCGGTTCTTCGTCCATGCCTCCGAGATCACCAGAGAACCCGGCGGTGTGCGTCAGCAGGTGATGAATGGTGATGCCGGCTTTGTCTTCGGGCACGCCGGGCAGGTACTTCGAGATCGGGTCGGCTGTGTTCAGCTTGCCGGCCATTTCGAGTTTCATGATGGCCGCGCCCGTGAACTGCTTGGTCACCGACCCGATGCACGAGACCATGTCCACGGTATACGGCAACCCTGTTTCGCGATTGGCCAGGCCGTACGCCTTCTTCAGCACGACCTTGCCTTCGGTAGCCCAGTTGCCACCCCTGGGAACCGAGGCGATCAGCACGGCGCCAGAGAAGCCATGCGGCACAAGGCGCGTCAGGTAGTCGTCCACGCGCACGGCCTCAGCGCCTTGCCGGACTTCGCCCGTTCTCAACGCCGACAGTTGCCCCTGCGCCTGCGTCTGGACGGCCGCCGCCGCGAGCCCCGCTGCCACCACCGCCGCTCCCGCAATCGTCGTAATCCTCACCATGGCCATCTTGTACTCCCTTCATGGTATTCTGCCCAGCGCAGCACGATTGAGTTGCTGAGGTATCTCTCGATGATGAGACCAACCATGGTCGACGTCGTCAAGGCCGGCACATTCGACCCGGCCGCGTGGACAACCGCTGAAGAGGCGGCCAACACGCGAGACTTCGACCAGGCGCTCGCCGCGATTGCGTCGCAGTCCGACGCCTATGCCGCGATGCTGGCCGGCATGTCCGACGCCGACCTTCGGTCCGAGATCTGGGGCGGCATGGACTCATGACGTCACGGCCGGGCCCTCCCGGCAGCCTGCTGAACCTCGACGCCTCTCGTCCGCCTGTCGAACCGCTGGACGCCGCGACGCTCGTGCTGCTTCGCGATGGCAGTGACGGTATCGAGGTCTTCTGCGTCGAGCGCAATCGCAAGAGCCGCTTCATGAGCGGAGCCCTCGTGTTCCCGGGTGGAAGGGTGGAGCCGGGTGACCGTGACCCTGCGTGGGATCCATTGCTGCTGGCTCCCCATGCGCGAACCGTTGCCATCAGTGGATCGACGGGCCCGCGGCGGGACCTGGCGCTTGCCGCCTGTCGTGAGTCTCTCGAGGAGGCGGCGATTCTTCCCGTCACGGGCGTGCTCACCCATAACGAGGCGCTCGAGTTGCGGGCCGCGCTCGCGTCAGGCGTCGATGCGCTGCGCGCTGCGTTGACAACGCGCGGGCTTTCGGTCGACCTCGGCTCGCTGGTGCCCTTCGCACGTTGGGTCACTCCGGCCGCTGAGGCGCGGCGGTTCGACACGCGGTTTTTTATGATGCGCACGCCCTTGGGGCAGGACGGCGCGCACGACGAGTACGAAACGATGTCCAGTTTCTGGGCTACACCTCGCGAGGTGCTTGCTCGTTGGGAAGCACGGGCCGTGCAGTTGGCGCCGCCGACGCATCACACCCTGCTTCGGCTCTCGAGGAGCGGCACAGTTGATGAGGCCCTCGCCCTTGCGCAGACCGCCCCGCTGGACCCCGTCTGCCCGGCGCTCGTGAACTACGACGGCACGATCGCTTTGACGCTGCCTGGCGATCCCGATCATCCTCAGGCTGTGCGGGTCATCGAAAGCCACACTCGGTACGTCCTGCGCGACGAACAATGGCGTCCGGAAGAGCCGCGGCCTTGACTACTTTTCTTTGAGCAACTTCTCGATCAGCTTCGACAACATCTCCTCATTCACGTCGTCGTAGCCGACCATGATCAGGCGGATGCGGCCCTGCTTGTCAATGATGTGAATCTGCGGGATGCCGCCAACTTCGTAGGCCTTGTCGTTCGGATTCTCGAAGTGGGTGTAGTTGCCGTCGGCGCCGCGCACCGGAGGCTTGCGCTGATCTTCTACCGCCACGGGCACATTGAGCCCTTCGTGGGCCCAGTACTCACGGTCGCGTTCGAACTCCACGTCGGCGGTCAACGGGCGCTCGGCGCCGAAGTATCCATATAGCTCGGTGGCGAGGACGACGCGGAAGCCGCGCGACCCGTACTTCGCCAGCAACCGCTTCACGCCTGGATAACTTTCCTTGCACGGCCCGCACCAGTGGGCCGTGAACTCCAGCAGCGTCACGGCGCCCGGCATGGCGATGGTCGTATCGGGGAGCGCGTTAAGCCAGCGCGGCGCCCCGATGGGCGCGGCAAGCGTGCCGACCAGCGCGTAACGCGCCATCACCGGCGCAAGCATGAGGTCCACGTTCCTGATGTCGCTCCAGTTCGTCTTGGCGGCGGTCAGCAGTTGCTGCGCGCGGGCGTTGTCACCACGGCCCGATACGGCCTCGGCCATATTGATGTGTGCGATGACGATGGTGCTGCCGTACTGCGTGCGCTGCGCTGGCGTGAAGGCCTTCCCGCGTTCGATCAACCAAGTGGAATGTTTGATGATGCCGTCGTCAATATCGTCGCCCCGGTAGAAGCCGTTCAGGCGCGAATGGGCGCTGAGTTGCGCGTCGAGATGGTCACCCTTCAGTCGATCGAGCTCATCCACGTAGCGTTCGAGCCTGGCGTTTCGCTCGGGGGATTTGGGCTCGAGCAACCCCGTCAAGACCGCTTGCGACAACACGTCGGCGCGCACATTCACGGGAAGGGTCTTCGACCCGAGGGCACGGTTCAGCGCGGCCTCGGCCAGGGCGGGCTGCGCCGCCTCGCCGTAGAGCGCAATCAACTGCGCCAGGTCAGCTTCAACAATGGTGGCGGCATTGAACTGGGCGGCACACTTCTGTGCCAGTGCGATTTTGTCGGCCTCGATCTTGCGGATCGCATCGCCGGTAATTTGCTTGAGGGCCCGTTGCTCGCTTTGCACAAAGTCGCGCGCCGCCTTCACGCAGGCCGCCGGGGTGGTGGGCTGGGGCGCCGGCGACTGGGCAAGACCAACAAGAAGCAGAAGAGGCAGGAAGTTCATAGGTGTCTCACAGTCCGCGTTGGAGGAACGAAATAAAGAAAGACGCGTCGCGGGTCAACCCGCCAAACGCCACCACCGGCACGCCGCGCGGATCCAACACGGCATAGTATGGCAGCGCCACGGTGCCAAAGGTATCCCGCTGGAGGTTCTGAAAACGGAGGTACTGCTCACCTCGCCCATCGGTATACAGACGCAGGCGCACGTATCGTGACAACTCGCGCGAGACCTCGGGTTTGGTGAACATGTTGGCCTCCATCCACCGGCAATTCGTGCAGGTGTAGCCGGTGAAGTCCACCAGGATGGGCCGGTCCTCTTTCGCGGCCTGCGCCAGTGCGCCCTCGTAGTCGTTGACGATCCATGCCAACTCCCCGCCCTCTCCACCACCCAGTTCTCCGGGCGGCAGGAACGATTCGAGCTCCCCAAGACGCTGACCAGCGAGGCCGGTGCCCAGCCATCCCGTCAACACCACGGCGGACACAACGACCGCCCAGCGCGGAAGTCCGGGTCGCGAGAGTCGCGGCGCATGACCGAGTCGCATCCCACCGGCCAGATACACAACCAGCGCGACACCGATGACGAGCCACAGCGCAATCACGACGTCGCGCGTGAAGATGCCCCAGCCCCACACCAGGTCCACGTTCGAGAGAAACTTGAGCGCGGCCGCCAGCTCCAGCAACCCCATCGTCGCCTTGACCGAAAGCAGCCACGCCCCGGAACGTGGCAACGACGCCAGCGCCTGGGGCGCCCACGCCAGCAACACAAACGGCGCCGCAAACACACTCGAGAACACGAGCAGGCCGGCGAGGGGCCATTGCCAGTCACCTTGCGCGGCCACCACCAGCAGCGTGCCCAGGAATGGCGCAGTGCAAGTGAACGAGGTCAGCGTGAATGCCAACCCCATCAGCAACGTGCCCACATATCGGCCGCGCCCGGAATCCACTGAGGCCGCGCGCGTCAGGAACTTCGACGGTAGGGCCAGCTCGAACGCGCCGAAGAGGTTCAGCGCAAACGCCACGAAGAGTGCGGCGATACCCAGGTTCAGCCACGGGTTTGCGGCGAACTGATTCAGCCCCGACGCGCCGAAGCCCACGGCAAGCACCACCCCGACAGCCGTGAACGTCAAGACGATGCCGATGCCGTAGACGAGCGCCTGGGTCACTGCGCGTCGCCGATCTTTTTCGGCGCGTCCCGTGAAATAGGACACGGTGATGGGCACCATCGGAAAGACGCAGGGCGTGAGCAACGACAACGCACCCATCAGTGCGGCCAGCCCGAGATACGCGCCGAGCGTGCTGGCGGTGCTGGAAGCGGCCATGTCTTCGACGAAAGCCTTCGGCGCACCGGTGGCCGCCGCACGGGGCCGTTCGACGGCCGTGGCATCGGCGCCCGTGCCCGGCACCATGAGGATCAAGCTCACGCGTTCAGTGGCCGGTGGCAAGCAGAAGCGGTCGGTGCACGTCTGAAATGTGATGTCGAGGTCCAGCGTCACCCGTCCAGCCGCGCCGGTGGGCACCGTCAGCGGCACATAAAACGTGGCTTCTTCTGCGTGGTACTGAGTGTCGATGTTGAAGTTCGCGTCGGGCGCGGTGATGGGAAGCGGCGCGATGATGCTACCGGCGATCTTGAACGGCGACTCGGGCGACACGGTGATCACGAGCGCCTGCGGCCCACCGCCTTCCTGGGTCAGCGCATAGAGATGCCACCCCGGATCGATCTTCGCGTCAATGACGGCCTCAAAATCCACACCTGCCTTGACGATCGTCGCCGGCTCGACGCGGGCAGACCATTGCACCACGGTCTGAACCGGCGCCGCGTAAACGGCTGAAATGCCCAGGAGCGCGGCGAAGACGACGACCTGTCCGGATCGAGGCATCACATGAGCGTAACCGATCACGGGCAACGCGCTCCCGGCAGGCGTCGTCTAACCCCGGCAGTCACAGTTTTTTGCTGGAGGGTTCATGTCTCGTGCGTTTCTTGCTCTTCCCCTCAACGGCAGCATCAGTGTGACGGAGTCTTCGGGACGCTCGAATGGCTGCGTTGGGCGCCGTTAGATCACGACGGATCACGATCACGACGGATCTACAGGAGACTCGGAGATATGAAGACCTTCGTTGCCGCGACCTGCGCAGTAGCGCTCGCGGTTCTCGTGATGCCCGCAGCGGCCTGGGCGCAGAGGGTGACGGAGAATGTGGACCGCACCCTTCCGTTCCCCAGCGGCGGCACTCTGAAGCTCAACAACTTCTCTGGCGAAGTTCGCATCACCGGCGGCTCGGGGCGCAACTTCGTGATGAAGGCGGTGCGACGCGGATATCCGGACCGGCTCAAGGAGATTCAACTGACCGTGGAGTCTTCCGGCTCGACGATCACGGTTGAAGCGAACAAGCGCGACCGTGAGAACGTGGTGGAGACCACGTTTGAGATTCAGGTGCCGTCGGGTGCGCATCTGGACATCAACGCCTTCTCGAGCGACATCGTGATTAGGGATGTCGAGGGTCGCCAGCAACTCAAGACCTTTTCGGGTCGAGGCCGAGACGTTCAGTGGCGCCATGCGCGTCAGGCTGGCCGACAACGCCAAGGGAGAGGTGACGTTCAACAGCTTCAGCGGATCGTTCGACGCTGCCTACCCGGTGACGCTTCGCTCCTCGTCGGGTCGTCGAAACATCCGCGCTGAACTGCCGGGCAGCTCTGGCCGCAGCCTGCAGTTCAAGTCATTCTCCGGGGCGCTGCGGCTGGTGAGATAGATCCGCGGCCTTGAGACCCAGGCCGCGCTACGAGATGCGTGCCCCAATTCCCCAGTTCCTCACTCGTGTTGAACGGCCCC
>SHUF01000008.1 GCA_009694745.1 Acidobacteriota bacterium
GGACGCCGCCGCTGCCGACGGTATCCTCGGTCATGTCGGCGCGACCCGACGCGGCGACTCGCGCGGCAATGCGATCGGCTGACGCGCGCACGATGTCGCGCGGCGGCGCTCCTGCCTCGAGCGCGAGCAGAAACACCGCGTCACGCAGGCCGCCCGGCGTGGAGACGGTCTGGTATATCTCAATCAAGCCATCACGCATGGTGGCGAGTTCGTTGTTGGCCACCGCCTGCAGCGGCGCGATGTTGCCGGCGTCCATGTCGCCCGGAGGCAGACGCGTGGCCAGCCACGACGCACGCAGGCTGGCCGACTCCTGCCGCTCACTGTGATACTGCTTCGCAATCTCCTTCGCCGCGCTCAGCGACTTTTCCACCGGCACGTTGAACCAGCGGTTCGCCGAGTTGCGCAGAAATTCGCTGCCGATGACCAGCACCAGCGTGGCCGGCACAATGGTCATGGCGAGCAACGCGGCCACGAGTTTCGCGCGGAACCGCGCGAACGGTGCACCGCGCCGGCTCTCGACCCAGAGTTTGATGATGTTGCGCCCGAGTACGGCGATGAGCACGAGCAGCAACATGAGTGACACGGCCGCCAGCGCGTAGAACACGGCCTCGCTGCCAATCAACGCCTGATCGAGTCCGGCCACGCTCGGCATCCACAAGGCGGCGGCCAGCACGCCCAGCAGTAGGATGACGGCGAGTGTCAGGACGCGCGGATTATCGAGCGCGCGACGCCGGGGTGGCGCGATGGGGTCAGGCGGAGGCGGCGGCGAATCGAGCAGCATGAGGCGGGCGTGCCCTTCCGCCAGTCTATCGGTTCACTGGGAGTTCGACGCGCCCGGACATTTCGCCCCGGCCAAACGGCCAGAGCGAGAACCCGCGCGGCAGGCTGTCGCGGGCCCGGACGCGCACGTAGTACTCGCCCGACGTCTTCAGGCGCGATGTGTCGCCGAGCAATACCCGTTCGAACTCGGTGACCCACAGCCGCATCTCGGCTTCATCCTGCGTCTGCTGGGCCCACCGCACCATGGTTTCACGCAACTTCGACACCTGGTAGGCGCCGGTCAGCGTGTCGAGCTTCACGGTTGAGGCCACGGTGGCGGCTGCCACGGTATCGTCGAACCACAGGGTGGACGACCGGCGCAGTTCCGCGATGTACGTCAACGTCACCGGAAGGCCGCTTTGCACCGCCTCGCGCATGGGCTCGGAGAATGCGCCGGACGCAGCAAAATTCGCATAGACCCGGTCTTCAGCCACCACCGGCGTAATGCGTATGTCGGCAGCCGCAAGCACGGTGGCCGCACACACGGCCACCAGGCCCACCACACCCACGATTCCCCGCAGCCCCCTTGGCGTCACAGCGCGCTCATCTTATGACTTAAACAAGTCGTTGAGTTCGTGTTTGAACTCATCAATATCGCGGAAATTCCGGTAGACGGATGCAAATCTCACGTAGGCCACCTTGTCGAGCTGTCGCAGGGCTTCCATGACATGCGCGCCGATTTCCTCGGTGGACATCTCGCGTTCGGGCTTCTCCTGCAGGGCAGTCTCCACCTTATCGGCCACATCATCGAGGGCCGATACGCGGACCGGACGTTTCTCGCAGGCCTTGAGCAAGCCGGCCACGAGTTTCTGGCGCTCAAATCGTTCGCGGCGCCCGTCTTTCTTGACCACCATGTACGGGATTTCGTCGATCCGCTCGTAGCTGGTGAAGCGGCGGCCACACTCGAGGCATTCGCGGCGGCGTCGAATCACCTCGCCCTCCTTGCTTTCGCGCGAATCCACCACTTTGTCACCGGGGTGACCGCAATACGGGCATTTCATCTGCGCGTCTCCTCCTCAGTTCCGGACTCAGGCGCGGGCCGCATCTGCTTGAGGCCCTCCAGAGTCAGGCCATCCTGCCACATGAACGCCAGTCCCACCACCGCAACCGGGACAAATGACACCAGGTGCAACATGATGGCCGCCGCCGCCGCGTCATCGACCGACGCGCCGAAATACGTGGTGGCGGCCATCTGGTAGGCCACGTGGAAACCGCCTGCGCCACCGGGTGTGGGCAGGGCAACGCCGACCACCAAATACATGACGATAAGGAACGAGCCAGAGAACGGCACCGTCAAACCGAAGGCATGCGACACGAGCCAGATGCCTAAACAGATCGAGGCCCACAAGGCCAGCGACCACGCCAGCGACACGGCAAGGGCACGCGGTTCGCGCATCACGGCCAGTCCTTCCGCAAATTTTCGCGCAAAGGCCCCCACCGCCGCCGCCGCTCGTGCCGGCAGGATGCGGCTGAACCAGTCGGCCCACTGCCCCACCTTCTCCGGGTGGCCGGCGAACACAAACAACGCAGCCAGCCCCACAAGCGCGGCGACGGCCGCCAACACTCCGGCCAGGCGCGTCTCTGCACCTACATCCACGCCCAGGAATGGCATGGCGCCGGCAAACAGCAACAGCACCGCGGTCAGGTCAAGCGCGCGTTCGATGATGATGGTGGCAAACGTCGCAGAAAAATTGAGCCCGACTTGCCGCGCCAGCAAGTACGGTCGCAACACCTCGCCCACCCGAGCCGGCAACAGGAACAGCGCCGTAAATCCGATCACAGTGGTACGGAATGCCGGGCTAAACGGCACGTCGCCCAGCGGTCTGAGCAACGCCTGCCAGCGCCAGGCACGGATGAGATATGTCTGCAGCGTGGTCAAGACCGCCACCGTGATGAGGCCTAGGTTCGCGGTGGCAAACGCCTGCCGCACTTGCGCCCAATGCAAGTTTCGGACAAAGAACCACACCAGAAGTGCGGTCAAGCCCGCGGTCAGCAGGCCTGACCAGGGAATGCGAAATGTGCGTGGGGAACTGGACATGACGTGGCGGAGCGCGCGAACGCTCGCGCCGTGTGTTCATGTTTCTACTATAAGATTGGCGGCAAGTCTATGGGAAAGCGAGAGTTATTCATCGTCTTTGGATTCATCGTGGTGGGTACGCTGGCGTTCCAGTTCACCGCCCCACCGGCCACGGGCACCAGTTCCTTTTCGCTCGGCAACTTCTTCAGCAGGGCGCGCTCCGAGATGCGCGATAATCCCGGTCGAGCCATCAACGCCACCAAAGCCTCCCTTCCGGTGACTGCGGGGCTGCGTGAGGTACGGCTGATTGGCATCAACGAAGCCGTCACCGTGGTCGGCGATTCGAAGACCACCATTGACTACGAGTTCACGGTGAGTTCCAACGGGCCCGATGATGCGGGCGCTCTGGCGTTAGCCAAAGAAACGGTGCTGCTGCGCGATGATGTGGCGGAGTCGCTGGTGTTGAGGGCCAAGTTTCCGGACCCCGGGTCGCAGCGAGCCACCATCACCATGCACGTGCCGCCGGGGCTTTCAGTGCGGCTCGAAAGCAGTTCGGGCGCCACTGTCACAGCGGTCGCCGCCGTGCACCTGGAAGCGATACGCGGCAAAGTGACCCTGACCGATATCGCTGGCGGCGTCACGGGCGCGCACCAGGACGGTGACCTCACCATCGCCGGCGCCAAATCCATCAAGCTGCGCCTGCTTCGGTCCAAGAGCCGGCTGTCGAAAATTACTGACGGCCTCACGCTCGACGCCCGCGACGGCGACACCGAAGTGACCGAATCCGCCGGGGCCATGGAAGTGGATGAAATTCGGAATGAATTGACGGTCACGGGCCATCGTGGCCCCATCGCCGTACGCGGCAACGACGGCCGCGTCACCATTCGGCAGCCCCAGGCAGAGACGCGAGTGGACGTCAGGCGTGCCGAGGTGGAAGTGGAAATCAAGAGCGCCGTGCCGCTCACGCTCATCACGTCGGAGGAACCGCTGCGGCTCATTCTTGACGGCGCTCCGGCGTTCACACTGGATGCGGCCGCGTCGAGCGGCGCCATTCAGGCGGTGGATTTTGATTTGAAGCCGGACATTTCGGAATCCGATGCGCGGCTGTCGCACGTCTTCGGCGCAAAGAACGATGCCAAGATCACGTTGCGCAACACGCGCGGCGACATCATTCTCAGAAAAAAATAATTCGTAAAAAAATCGCGTCCAAAGGCTTGACGCGCGCGGGTGGAAGCTCTACGCTTCACTTTCTTCGGACGCGTATGAACACACCCGTCGTACTTGAAACACAACTTACCGGTCTCACTCTCCAGCGTCGAGGGAAGGTGCGCGATGTCTACGACCTCGGCGACACCCTCCTCATCGTCGCCACCGATCGCATTTCGGCGTTCGACTATGTGCTGGGTTCGGGCATTCCGGATAAAGGCAAGGTGCTCACGCAGTTATCGGCGTTCTGGTTCGAGCGCATCGCGTCGCTGACGCCGCACCACCTGCTGTCGATTGACGTGAACGACTTCCCCGCCGTCACAAAGCCACATCACGACATCCTGCGTGGCCGCACGATGTGGGTGCGCAAGACCGACCCCCTGCCGGTGGAGTGTGTGGCGCGTGGATATTTGTCGGGGTCGGGTCTCAAGGACTATCTGAAGACGGGCGCGGTGTGTGGCGTGGCCCTTCCGGCCGGCCTGCACGACTCGGACGTGTTGCCCGAACCCATTTTTACGCCGGCCACCAAGGCCGAAACCGGTCACGACGAAAACATCAGTGAGGCCGAGGCCGCGAACATCCTTGGCGCCGACCGTGTGGCGCAACTCAAGGCGCTGACGCTGGAGATCTACCGGTTGGGCGTGGCGCATGCCGCCAAGTGCGGCATCCTCATCGCCGACACGAAGTTTGAATTCGGGCTTGCCCCCAATAGCTCCACAGGAGCGGCGGGGGGTGGCGAACTGGTCCTGATCGACGAGGTGCTCACGCCAGACTCGTCGCGGTTCTGGCCCAAGAACCTGTATTCCCCCGGCCGTGCCCAGCTGAGCTTCGACAAGCAGTTTGTGCGCGACTACCTGGAGCGCATCGGCTGGAACAAGCAGCCACCCGTGCCTTCCCTGCCTGACGATGTGGTGGCGAGGACGAGGGAGAAGTACATGGAAGCCTACCGGGTCCTGACCGGACGGGACCTGGAGGTCTGATGATCAAGGACGACCTCGATTCGCTTGTGCAGCACATGATCGACCGCGGCATCCTGTTCGACGATGCCCAGCGGGAGTTTGAGAAGTTGTTCATCGCGCGGGCGCTCGCCAAGACCAACTACAACGTCTGCAAAGCGGCCAAAATTACGGGGCTGCATCGCAACACCCTCAGCCGTAAGATGACCGCTTACCGGATCAAGCGAGCGAGCTAAGCAAGTCCGCGGGTCCGTAGGTCCGGTTGGTCCGTCGGTTCGTGGAGCGCGCTTCGCGCGGGCTTTCCTGGTATTTCTGATCGTGGGCATTCCTGTGAAACAACTGACCGCGCGAAGCGCGCTCCACGAACCAACGGACCTGCGGACCCACGGACCTGCGGACCCAAACCGCAGCCTCCAGCCCTGCGTCAGACCGGGCATGCCCATTGCAATTCGGATTCTGCAAACCACCCTCTTCGCCGGAATGGTCATGGGCGCAGGCGAAACCAGAGCCCGGCCTCCGCAGGAGGTAGCCGACGTGCTGCGTGCCTCAGGCGAATACCACACGGCCTACGTGAACAACGTCTCGGGCGTGACAATGGAGGAGCAGTATCAGCTCATGGACGTCACAGGCGGCAAGATGTCATCGGCCGTTCGCATTGCGTCGGACGTGGTGTTCGTCAATCTCAACGGTGGTGTAGCCGCGTTGCGCGATCCGTACTCGGTAGACACCAAGCCCCTGCGCGAGCGTACGCCCCGCATTACGGCCCTGCTGGCGGCACCGGCCACGCCAACGCTCCGTGATTGGGAAACGGCCATCACGTATCCGCCGCTGGGCGCGGTGCACTTTGTGTTGGACCTCATTCTCAAGGTCAACGAGCCCACCACGGCGCTCAAATTCATCGCGCCGGCACTGCAGGGGGGCCTCACATACAAGCTCGACGGCAAGCGGAAGATCAACAACGTGCAGACCGTGGGCCTTGGTTTCGACGAGGCGCAGGCGCAGGAAAAGAAATACCTGCTCGGCACGCGAGGCAATGCCCGGGCTTTCGGCCGAATCTTGGTGGACCCGGCCACGGGCGCGGCGCACGAAACGGAGCTGTGGATTGAGTCGAAGACCGAGACGGCCACGGTCAAGTACGCCCGGCACGCGGCGTTGAATCTGGTGTTGCCGTCCGACATGAACGAGACTTACGAAGAGCGCGAAGCCTCCATGGGCCCCAGGGACTTCAATGGCCGGACCAGCAACTCCGGCCGCTCCGGCGCCCGCGTATCATTCTAGGGCACAGCGAAATACTCCAAAGCCTCATACGCGCCTATCGACCTGCGGACGCTCAGGCGCTAGCCGCGCGGCCCACGACGGATCACAAGAGGCGCCGAGGCTCGGAGGCCTTTTTCTGGAAAACCCTATGAAAAAGACCGCGGCATGAGCCGCGCTCCACGAACCGGCGAGCCGCCACCCCTTGACGACGTAAGGCGGCGTCTTGTAGACTTAGCAGTCGGACGCAGGGAGTGCTAACATTCATGGAAGCTGAGTGCCAGTCACGCCCCCGCATTTTTTGTCACGAAAGGACACCCATTCATGAACGTCAGACCCCTACACGATCGCGTCATCCTTCAGCGTCTTGAAGAAGATGAACAGCGCATCGGCGGCATCATCATCCCCGACAGCGCCAAGGAAAAGCCGCAGCACGGCAAGGTCATCGCCGTTGGCAAGGGCAAAGTGGAAAAAGACGGCAAAGTGACCCCACTTGACGTCAAGGCGGGCGACACCGTGCTGTTCGGCAAGTACGCCGGACAGGAAATCAAGGTGGACGGCCAGGAATACCTCATCATGCGCGAGGAAGAAATCCTCGGCGTGGTCGGCGGTAAGGCCAAGAAGTAACCGGGACGTCAGGAGAAATCATTCATCATGGCAAAACAGATCATTTACGGTGAAGACGCGCGGCAGGCGATTCTGCGCGGCGTCAACGGCCTGGCCGACGCGGTCAAGGTCACTCTCGGTCCCAAGGGCCGCAACGTCGTTATCGACAAGAAGTTCGGCTCCCCCACCATCACCAAGGACGGCGTGACCGTCGCCAAGGAAATCGACCTCAAGGATCCGCTCGAGAACATGGGCGCCCAGATGGTGCGCGAAGTCGCGAGCAAGACGTCGGACACGGCCGGTGACGGCACGACGACCGCCACGGTGCTGGCGCAGGCCATCTTCCGCGAGGGCATCAAGATGGTGGTGGCCGGTGCCAACCCCATGGAACTCAAGCGCGGTATCGAGAAGGCCGTTGAGGCCATCGTCGCCGAGTTGAAGAAGATGTCCAAGCCCGTCAGCGGCGCGATGATCGGTCAGGTCGGCACGATCTCCGCGAACAGCGACGACACCATCGGCATGATCATCGCGGAAGCGATGGACAAGGTCGGCAAGGACGGCGTCATCACGGTTGAGGAAGCGCGCTCCATGGAGACGTCGCTCGACGTCGTCGAAGGCATGCAGTTTGACCGCGGCTACCTGTCGCCCTACTTCGTGACGGATCCCGAGCGCATGGAAGCCGTGCTCGAGAACCCGATCATCCTCATCCACGAAAAGAAGATCTCGTCGATGAAGGACCTGCTCCCCCTGCTCGAACAGGTGGCGCGCGGTGGACGTCCGCTCATCATCATCGCGGAAGACGTGGATGGCGAAGCGCTGGCGACCCTCGTGGTCAACAAGCTGCGTGGCACACTGCAGGTGGCGGCCGTCAAGGCCCCCGGCTTCGGTGATCGCCGCAAGGCCATGCTCGAGGACATCGCGATTCTGACGGGTGGCCGTGCCATCACGGAAGACCTCGGCATCAAGCTCGAGAACATCAAGATCGAAGACCTGGGCAAGGCGAAAAAGGTCACGATCGACAAGGACAACACGACCATCGTCGAGGGCGGCGGCACGCAGGGCGCCATCGAAGGCCGCGTGAAGCAGCTCCGCACGCAGGTTGAGGAAACCACGTCGGACTACGACCGCGAGAAGCTCCAGGAGCGCCTGGCGAAGCTCGTTGGTGGTGTGGCCATCATCAAGGTTGGTGCCGCCACCGAAACCGAGATGAAGGAAAAGAAGGCGCGCGTCGAAGACGCGATGCATGCAACGAAGGCCGCCGTGGAAGAAGGCATCGTCCCCGGCGGCGGCGTGGCCCTGCTGCGTTGCGCGAAGGCGCTCGACGGCCTGAAGCTCGAGGGTGACCAGAAGTCCGGTGCAGACATCGTGCGCCGCGCCATCGAAGCCCCGATGCGCTGGATCGCGACCAACGCGGGCGTCGAAGGCTCGATCATCGTGCAGAAGGTCAAGGAAGGCAAAGACGCCAACTACGGCTACAACGCCTCGACCGATGTCTACGAAGACATGGTCAAGGCCGGCGTCATCGACCCCACGAAGGTGGTGCGTTCGGCACTGCAGAACGCGGCATCGATTGCATCACTGCTGCTCACGACCGAAGCCATGGTCTCGGAGATTCCTGAGGACAAGAGGGAAGCTCCCGGCGGCGGCGGTCCTGGCGGCGGCATGGGCGGGATGTACTAGGACAAGGTCCGCAGGTCCGTTGGTTCAAGGAAGGGTCCGGTGGCGAAAGCTGCCGGGCCCGTTTTTGTGTTTGAGAGCCAATGGACCCACGAGCGCTCACTGGGACCTGCCCCCGGTGCTCGCCACGTGTGCCCCAGCCTGTCAGGGCAATGGGCTACAAGCCCGCTCTACAAAACCACTCATTGGCGTTGGATTGGTGACACAGACTCTAAACCTATCCGCTACTCAAATGCGGGGCGTAGCAGCCGCACGCATCCACAAGACCAGTAGCGAACTCTCGCGGTCGCCCCGCAATGGCTGCACCGCCACGTCTCCTCACTCTCAGCATAAGCCGCCATCTTTGCTGCTTGGGTGCATCCGCGCCCGGCGCCCTCAGCGCCCGGACAGCGCCTGCTCCAGACCGGCGATGAGCCGATCGGCGTCGGACAGCGTGTTGTAGTGCGCGAATGACGCGCGCACTACGCCGTGTCCGGTTGCCAGACCCAGGTCTTCGATCAAGCGCCGCGAGTAGAAGTCTCCGAAGCGAATACCAATGCGGAGGGGATCGATCGCGCGGACGATGCGCTCCGAGTCAATGCCGTCAACCACGAAACTGATGGTTGGCACACGAACCGAGCGCTCGGAGGACGCGGGTCCGATGGTGCGCACGTCGTGCCGCCCACGCAGCCAGGCCAGTAGCCGCTCGGCGAGTCGTGATTCGTGATCCGCGATGGCGTCGAACGCGGCCGCCATGCGTGCGCGGCGGGACGCGCCGGCCGTGGCTCCAGACCGTTCACCCAACGCCACCAGATAGTCTGGGATGGCCGTGGCTCCGTACGACAGTTCGTAGTTGGGATTCCCCGGCTGGAGTTTTCCCGGGATCTTGTCCATCGGCACGAAGTGATGCGACAGGTTCGCGAGTTTCAGCAGGCGGTCGTACTTGCCGTACAACACGGCATGGTGTGGGCCAAACACCTTGTAGAGGCTGAAGACGTAGTAGTCCACGTCCCACTCGCGCACGTCCACAAGACGGTGAGGAGCGAAGGCCACTCCATCGACACACACCGCGGCACCGTGACGATGCGCGCACGCGGTGACCTCCGCGATGGGAATGAGCTGGCCGAAGATGTTCGACGTCTGCGTGCAGACCACAAGCCTGGTCCGTGGTGTCATCAACAGCTCAAGGTCAGACGCCTCCAGCGTCATCGTCTCGTGATTGAGATGCCAGCGATGGACGATGATGCCGTGCGCCTCGAGCGCGAGCCACGGTCCGATGTTGGCCTCGTGATCAATCATCGAGACCACCACTGCGTCGCCCAGCGACAACGCCGACGTGATGGCGCGCACCAGGGTCTGGATCATGACCGTGGACGAGGGGCCGAAGACGATTTCTTCCGGCCTGGACGCGTTGACGAGTTCAGCCACCGCCAACTGGCCTGCGCACAGACGCTCCGCCGCCAGCGTAGACACTCCGTAACTGGCGCCAGTCTGAACGCTTGAAGTCAGCAGGTAATCACGAACCCGGTCGGCAACCGTTCCAAGCACCTGCGAACCGCCGGCGTTGTCGAGATACACCCAGGAGTCTTCATCGTCAGAAAGCGCGGGAAACTGCGAGCGCGCAAAGGCGAGGTCGAGCGGCATCGAGGTTGTCATACAGGGACGGTCACTCAGCGCGCAGTCGCCGGCGGAGTCACCGGAGTGACCATGCCGCGGTAGAAGAGCCATGTGCCGTCGCGCTGGCGTAGACGCACGTCGAGGTATCGCCCCACCACAACAGGCGCACCGCCGCCGGCTGGAATGATTGTGGAGTGGCCGGCCACAAACGCGATATCTCCCCGGCCGCGAATCTCATCGAGGTGTAGGTTCCTGGTTGGATCGAACGGCGGCATGGCCTGATGGAATTTCCGAATGGCATCCCTGCCCACATACGGGGTTCCCGCGAACCAGAGCGTCGCATCCTCGGTGAATGTGGCGGCGGTACCCTCCGCGCGTCCTGCCCGAACCGCGGCCATCCAGAGGTCTGATGTCGCGCGGATCGCCGCGATGTCTGCGGGCGACAAGTCCCCGGCCTGGGCATTGAGGGTCGCTGTCTGAGGCGCGACCAGCAGCACGAGCACGGCGACGATAATCCTGCGAAGCATGAATTCTCCCTGGGGTGTCCAGCCCACCGGCGCCGCCATCGTGCCACCTTGCAGTTCCGACTGCAACGACAGCGCGAGGAAGAGATGCACGAGTACTACATCCAGCGGTTCGAGTCGGCGGAGGGGTTGCGGTCGTCTATTCTTCGCCTTCGCTGACCGGCTCGTTCGCGCCGGTCATCAAGTGACACTGTTCTGGCGACGTATCCACGAAGTCGAAGCGAACCCGGACTCGTTCCTCAGCACATCGGTCATGACGGACACTGCTCGACGTCGAGATAGCCAAAGAACCGCTACTCGCTTCCCATGACGGACGTTATGGCTGCTGGAAGCGAGCCGCTCAGGCGGAACTTCAGCGACGCATAGAAGTTCACGCCCTTCAATTGCATACCGCCATGGTCCGTTGATCCCGATTGAGCGCCAACCGCCACTTTGTGGCTGCTGATGTCGTACCACTTCCAAGGCATAGCGCCGATGATAAGGTTTTTTAATGGGCTTATCGCTCCTGTGTCGCAGGCGCAGCCACGGAGTGCATCAGCGCCTCGCGCATCAGCGCCGGCGGCATGCTGCCAATCCGCAGCAGCCGATCGTGGAAGTCCTTCAGTGTGAACGCTGAACCGCGCCGTTGCTTGAACTCCTCGCGCATCTTCAGGATCTCGGACATGCCCATGAAGTAGCCGATGAAATACCCGGGCCGCGCCAGTGCCGAGTCCACCTCAGCTTCGGCCGCCCAGCGAAGGAACCCGACGCGATCGGTCATCAGCGTGATGGCCTCGTCGCGCGTCATGCGGCCGGTCTGCATCCCCACGTCGTAGATCACCCGCGCGTTGCGCCACAGCCGAAGCTGGAGCTGCCGAAGATGCAGACGCTCATTGGGCAGGAAGCCGGTCTCCTGAAACACTTGCTCGTTGTAGAGGCCCCAGCCTTCCGAAAACATCGACGTGCTCTGACGTTGTCGCAGTCGCCTGGGGTTCTGCACCTGGTAGAGGATCTGCACGTGATGCCCGCCATAGGTCTCGTGCGGCGCGGTGACGTAGATCACGCCCCAGTCGTGCTCGGTCAGGTAGTCGCGCTGCCGCACCGCGTCCCAGGCGGGGTCGAACGGGTTGATGTGCCATTCACCACGCAAGGTTCCGTCCTCAGCAGGTGGCCGCGCGGTGGCCCCGGAGAAGTTCCCGTAGTAGGGATTGGTCCCAGCCGTCGGCACGCGCCGGACCACCGTGCAGGTTTCGCGTACGGGCAGCGTCATCAGTTCTTTGGCCAGAAGATGCGCACGCGCCTTATCCACAATCTCCTGATGGGCCTCGATCATCTTGAGCGGTTCAGGTTGGTCCTGTTTCACCTCGTCGGCTATCTGTCGCCAGGTCTTCTTCGGATCGATCGTCCGAGCCAGCGCCTCGAGCTCTCGTACGGTGGCGCCGAACTGCGACTGTGCGTACGTCCACAGACCAGCTGCGTCGTACGGCAGCAAGTGCTGCTCGCGAAGCATGCGAGAGTAGGCCGCCTCCCCCATCGGCTTTCCAGCCGGCGCCGCCACCAGCCGGCCAATGAGAATGGTCTCCGCGAATCGCCGGTCGATCTGCTCGTCGAACGACAGCTCCTTGGGATCGATTGCGCGCAAGCGCGCCAGCACGTCGGTCGGATTCGGCGCCGGGGCTGCGGTCGTGGCGCCGCCCCGCCCTCCACGGGCCAGCACGGCGTCGATCACCGCCTCAAGCCCGGGATGCCCCGCGGCCGGCTGTTGTCCGGCAGTCGGTCCCACTGAGGCCAGTGCCAACAGAAGTACGACGCCCGCACGCGTGGCCATGCGTCAGGCCTTCCGGGCGGCAGCCTTGAGTTTTTTCAACGTCGGCACGTGGATGTCGGACAGGCGCTTGATGTAGAGGCACGACTTGCTGGTCGTACACCTGCCGAGCCACATCTTCGGCTTCCCTTTGGTGACCGACTCCATCAGCGCAGCAATGGCGTAACAGTCCGCGCGGACCTGTGGATTCTCGACGCGATCGAGAAATGCCTTCACCGACGCCCGCGTCTCCTTTGTCTTGAGTTCAGCCATCTACTTTCTCCCCGACAGAAAGTCCACGGCCAGATGCGCGAGCGCCCGCACACCCGTAGGCAGCGCGGCTTCGTCCACCACAAACAGCGGCGAGTGATTCTGTGGCGCCCTCCCCACCTGCGCCGGCGGCGTGATACCCAGAAACACGAACAGGCCAGGCGCGTGGCGCTGAAAGTAGGTAAAGTCTTCGGCGCCTGTAATCAACTCCGACATCTTCACCGCACCTGACGCCACACGCTCCAGAGTCGGCAGCATTCTGGCAGTCAGAGCGGGCTCGTTACTGGTGACGGGATACTCCTTGGTGATGGTGACCTGCGCGGTTGCCCCCGCCGCCTCGGCAGTCTTCTCGGCAATTCGCGTGACCTTCGCATGAATATCCGTCTGCACCGCGTCGTCAAACGTCCGAATCGTTCCCACAAGCTTTGCACTGTCCGGAATGATGTTGCTGCGCACGCCGGCCTGGAACTGCCCCACCGTCACAATGGCCGGCAGCGCCGTAATGTCTACGCCCCGGCTGACGATGGTCTGCAGGCCCATCACAATCTGTGACCCGACAACGATAGGATCGATGCCGCGCCAGGGCGTGGCGCCGTGCGTCTGGCGTCCCCGTACCACAATCTCGAACGTGTCCGACGCGGCCATGAACGGCCCCGAGCGATACGTGAGCTGTCCGGTGGGAATGTTCGCAAACACGTGTAGCCCGAACACGGCATCCACCTTCGGGTTGTTCATGACACCGGCCGCGATCATGGCCTCTGCACCAGCCGGCGTCTCACCGGTCGGCGCGCCTTCTTCGGCGGGCTGAAAGATGAACTTCACCGTGCCGGGCAGTCGGTCCTTCATCTGAGTGAGGACCTTCGCGGTGGCCAGCAGCATCGCCACATGTGTGTCGTGGCCGCACGCATGCATGACACCCACCTGGTTACCCTGATACTCGTCGGTGGCCTTGCTGGCAAACGGCACGTCGGTTTCCTCGCGCACGGGCAGGCCGTCCATGTCCGCTCGCAGGGCCACCACCGGTCCGGGCAGTCCGCCCTTGAGCACCGCCAGCACTCCGTGACGCGCAATCCCGGCCTGCGGCACCAGCCCCATCGCGCGCAGCTGCACGACGACGTACTTTGCGGTTTCAACCTCACGGTTTGAGAGTTCCGGATGTTCGTGAAGGTGGCGGCGCCACTCAATCAGCTGCGGCTGTGATGCCGCCACCAGCCGATCGATATCCGCCAACAGAGGCGACTGCTGCGCGGCGGTGAGACCGTTGACTGCGGATGCCGTAATCAGGAGAGCGCAGAGCGCGACTCGAATGTGCATCCGGGCATTGTGTCGGAGTTCAGGGCCCAGAGTCCAGGGTCCAGGGTCCAGGGTCCAGGGTCAGAGCCGTTGGAACACGCGGCTCCACAAACGTGATCGCCGGGCGTCGTCACATCAGCCGAGTGATCACGCCGAAGGCGGCCGCGATCAGGGCGAACAACGTCGTGAACTGCACCGCCAGCACCGACATGAAGCGCCGGTCGAGTGAGTCGAACCTCCGCTCCATCCGTGCATCCAGCGCGGCAATCATCGTCTTGAGATCCGCATCGACCGCCAACATCGTTCGATTGGTATCCGCCATGTTCCTCTCCAGGGCCTTCGTCCGCACCTCAACCGCTACCATCCGCTCCTCGATCGTCGCCATTGCCTACCTCCTGGTGCCTGACACCAGCAGATCACGTGCCGTAACCGGATTCAGAGAATTCCGGCCGATCAGCGACGACGTGTAGCCACATGTCGCATGTTTCTTCCAACTGCGGCTCGGCCACGGCTCGCAAAATTTGACGACGAGCCTTCACCAACGACGGTGCCATCGTCGTCGGCGGGTCGTCAAAAAGAAACGTGTTCAGCTGAGCGCGATTTCGAAGACGCGGACTAATTCCGGCGCAGCCATACGGCCCCAGGTTTCGTTCACGCCGAATGTGAGCGTGGAGGCCGACGGCGTGGCCGGCATGACCACGCCGCGATCGGCCAGACGCCGGGCCACGTCGGCGGGCGCCACTCCCTTGAACGTCACGCGTGTGAGGTTGGTGCCGTTGGGGATGCGCTCGATGCCCATCCGCGGGTGTTTTGCCATCGCTGAGTAAAACGCCTCGGACGTTTGCACTGCGGTCTTCAGCCGCCCCTCGAAGCCGTCCATGTAGTGCCGCGCCACCAGTGCGGCGTTCCAGCCGACGGCGAGGTTGCCGCCGAACATGCGACGCACATGGAACATCCCATCGAGCACGCGCTTCGGACCGGCCAGAATGGCACCAATACCCGAGTTGAAATACTTCCACAGGGACACGTAGACCGTATCGAAGTGTGCGGAGTACTCCGCGGGCGAGATCCCTGTGTAGGCGGACGCCATAAACAGGCGCGCGCCATCCAGGTGCATGCCAATGCCGCGATCGCGAGCGAGCGCCGAGATCGCCATGGCTTCGTTCCAATCGAACATCTGTCCAGACAAACGCCGGATCGGGCTCTCGATCGCAATCGCCCCCACTTCCGTCGCCACGCGACCGCTGGCGGTGCGCGTCAATACCGCCTCGACATCGGCCTTCGTAAATGTGGCGCGACCCGGCGCCAGCGGCATCAGCGTGAGTGCCGAGAGTGTCTGACAGGCGTCGCCAGTGTCGTTGTAGATGTGGCTCATCTCGGGGACGATGACTCGTTTTTTCTGTCCCGCCAGTGCGCGGAGCGCCAGTTGATTCGCCAGCGTCCCCGATGGAACAAACACGGCAGTTTCTTTGCCCAGCAACTGCGCCCAGTGGCGTTCGAACTGCTCCACTTCCCCGCCGAGCAGATAGTTGTCCTCAGCCACGTCCTTGCCCTGGCACAGCCGGTTGAGCAGCGCGGCGTATTCACGCGGGCTGAGGCCAAGGCCGTCGCCGGCCAGATGGACGACACGATCGGCCTGGATCGGCGTATTGGCAAACACCGGGGTGTAAGGAAGGCAACCGAGTCCAGCAGTGGCGCCCAGGGTGCCGACAAAGTGGCGTCGCGTGATGGCGTGCATGAATCCTCCGGCTGAATGGTATCCTCCCCGCCTATGAATGCAGCCGTCCGAAATACTCTGGCGTTCCTTGGCGGCTTCGTTGTACTCGGCGTGGCAAAGTACGCGGCCACCGCGCTCGGGAACGCGGTGATCCCCCCACCGCCCGGCGTGGATCTTTCCACCATCGAAGGATTCACGGCGGCCGTGCCTCTCTATGAAGCGAAACAGTGGATCCCGGCCTTCCTCGAGCATGCTGTGGGGTCGATGGCCGCCGCCGCCGCTTTCCTTGCTGTGAGCCACAGAATGAAACTGGCTCTCGGCATTGGCGCGCTTCACATGGTGGGAGGCATCGCCGCGGCGCTGATGGTGCCGTTTCTGGCCTGGGTGGTCGCCCTCGACCTTGTCGCCATGTACCTTCCGATGGCCTGGGTGGGAGGCAGATTGGGAGCCGGACCGCGTGTATCCTAGCGGCTGATGTTCCCGTAGCGCGAGCACTGGATGGTCGACTTCCTGTCCACAGTGATCGCGTTCGCCGACCAGGCCGACTGGGCTCTTGCCCGGCCCCGGCCCGTGGTGACGCTGGAGATCCGCAAGGCCGTTGGCCTGGCGGTGCTGGTTCCCGCCGGCACGCTGTTCCTCCTGTATCTCTTTCGACCGCGGCCGTATGTGCTGGCCGGCGTCACCGCCTGGCTCGCCGCCAGCGTCATGCTCCTGGTGTTGAGCGTGGATTCGGCGGGCCCCGGCGTGGCCGACGCGCCCGGCTATCTGGTCTCTGGCCGCCTGGCCATCGCCACGTGGGCGATTGCGGCGCTGGTGTTCAGCGCCGGTCTTCGATTCGCCGTCGTCTGGTTCCGGGAGCCGGCCGTGATCTCGCGCGCCTTCATGTGGAGCGCGGCTGCCGGTGTCGCCTGGATCGGCATCGCCGCCCTGTTTTTGCGGCCGCGCGCGGTGATCGTGCCCGCATTCGTCCTGATGTGCGCGTGGCAGGCCAAAGGCGCGGTGCGGTACGTGCGCGCAGCGAATAAGTACGGGTTTGTCGGTGCGCTCGTCGCGGGCATCGGCGTGATCGGCATCATCGGCGTGAACGTCACCGCAGCGGGTGTGGCGTTGTCGGACGGCGCCTTCTCCCAGACCACCACGAACATCGCGTACATCAACTTCATCTCGGCTGCGCTCATCATGCTCGGCATGCACCTGCTGATCTTCGAGGACGTGATCGAGGAACTGCGCACCTCTGGCGCGGCCGTTCGCGACAGCCGCGACGAAATGCGCGCGATGGCGATCACCGACCCGCTGACCCGCTGCTACAATCGCCGCTTCCTTGAGGAGATCGAGACGCACGAACTGGCGCAGCACCGGCGACACGGCCTGCCCCTCTCACTGCTCTACATCGACATCGATCACTTCAAGACCATCAACGACACCCGCGGCCACGACACCGGCGACCGGGTGCTCAACACCCTCGCCACCATCCTGCGGGCACACACTCGCCGATCGGACTACGTGTTGCGCTGGGGCGGAGATGACTTCCTGGTGCTGCTCTCAACAGACGAAGCCAGCGCCCGCGCGAAGGCCGACGACATCCGACGCGTCTTCCTCGAGTCGGCCATTGTGCGCGGCCTGCCCGACGACGTGGATGTGAGCATTGGGTGTGTCGCAGGGCCCCAGGACGCCGAACATCTGGCGCCGCTCATCGACCACGCCGACCGCGACATGTATCGCGGCCGTCGTGAAGCGGCCACCACCAGCGATCGCGGGGACTAACCGAGAGTCAGGCGCCGGGCCGGACGAGCACCGCGTCTACTTCGATGTCGAAACCGGCGAAGCTCGACTGGACCAGCGTCCGGGCCGGCAGCGGATCGCCGACGTATTCCTTGTAGATCGTGTCGAACTCTTTGGCGTCGGCAGGGTTCTTGAGAAACACACCAACCCGCACTGCGTCTTTCAGTGATAGACCCGCCGCATTGGCGGCGGCCTCGAGGTTGTCCAGTGTCATGCGGGCCTGGACGGCAAACGGTTTGTCGCCATGTCTGACATTGTCGCGATCGCGGGGTGTCTGCCCTGCCAGAAACACCAGTCCGCCCGCCTCGACGGCGATGTTGTACGAGCCAGCCGGCAAGGGCGCGATGTCGCTGGTGAATGTCTTGCGGGTCATGTGTGTTCCTGTCGTTCAGGCGCGATAGCGCTCAATCAATTGCGCCGTGCGCTCCACAGCGTGCACGGCGGCCTGGTGGTTTTGTGAAACGTTCAGGCGAATGCTGTCCGTGGTCTCCGGGCTGAACTCCGTCCCAGGCGTGACGGTGACACCGGCCTGGGTGCGCAGGGCGCGCACGAAGGCATGCAACGAAACGCCGAGTGCAGGAAGGCGAGGAAACAGATAACTGCCCGCCTGGGGCGCGCGTGCCGCCAAGCCAGGCACCGTGCTGAACACCGCCATCAGGTCATCCCGGATGGCCTGATGTTTCGCGATGCGGTCGTCAATCCAGCCGGCCGGCTCGTTGAACCAGGTTCGCAACACGGCCTGGGAATAACCGGGCGCCCGCAGCGAGACAATGGCCTGCAGCTTCTCCATGCGGTCGATCAAGTGAGCCGCACCAAAGGCCACCCCCAGGCGATACCCGCTGAGCGACTCGGTCTTTGACGGTCCCATGATCGTCACCACGTGGCCGGCGTCAATAGACGAGGCGCGCAGGTGTGTGTACACCTCGCCGGTAAAGAGCATGCGCGAGTAGAGCTGATCCACGATCACGGTGATGCCGTATCCGTTCGCCAGCTCTGCGATACCCGCAATTTCCGCCGGCGAATAGATCACACCGGCAGGATTGTTGGGGTTGGAGAATAAAAACGTCCGGACACCGGACTTGAACGCGCCCTCGAGCTCGTCAAGATCCAGGCCTGCGCCCTGGGTGTGTGCCAGGTGATTCATCCGTACGGGCACGGCTTCAGCGCCGAGGAACGCTACGAGCTTGCGGTTCGCGAAGTAGTCGGGCCACACAATGGCAACCTTGTCGCCGGCGGTCACCGTGGCACCGAGCGCGAGGAACAGCGCGCCCTGCGTCCCTGGCGTGATGATCAGTTCCTGTGCTCCGGACACGGGACGGCCGGTGAAGGCGGCGAGGTGCCCAGCCACGCGGTTGCGCAGATCAGCGCCGCCACGGTACTCGGTGTACGCCTGCGGCCCGCCCCGATGCACACCCTCGACAAATTTCTCCAGCGCGCCTGGCGTGGGCGCAAAGGCGTTTGCGTTCACATCACCGTGTGAAAAATCGACAGGAACTCCAGGCAACGACTCCCCACGCATGTCGGCCTCCGGAATGCCGGCGGCCTGTCGCACTTCCTGCCCTGGCGCATGGTCGGTGCCCAGCTTCGCAAACTTTTCTTCAATCAGATTCATACCCGTCGATCATAAACCGTCTCAGGGAGTCCTCGCTGCTCCAAAAAACATCCGGTATTCTTGCCACCGAATGAATCTCCCGCCCGCACGCTACGACAGCCTCGACCTGTTTCGCGGCCTCGCCATGTTCTCGGTAGTGTTGCTCCACGTGCATGTGCTCAGCGGCGGCGACACCGATGTCATCCTCCGCTTCAGGGATTTCGGCTTTCCGGGCTCATCATGGGGAGCTTCTTCGTGATCGCCGTGGCCTACCCGATCTGGCTTGAATCCAGGGTGTTGTTCTTCGCGGGCCAGGACAACTATTTCTCGTTGCCTGGGGGCGCCTACCCGGCCCGGACCCTGCGGCAGTGTGTTGAATTGATCGCGCCGTTTCTTGCCTACATTCCGGCGGGCGGCAGAATCCACGCGGGGTACTGGGGCCCGCCGTCGCGCGCGAACTGCTTTGATCCGCTTGTCCTGACGTAGTTGAAATAGCGACGCCGGATCAACCGGCGAACACGTCGCGAATCGATTCATGCTTGCGAAACTGCCCAAGGGCATACGGACAGGTGACCATCACCCGCGTCCCGCTGCCTCGCACCCAGGCCACAAGCGCGTCCAGCAGTTGCCGGCCCATTCCCTGTCCCTTCAGGACCTCGGACACTTCTGTGTGGTCGATAATGATGAGCGCGGGCGTCGTGCGCGAGTAAGTCATCGCCGCAAGGCGATCCCCATCGCGCTCATAAAAGAACGTGCCGTGGTTTCCAGTTTCTTCGTGTTTGATCATGTGTCGCTCGCCTGGATTATTCTAGTCTCACCGCCTCATAACGAACGCTGCCGCGATCTTGATTGCGAGTGAAGACGTGTCCGCGTGCCTCGCGATGGGCCACTCCCGGGCGAGCGGCGGCAAGACCCGGAGCGAACCGCGTAACACGGTGGTCCAACGAGCGAGTGCCCGCTCGTCACGCGCGCGCCACTCGAAGCCGTAGGCTTCGCGAATCGCCGGTGGCAGTGATCCAATCGTGAGCAGTTGCATCGCGCGAAATGCCGGCCAGGCCACGTGCCACCTCGGCGGATACAACACGGCCCGGGCGAGCGCTCGGCTGGTGTCAGTCACGACAATCTGCCCGCCTGCCAGCATCTCGGCTATGTACGCGTCGAGTTGGGCCGAGTCGCGCGGCAGCCATCCCGCCGGCATGCCCATCAGCGGCTCCATGATGGCGGCCTCCACGCAATATTGATCCCGCTCACGGCGGATCAGAGGGCCGACCAGCTGTTCGTAGGTCAACGGGATCGATTCAAGGAGCGTGGCATGCACCCAACGCTGCAGGTCGGGGTCGTGCGCCGAGTACGACTCACCGGCCGAGGCATGGACGCATCCATTGACACGATCGTGGATGGTGTTGATCCTGGCCGCCGTCGCGATCCTCTCTTCCGCGTCGCCGAAGGTCAGTGAGAGCATCGCGCCCACCGTTGAGTGCAGGCGCCGGACGCTGGCGCGCAGGCTGCCGCGAAAACCGCTGTAGCCGTGGACGCCGGCAGCCACTGATGGATGCGCCAGTTGCAGCAGAATCGCACGGGCCCACCCGGCGACCACCACCACCTCGCGGTTGATCTTCCACGTCACACTGCCGGGCCCGGCCGCCACATGGCCCGACTGCAGCAGGCGTGCGCGGACGGCTGCGCGATGACGTTCAGTTGCCTCAGTCATGACTGGCCCCTCTGGACCGCGGAAACGATCTGCTGGAGTTTTTGCAGTCGCGGCTCAATCTGTTTCATGGACGCCCCGTTGGTTCCCACGTACCAGAGCAGTCTGGCAACACCGCGCGGCACCAACAATTGGCGACCGAGCGCCTCCAGCACAGCAGGCCGCCGGTATTCCTCGACAAACGCAGTAGCCAATGACAGCCATCGGTCATCAGGCCACCCAATGGGCTCCAGCAGGACCGCCATCACATCGTCGCACTGACGAAGGGTGGCGGAGACGTCGAATGCGTGGCGGATGTCGAAGTCGATCAGGGTCGCCCGTCCCTCAGCCACGTCACAGAGGATATTGTCGAGGTGCAGATCACCATGAGACCACCCGGCGCGGTAGTGGGCGCACGTAGTCTCATGGACTCGCCGCAGTTCGCGGGCGGCAAGCACCAGGGCTGTTCTCACGTCCGGGTGACTCCGCCGAACCATCGTCCTCACACTGATGCCGTCCACTCTGGGAAGGACCACAGCGGAACTCGACTCAACCCTGGCACCCGGCCGCTCGGGATACAACAGCTGGGCACAATACACTTCCCAGGCCGCCCATTCGTCGGCCCGAAGATACATGGAGGTGCCGTTATGCGCGAGCGCCATGAATCGGTTCGCGAACCAGATGACGGCCAGTGCGCCAGCCCGGCGCCGCTTCACAAACACCGCTGCGCCATCGCGTTCGGTTGCCTGCACGTGATTGACCCGCACCCGATTCATCAGCCGGCCGGCGGCCTGTTGCAGTGAGTCCATCACCGATGGGCCACCTGTCGCGCATCGCGATGGCGCCACCCGGCCACATGAAGGACGAGGGGGGTCACCATCGTGAAGGCATGAAGCGCCACACGCAGCGGGAACACGCCCCGGCCGGAATGCGCGGACGGCAGGGCGTAATATCGCGCCGCCTCTGCCGTCAACGCCAGGGCCTGCGGAAGCGACCCTGATGCCGTCAGAAAGCTGGGCAGGCCCGCGGATTCATCCTCTGCGTAGTCCAGCACATCGTCGATGATCTGACACTGCATGAGAATGCGGAAGAGAGTGTCCACCTCGTTGTCGTCCTGCGCCGCGCGGATATCGCGTTCGCGGCAGTCCGGATTCAAGGCGATTGCGGCGGCTGTGCACAATGCGAGCCGCGCCACGGACTCCCGATACGGGCGTACATCGTCAAAACACCGGTAATCGCCGCCGATCACAGGACGTGCACTTTCCAGTGCTCGAAGACGGCTGAGGTATTCGCTGAGGCACTCGCCCAGGCCCGCCTCCTCGAGACAGGTCCGGATCACCAGGCATTCGTCGCTGTGTGAGGCCTTCTGGTCCCAGACTGCATTGGCGCATCCTTCGAAATCCAGGAACATGCCGAGTTCGCGCACTCTCCTGCGGGACATCGGACGCGAATGGCGCAGCACATGGAGCGTGTCGAGAGCGACAATCCCCAGCACACGCAACGGAGTCCTGGGTGACGCGAGAAAGAAGAGCGGCAGGCTCCGGAGAAGGCAGCCTGCGGACACCAGCGAGGCGCGCACCGTTCCAGCGTCAGACATGGCAGAGCACCACTTCGCGCGGACACATCCAGCGGATCGGCAGAAGATCACTGACACCACGGCTGACCACGAGCCGGCTCGAACCCCGTTGATGACTCAGGAAGCAATAGGGGTAAAAGAGCGCTCCGGGAAAAAGACGGTCGCGATACACACCGCCCACGACCTGGAACCCATGCAGATGCCCCGCCAGGACGAGGTCGTATCCTTCGTGCCTGGAAGCCTTCCAGATGCGCGGGTTGTGTGCGCAGAGCACACGTACGTGCGCCTCAGACGGCGGCGCGCTTTCAGGACCCGCAATCGCGATCACCCGCGAGCCATGCGCTACGCGGGCTATACGGTCGTGGATCCACTGCCCTCCGCCACGCAGCACCGCATCCCGGACACGGTCCATGCCGATGCGGCGGTCGTGATTGCCGCCGATCGCCAGCACCGGAGCCACGGCGCCAAGCCTGCGCACAAGGTCGGCGAGAGGGCCGAGCTCGGACGGACGATCCACAAGGTCACCGCCCAGCAACACCACATCCGGTCCAGAGCGCTCCGCCGTATCCAGCACTTGCCGGCACAACAGGCTGGTGCGTCTATGCCTGAGATGAATGTCACTGACGTAGAGGAGCCGGCACGCGTCGGCCCTGGTGGACACGCGCTCCTCGCGAATGTGCAGCGGCTGCTTGAGCCCCACTTCAAGCAGACCGCCGAGCACGGCACTGGTCGTGTTCATGCTGTCAGAGACGCCAATGGCGGCTCGTCTGCCGTCAGCAGACCGTGAGCATTACGTGAGATGGGAGTGAGATGGTCGTCTGCGGAGGCCGCGGGCGAGTCCGAGGCCAAATGTGGCGGCTTCGCCGAAGGCGAGAATGGCTCGCGACACCGGGCCCAGATCGGGCTCGCCGATCAGCCTGCCGAGTGGCGCCAGGGTCGCGCGTGACCCTTCGACGGCGTCCGCGACCACGTGAATCGTGCCGCCGACAAGAGGTGATCCAGCGAGCGCGAGTGCCAAGCCGGCCAGCCCGCAAAGGAGGCCCATCAACAGGGCCGAGCGCACTCGGTTGCTCGTCGCGAGGGCGTATCCCGCTCCCGCGGCACCCCCGATCACCACGCCCTCGAGGCCGCCACCAACTTCCACGTCAGCGCCCACTAGGGCGGCCAGGCCCCATCGGGCCATCCACTGGACCATCATTCCGGCGAGTCCCCCCCAAGTGCGGCACCGGCCACGAGGGCCGCGACACGCTGTGACCGTGCGTGGGGTTTGGCGAGTGACAGCCCCGCGCCAACACCGCCGCCCCCGACGGCTCCGCATGCGCCGCCGATCACCGCAAGCACAGGTGCGATCGCTATGGTGGCAACGCTGCCAGAGGCCGCCGCCAGAATCAGGCCGCCGAGGCCCCCGGCCGCGAGGCCGGCCAGTCCGCCACCGGTGCTCCACCGCTCCAAAGCCGATCGACGACCCGCCCTTCTCGCAGTGAGCTGTTGCCGGCCACGGTATCGGCCTCGGCAACTACTGCCTCTGTCTGCGGCGCATCGTCCTCCTCTTCAATCACGTCGAGCACAAATTGGTAGCCGTGGCGCGAGACGGTGCGGATGAAGCGGGGCTCGCTGGAGTCGTCGCCCAACGTGCGGCGGATGGTGCGGACGGCCTGGCTCAGCGCGCTATCCGAGACGTTTGCATCCGTCCAGACGCGTTCGAAGATCTCGCGACGATGCACCGCCTCATGACGACGTTCGATGAGCAGGACCAGAAGGTCGAAGTACCTGGGAATCAGCGGCACCTCACGTCCATCGCGGACGAGCAGGCGCCGCTGTGGCGAGAGCGTGAACTCGCTGAAGCGATATCGAACCACAACAGACAGATTACGCGAGGTCGTAACGATCGAGGTTCATTACCTTGGTCCAGGCCGCCACGAAGTCGCGCACAAAGGTGTCCTTCGCGTCATCACACGCATACACCTCGGCAACAGCCCTCAGCACCGAGTTGGAACCAAAGACCAGGTCGGCACGCGTACCAGTCTTCGTCGCGTTGCCGGTCGCGCGGTCACGACCCTGATAGATGTCCGCCATACCGGCCGCAGGCTCCCACGTCGTCTTCATGTCGAGCAGGTTGACGAAGAAATCATTCGTCAGTGCGCCCGGCCGTGTCGTGAACACCCCGTGTCTGGACTGCCCCACATTCACATCCAGCACTCGCAGACCGCCCACAAGCACGGTCATTTCAGGCGCGGTCAGTGTGAGCAACTGCGCCCTGTCCACCAACTGCTCCTCGGCCGAAATGCCATAGCCATTCCGTTGGTAATTGCGGAAGCCGTCGGACTTCGGCTCAAGAGGCGCAAACGCTTCCACGTCGGTGTGATCCTGCGACGCGTCCATCCGTCCCAGCGTGAAGGGCACGGTCACATCATGCCCGGCGTCTTTGGCCGCCTTCTCGACGGCCGCGCTGCCGGCCAGCACGATCAGGTCAGCGAGTGAAATCTTCTTTCCGCCAGATTGTGCGGCGTTGAAGTCCTTCTGGATCCCTTCGAGTGCATCGAGGACCTTCGCCAACTGCGCCGGCTGATTCACTTCCCAGAACTTCTGCGGCGCCAGACGGATTCGCGCCCCATTCGCGCCCCCGCGCTTGTCGCTGCCGCGGAAGGTTGAGGCCGACGCCCACGCGGTGGAGACCAACTCAGAAACCGACAGACCGGACGCGAGGACGCTCGCCTTCAGCGCGGCAATGTCCTGCGCGCTGACGAGCGGATGATCCACGGCCGGAATCGGGTCCTGCCACAACAGGGTTTCGCTGGGCACGAGTTTGCCGAGATATCGCGTGGTCGGGCCCATGTCGCGATGCGTCAGCTTGTACCACGCACGCGCGAAGGCATCGGCGAACTCCTGCGGATGCTCGAAGAAGCGCCGCGAAATTTTCTCGTACGCCGGATCCATCTTGAGCGCCATGTCCGCCGTGGTCATCATGGGCGCGTGCCGAATCGAAGGGTCGTGCGCATCAGGCACCGTGTTCGCGGCCGCCGGGTCTTTCGGAGTCCACTGCTGGGCGCCCGCCGGGCTCTTCGTCAGCTGCCACTCGTACTTGAAGAGCGTCTCGAAGTAACTGTTGTCCCAGGTGATCGGTGTCGGCGTCCAGGCGCCTTCAATACCGCTGGTGGTCGCATGCACTCCCTTGCCGCTGCCGAACGTGTTCTTCCAGCCCAGGCCCTGCTCTTCGATGGGCGCACCTTCGGGTTCCGGTCCGACGAGTGCCGGGTCGCCCGCGCCGTGGGCCTTGCCGAACGTGTGTCCACCGGCCGCAAGGGCCACCGTCTCTTCGTCGTTCATCGCCATGCGCTTGAACGTCTCTCGGATATCTCTGGCCGAAGCGATCGGATCCGGATTGCCGTTGGGCCCTTCGGGATTCACATAGATCAATCCCATCTGCACGGCGGCCAGCGGGTTGGCGAGATCGCGATCGCCACTGTAGCGTTCGTCCGCGAGCCACTTCCCTTCGGGGCCCCAGAAAATGTCCTCTTCGGGCTCCCACACGTCGGCACGACCGCCCGCGAATCCGAACGTCTTGAAGCCCATCGAATCCAGCGCGACGTTGCCGGCCAACACCATCAGGTCGGCCCAGGAGATCTTGCGGCCGTACTTCTGCTTGATCGGCCACAACAGGCGGCGCGCCTTGTCGAGGTTGCCGTTGTCAGGCCAGCTATTGAGCGGCGCAAAGCGCTGCGTGCCTGAGCCGGCGCCTCCGCGGCCATCACCCACACGGTACGTGCCCGCGCTGTGCCACGCCATACGAATAAAAAACGGTCCATAGTGGCCGTAGTCAGCGGGCCACCAGTCCTGCGAATCCGTCATCAAGGCGTGCAAATCTTTGACCACCGCGTCCAGATCCAGGCTCTTGAACTCAGCGGGGTAATCAAACGCCTCCCCCATCGGGTCTGACAGCGAGGAATGCTGATGCAGGATGTTCAGGTTCAGTTGATTCGGCCACCAACTCGCATTGGCCGAGGCTCCGGCTGTGTGCCGGCGGGCATCGCCCGTCACGGGGCATTTGGATTCGTTTGACATCCATCGATTCTATCGCAGGCTGATTGGCGACGTCGCGATGCGAACGATGCTGACAGCGAGGTCCCGCGAGTCGGCTGACTGTCCCAACGCACTCGGCTTCCACGTCTGGTCGTACTCAAGCCTGATCGAGCCCAGTAGGCCACCCGGTCGGGGCACCGTCACCGTGAAGGGCTGATGGGCGGCGGCGTTCAGCACCTCAATTTCCCCCGCCGGCCGGCCATCCACTGATACGCGTACGGCGCTCCGGGCTCGCAATCGCGTTGAGCCACAGTGTGACGGCCATGTCTCGATCTGTGGGCATCGGCAGGTAAAGGTCCGATGAGGCAGCAGTGGACCAGACCTCGGCAGACCCCGGCGCCGGCGGCACCGCCCACCCCTCACCCAGCCATCGCACAAAATCTGCATGTGTCGTTTCGATGGACTCACGGGCGAACCGGGCCACGACATCGGCATTGTTCGCGAGCAGCCGCGACATCGTGAAGCGGCGTCCGGCCGGGTCCTGGCCCGCCAGCGTCACGTCTTCATACAGCAGGCCACTGCCAGGCCCCATCAACCACGGCTGCTTCCACCATGTGCGCCCAAAAAAGAAGCCACTCATGCCGCGACTGCGAACGTAGTCCAGCATGCGGCCCTGTTCGATGGCAGGTAACACTTCGGAGTTGGCCAGCCCGTCGAGGTTCACCGTGGTGAAGGGTGCGAACCAGCCCCACATCCCCGCGTCGGAATTGCCCACCACGGCGTCAGGAGAAAGACTCGCCGCCACCACACGGATGCGGGCAGGTTCGGCAGATTGATCCGGCCACGGGCCGCGAGCCAGTACGTCACGCCCCTGGAAACACAGGCCCACACCGATCAGAAGGGCCGCGACAACCGTGAGTGACCGTCGAGGCAGCAACGACACGACAAGCGCCAGGAGCAGCATCGACAGCGCGACGATCAGCGCCAGGTACCATTCGCGAATCACCAGTCGCCACGCGCCTCCCAGCAGAACGGCCGCCCCGTATGCCAGAAGGGTGACAACGAACCCCGCCCGGGCCGGGTCACGTCGTGGCGCCAGAACGCGATTGCGCCAAGGACACTGGCGATCGCCAGTCCGGCCTGATGCACAAGTCCGAGCCGGTCGCCCAAGGTTCCGAGGCCCGCAGCAAGAACGGCCGCAGGCCGTGCCGCGAGCACATCCAGGGACCCATGAAACGTGAAGACCACCGCCACGCGCACGTTCCACATGTGCTCGATGCAGCGGGCCAACACGGCGATGGCCAGCGCCGTCAGGATTACACCGGCGACGAGGACATACACGAACTGATGCCCGGCCACGGCAAGTACTGGTGTGATGACCGGGGCCCAAAGCGGATAAAAGCCGTTCGTTCGCGTGAGGCCGTCGAACAAAAACCACTATCCCTCGCGAACATGCTCCGCGACGCCAAAGTAATAAAACGCATCGTCGGGCACGAAGCCGAGAAGGCGGTCAGGATTTGTTGCAGCGAGGTACCCCACCCACAGGGATGAGGCCAGGGCGAAGGCGAGGGGCCAGAACCACCGGAAGGCTCGCGACACGCCAGCGGAGCCTATCATGCGTGTTAACGTAGCGGTCGGAGGTTCCCTGCCATGTCAAAGTTTCTGGTTCCTGTGTGTCTCTGTGTACTGTCGCTGTCCATTGGCCTCTCGGCCCAGACCGCTGGAGGTCAACGCGGGCAGGCGACGCCGCCCACGCCGCCCGCATCCACATCCGCCGAAGTGCTCGGCATGTACACCAACATCGCCAACTTCATTGGGCGCACGGCCACACTCGTGCCTGCGGAGAAGTACACGTGGCAAGCCACACCTGATGTTCGAAGCTTCGCGCGCCTCTTCGCGCACATTGTGGACGACAACAACGGCGCGTGCTCGGCCATGGCAGGCGTGACGCCCGCGCCGGCGCGTCTCGATACCGGCAGCGCCGCGGACGGCTGGGCGGCCAACAAGATGCCCAAGGCGGACCTGGAGCGAGCGCTGGCTGAATCCGTGGCCCTGTGCAACAAGGCGTTTGCGGCCGTTGACCAGACAAACATGATGGAGATGCAGGGACGCCGGACGAAAATCGGCGCGCTCATCTACAACACCAGCCATATCAACGAGCACTACGGCAATCTCGTCACGTATCTCCGGCTGAACGGCATGGTTCCTCCCTCGAGCGCGCCCCGTGGGGGCGGACCTGGGGAGCTGGGGAAGTTGGGAGATTAGGAACTTATAATCCCCCCTATGACCCGCGTACTGCTTCCTCTGTTTCTGGCCGTCTCGACGATCGCAGCCGTTGTCGCGCAACAGGGAGCCTTGACCCGGCAGGCCGCCGGCCAGGGCGGCGATCAGTTTCTTGACGGCATCGGCGAGACCAGCCTGGTGGCCCGATACGTCTTCAACGGCAACACCGAAGACTCGTCGCGGAACCAACTGCATGCGACGATGCGTGGCACCGGTGCGGTGTTCGTTGACGATGGCGGGCGCCGCGTCCTGCTGCTGACCGGCGCCGGCAGCCACGTGCAACTGCCGTCGGAAGCGTTGGAGGGTGAGGATGCGATCGCCGTGGTTGGGTGGCTCTACCTTCCCACCCGTGCGACGGGTCCGGTTTTTGATTTTGGCCAGAACATCGACACGCGGTTGTTCGCCGTCGTGGACGCCCAGGGATTCCGCGCCTCAGCGGTGGTGGGCGGCAAGACGCAGGGAGAGGCTCCGGCCAAACCGCTGGTCGAAAACCAGTGGATTCACTTTGCCGTGGTCCTTGACCCGGCCAGCAAAGTATTGACGACGTACATCGATGGCGTACGTGCGGGCCAGGCCACGGAAGTGGCCGTGACGCCGGATCAGTTGGTTCCGCAAGCCCTCTCGACCAATCGCCTGTTCCTCGGGCGGTCGCAGGACGACAATGCACCGACGCTTCATGGACGCTTCCGCGACGTGCGTCTGTATCGCATCGCGCTTGGTGACGAACCCATCGCCACAATCCGGCGCAACGCTCTGGCGGCCACGCAGACGGCGCAAGGCGGCCGCGGCCCGGGCGCGGCTCCGCAGATCTCCACTGCCAACATTCCGAAGGAGTCACCGTTCGCTGCGCGGCTGACCGTGGTGCCGGACATCACGGTGGAGACAACCGTCGGCATGTTGCCGCGGCTACCCGCGTCCATCCCCGCCACGTATGCGGGTGGTGCGGCTGGTGATGCGCGCGTGATCTGGCCCTCGCCCACCGACAACGCGGCCGTACTGAAGGTCGGCACGTACACCGTGAGCGGTCTGGTGCCCGGCACCCGCTTCGAACCGAAGGCCACGGTCATCATCAAGGTACCGGTCGGCACCACCATGCCGCCAGACCGCCTGGTGGAAGCGTTCCCGCTCAACCAGGTCGTGCTCGATCGCGACGCGCAGGGGCGCGACACGCCGTTCATCAAGAACCGCGACAAGTTCCTGCGCGGCCTGACGGCGACCAACCCCGACGCGTTCCTCTACAACTTCAGGGAGGCGTTTGGGCAACCGCAGCCTGAAGGCACCAGACAGCTCGAAGGATGGGACAACCAGACCACACGGTTGCGCGGGCATGCGAGTGGTCACTACCTGACGGCGATCGCGCAGGCGTATGCGAGCACGGGATACGACCCGGCGCTCCAGGCGAAGTTCCTGACGAAGATGAACTACCTGGTGGACACGCTGTACGACTTGTCGCACAAGTCCGGCCGGCCCGCGCAGGCGGGCGGGCCGTCTGCTGCGGATCCGAAAGCGGTTCCTGTCGGCCCCGGCCGAGCGAGCTACGATTCGAACCTCAGGGCCGGCGCCCTTCGCACCGACTATTGGAACTGGGGCACCGGCTTCATCAGTGCCTATCCGCCCGACCAGTTCATCATGCTCGAGCGCGGCGCCACGTACGGCACGCAGGATAGCCAGATCTGGGCGCCGTACTACACGCTGCACAAGATCCTGGCGGGGCTGCTGGACACGTACGAAGTGGCCGGCAACAAGAAGGCGCTTGAAATTGCCCGCGGCATGGGCGGCTGGGTGCAGACCCGGCTGAGCGCGCTGCCGACCGAGACGCGCATCAGCATGTGGAACCGGTACATTGCCGGCGAATACGGCGGCATGAACGAAGCGATGGCCCGCCTGTTCAGGCTCACGGGCGAACGCCGCTTCCTCGACACCGCGAAGTTGTTCGACAACATCAACTTCTTCTACGGCAATGCGAACCGCGATCACGGCCTGGCCAAGGGCGTGGATACCATCCGCGGCAAACATGCCAACCAGCACATTCCGCAGATCACGGGCGCGCTCGAGACGTTCCGCAACACGAAAGAACTGCCGTATTACATGATCGCGTCGAATTTCTGGGAGATTGTCAACAGCGGCTATACCTACAGCATTGGCGGAGTGGCCGGCGCGCGCAATCCGAACAACGCCGAGTGTTTCCCTGTGCAGCCAAACACGCTGTGGGTGAACGGCTTCGCGTCAGGCGGCCAGAACGAAACCTGTGCCTCGTACAACCTGCTGAAGCTCGACCGGCAGCTCTTCATGTACGACCAGACGGCGAAGTACATGGATCATTACGAGCGCGCGCTGTACAACCACATCCTCGCGTCGGTAGCCGAGCAGGACGCCGGCAACACGTATCACGTGCCCCTGAGCCCCGGCGCGCAGAAGCGCTTCGGCAACGCGAACATGGACGGCTTCACCTGTTGCAACGGCACGGCGCTCGAAAGCCACACCAAACTCCAAGACACGATCTATTTCAGGAGCGCGAACAACTCGGCGCTCTACGTCAACCTGTTCATCCCGTCCACGCTGACCTGGACCGAACGCAAAGTCACGATTCAGCAAGTCACCGACTTCCCCAACACCGACACGACAACACTTGTGATCAAAGGGTCGGGCCGGTTTGACGTCAAAGTGCGGGTGCCGGCATGGGCCACGCGCGGTGTCTTCGTGAAGGTCAATGGCCGCGACGAGGCGGTGAAGGCCGCCGCAGGCAGTTACCTGACGCTCGCGCGCACGTGGCGTGACGGCAACACGATCGAGGTCAGGATGCCCTTTGGGTTCCACCTCGACCACGTGCCGGATCAGCCCAACCTGGCGAGCCTGCTCTTCGGCCCGGTCCTGCTGGCCGCCGAAGAGCCGGGGGCGCGCACGGACTGGCGCCCGGTGGTGCTTGACGCGGCCGACATCAGCCGGTCAATCACCGGCGACCCCGCCACGCTCCGATTCTCGATTGCCGGCGTGGCGTTCAAGCCGTTCTACGAAACCTACGGCAGGCACTCGGTCTACCTGCACGTCACGTTTAGATAACGCGCTCGTCGTCCAGGGTCCAGGGTCCAGGGTCCAGGGTCCAGAGTCCTCCGAACGTAGCGCGGCCTGATCCTCAAGGCCGCAGAACTGCATTCAGCGTGCCGTGACTTTCACCACGTCAAGGCGCAGCATCTGCCCGTCCAGTGGTTTGGCGGTGACGCCCGCGATGATCTGCATGCGGTCGGCGCGATCGGGTTCGGCGTTGTCCATCTGCCGGTCGTTGCCATCGACCACGCGCACCGTGACCGTCGCGCCTGCGGCCATCGGAACGGTGACCTCGAAGTCTTCCTTGTAGATTGTGTGGCTGACCTTCGGGTAGTGATTCAGCCAGTACGTCTGCTTCGGTTCCGACACCTCGATGTGCCAGGCCGACCAGTCGCGCGCCCGGATGGTACCGCCCACCTGGTAGTACGGATGCGCCGCGTCCGGCGTCTCCGCTCCCACGATCGTCGTTGGTTCAAAGAGACCACGCACCCGCAGGCGTACGTCGTAGACGCTGCCCGCCTTGCCGCCCACCGTGACTGGTTTCTCGATCAGTTGTGCGTGAATGCACGTATCAGGTTGCGGCAAATACTCAGCCGTGCACACGTCGTGCATGAACAACTGATGCAGGCCTTTGGCCACGCCGCTAGGGTCACCCGACGGGACAACCTGTCCGGAAACAGAAGCCAGCCCAAGGCCAACGAGCAAGACGGGGAAGATCAGCACGGCAAGACGCGAACGACGCGAGGTGAAGTGAGACATTCGCAAGAGACTGGGCGATTCGGCGACCGGAGTCAAGGGAGTCGGCGTAGCGCAGGGCGGACGGCGCGCGCGGCCACCGTCGGCAACGCAAAGGCCACCACGTAATCGCCGAGGGTAGAGCCCAGCCCCGCATGTCCGCCTGCGGCAATGACGACAAGCTGACGGCCGCCGTGCCGCACCCGATAGGTCATCGGCGTGGCTTGCGCCGACGCTGGAAGGTCACGCTCCCACAGCAACTGTCCCGTGGTGAGGTCGAAGGCGCGAAAGCGGGAATCGAGCGCCGCCGCGATGAATACCACGCCGCCCGTGACGAGCGGACCACCAAGGTTCGGGGACCCCCAAAATTTTGGTGTCGGAAACCAGGTGATGTCGCGAAGCCCGCCGAGCGGCGTCTCCCACCGCACCGCGCCAGTCTGAAGATCAACCGCGTGCAGCATGCCCCACGGTGGCGCAATGCACGGCACACCGAGTGGCGAGACGAGGGGTTCACGTTTAACCACGTACGGAGCCGGCGCCTGCCGCGCCAGCGACATCTTCGCGTTGGGGTCCACCACCGACGCCCCTGCATCAGCCACAGGGATCAGGGTGGTCACCATGGGCACATTGTTAGTGTTGGTCAGCAGAAGGCCGCTCGACGCATCAAATGCCACGCCTCCCCATTCCATGCCACCAAGAAAGCCAGGAATGACCACGCTGCCACGCAGACTTGGTGGGGTGTAGACGCCCTCGGACCGCAGCCCCAACAGCTTCGAGCGGCACGCCGCGCGATCGAATGGCGTCAGCCCCCACGCGTCGAGCGGACCGAATGACTGGGGCGACAGCGATCGCGGCAGTACCGGGAATGGCTGCGTGGGCGATGCCGTTTCTCCTGGGACGTCGCTGGCCGGCACTGCCCGTTCAACGACGGGGAACAGCGGCTCACCGGTTTCGCGATGAAGTACGAAGATGTGCCCCGTCTTGGTCGCCTGCGCTACGGCCGGCACCGCCACTCCGTTGCGAGTGACGGTGATGAGTGCGGGCGGTGTGGGCAGGTCGTAGTCCCAGAGGTCGTGGTGCACCACCTGGAAGTGCCAGACCTTTTCGCCCGTCGAGCCCCGCAGGGCCACGATCGAGTTCGCGTACAAATTGTTGCCGGGCCGAAACCCGCCCCAGTGATCGGGGCTGGCACTGCCGGTGGGGACAAACACCAGATCGCGCGCCTCATCAGCCACAAGCGTCGCCCACGCGTTCGCAGCGCCGGTGGCGACGATGGCCTCGCCGATTTTTTCTCCGGGCAGCGTGGAGAGCGGCTCCCACTTCCACAGCAGCTTCCCGGTGCGGGCATCAACACCGCGGAGCAGACCGCTCGGCGAATTCGCGAACTGGCTGTCGAAGATGGACGAGCCGACCACGACCACATCACCCACCACGGTCGGCGGCGCCGTCTGTTTATAGATGTGGCGCTTGCTTTCGATATGCGCCACGTCCCCACCCAGATCGATTTCGCCTGCCGCGCCAAAGTCCATGCACCGCAGTCCGGTTCTGGCATCGAGGGCGAAGAGGCGCGCGTCGAAGGCGGCGAAGAAGATGCGGCGGCTGCACGGCTCACTCGGGGGCTGCCGCCGGTCCAGCCACGAAGACACCCCGCGCGACGTGGTCATGCCCTGCCGGGCGTTGTCCCGATCGAGGTGCGCGTCGAAGACCCACAGGCGGGTGCCGGTTTCGGCATCGATCGCGTGGACACGGCTGAAAGGAGAAGAGACAAAGAGGATGCCGTCCACCATGACGGGCGTCGCCTCGAATGCGCTTCCTGCGGTGTCACCATGACCGTCGTCGACATCCCCGGTCTGATACGTCCACGCGATCTCGAGACCGCTGACGCGTGCAGGTGTGATGTCGCCCAGCGGCGAGGCGTGAGTGGCACCCACACCGTCAGCGGTGGGCCAGTCGGCGACCGCACCGTCAGGCAGCGTGGATGACCAGGCACGGGCCGGTGGCGGCGCACTGAAGCTGCCAACCCACGCGACACAGACGAACAGGGCACACGCGAAGATTTGGCCCCCCCGCCGCTCCGTCATCCTGATGCGCACGACGCACTGTAGCAGGCCCTGATCAGCGCCGGAGGCTGATGATCGGGTCGATGCGTGAGGCCCGGCAGGCTGGAATCCACGCGGCCATGAAGCTGACCACAGCGAGTATTGCTGCGACGCCGAGATAAGCAGACGGATCAGCCGGCGTGACCTGAAACAGCAGCGCGGCAACCCCGCGCGACAACCACCACGCGACCGGCAGCCCCAGCGCGAGTCCGATCAGCAAGTGTCGCCAAGCCAGCGCCATGCGCACACTGATTTCGCGCGTCTGCTGCGCGACGAACGACGCCATGACTGCATAGACAGCCAAGCCACCGTTGAATCGCCGCACTGCGGTGATTCGTTGCACGGCCGCGTCAGCCACGAAGGGACGTTCGTCGTACATTTTTTTACATGTCCAAATTACTCACTTGTATTTTTGACACCTAGGCAAAATAGTCATACTCTGGCGCCATGGCACTCCATGGGCGCTACCTGTTGCCCCAAGTCAAGAAAGACCTCACCCGGAAGATGGTCTTTGTTTCCGGCCCACGACAGGTCGGCAAGACCACCATGGCGCGGGCCCTGCCCGGCGGAAAGACGGGGTATCTCACCTGGGACGACGCGGAGGACCGTGAGCGGATCCTCAGGCAGCAGTTGCCGTCATCCACCCTGTGGATCTTCGACGAATTGCACAAGTACCGGCAGTGGCGCAACTACCTGAAGGGACTGTACGACAAACGACGGGCGCGCCAGCGCATCCTCGTCACCGGGAGCGGCCGCCTCGACTTCTATCGATTCGGCGGCGACTCGCTCCAGGGCCGCTACCACCTCCTGCGGCTGCACCCGTTGTCGGTGGCCGAACTGCGCCTGAAGTCTCAGGCCGACCTTGGCGACCTGCTCACGCTCGGAGGCTTTCCCGAGCCGTTTTGGCGCAGCTCCGAAGTGGAGGCCCGCCGCTGGTCGCGCGACTATCGGACGCGCCTTATCCGGGAGGACGTCGCCGACCTGGAGCGGCTGAATGACCTGGGGCATCTCGAACTCCTCATGCTGCGGCTGCCCGATCTCACCGGGTCGCCCCTGTCGATCAATGCCGTTCGCGAAGATCTGCAGGTGGCGCACAAGACGGTGGCCAATTGGCTCGACGTTCTCGAACGGCTGTATGCGATTTTCAGGCTCTCCCCGTTCGGCGCGCCGCGCATTCGTGCGGTCAAGAAAGAGCAGAAGCACTACCACTGGGACTGGACACTCGTGCAGGCCCCCGGTGCCCGCTTCGAGAACCTGGTGGCCTCACACCTCCTCAAGTGGGTGCATTTTCGGCAGGACACCGAAGGGCGTGACGTTGACCTTCGCTATTTCCGGGACCACGATCGTCGCGAGGTGGACTTCGTCGTGGTTGAAGGCCGCACCCCGGTGCTGATGGTGGAATGCAAACTCGACGACGCGCCCGTGGATCCCGGTCTGCGGTACCTCAAAACCAGGTTTCCCGCGTGCGATGCGTGGCAGATCCACGCGAAAGGCACCAAGGACTACCAGACGGCCGAGGGCATCCGTGTGGCACCGGCCGTGACGCTGCTGGAAACCCTAGCCTGACGTCTCCGTGTTTATCCCCTGAGCTTGCCGAGCATCTCCATGATGTCGTCAAGGGGATTGCCGTCGCCGTCAAGGTCGAGCATCGACGCGATGCCGCCGCCAGACTTCCGACCGCCACCCGACGCGTTGGCACCGAGCAGGCCGCCCAGCAAGTCGCCCAGCCCACCGCTCATCGAAGACGGCATGACGCTCCCTCCACTGCCTTGCTGCTTCGAAATGACACCGCCGACAAGCATCGGCAACATCTTCTTGAGCAGCGACGGATCGAGTCCTGACTGCGACGCCGCGTTCTGTGCGACCGCGCGGCCACGTCTTTCGATCCAAAGATCTGGCCGAGCACGTCGTTGCCGCGCGCCACATTGGTCGGCTGCGCGCCCAACACGTCGTCCATCAAGCCCCCACCACCAAACTGACTGAGCAATCCTCCGAGGCCTTCCAGGCCCGACGTTTGCGCGTTCGCCTGTTTCTTGAATCCTCCCAGGATGGCGGGCGCGAGTGCCTCGGCACCACTGGCCACTTGGGTCTCGCTCACACCGAGTTCGCGAGCTATCGACTGAAGTCCGCCGATCTGGGCGAGAATGTCTGTGATCTGCATAACGTCTCTTCTACAATCGCTTGATGCCTGTCGTTCCCGCAGCTTCAAGCCGCACCGTTATCTTCTGCGATGGCGCCACGAAACAAAACCCTGGTCCCGGCGGCTGGGGCGCGGTGGTGGTGACGCCGGATGGCCGGGTGACCGAACTGGGCGGCGCCATGTCCCACACCACCAACAATCGAATGGAGTTGACCGCGGCCATCAGCGCCCTCGAACGCGTGCAGTCGGTCGGCGGCCCACTGGACGTGTATACAGACTCCACCTACGTCATCAAAGGTATCCGCGAGTGGATCTGGGCGTGGCGACGCCGCGGATGGAAAACCGTTGAAGGCAATGACGTGCTCAACCGGGATCTGTGGGAAGTGATGTCGGCACTGGTCCAGGCGCGCGGCACCTCTGCCATCGAATGGCACTATGTCCGAGGGCACGTGGGCACGCCCGGCAATGAACGGTGTGACGCCATTGCCGACGGCCTCGCCCGGCACACTGACGTGCGACTGTACTCGGGGCCACTGGCCGCCTACGACGTGGACATTCTCGATGTGCCCACCGACACCGCGGTGCCGGCTCGCAGTTCCGGCCCGCGTAAGGAGAAGGTCGCTGCGCATTCGTACGTCAGCGTGGTGGACGGCCGGCCGACGCGTCACGCCACCTGGGCCGAGTGCGAACGCTACGTGAAGGGCCGCTCGGGAGCCAAGTTCAAGAAGTCCATCAGCGCGGCCGATGAAGCGGCCATCCTCCGAAGCTGGAACGTCGATCCTCTGGATCTCTGATCACCGCGCCTTGGCGCCCGGGCCCTTGACGACGCGGCCTGGTGTGGCGCCGGTGTGGACGCCATCTTTCAGCACCGCCACACCGTTGACGAGCACGTGCACCATACCCGTCGAATATTGATGCGGCTTCTCGTACGTCGCGAGGTCTTCGACCTTCGCGGGATCAAAGACCGCAACATCCGCGAAGTAGCCAGGTGCGAGGCTGCCCCGCTTCTCGATCCGTAGCACCCTGGCGGGCTGTGAGGTCAGCTTTCTGACGGCATCCTGCAACGTCAACACGCCCTCACGCGTGTAGCGGCCGATCGCGCGCGCGAAACTGCCGTACGCCCGAGGGTGGGTGCTCGACTTCAGAAAGACACCTTCGGGCGCCATTGAGCCCGCGTCTGAACTGAAGCTCATCCACGGCAGCGCCATCTGGCGCCGCACGTTTTCCTCGGACATCAGGAAGTAGACGACCTGCACGCGGCTGCCATCCTCGATCACCAGGTCGGTCGCCGTGTCTTCGGGCGACTTGCCGCGAGACTTTGCCACCTCGGCCAGGGTCTTGCCAGTGAGTGGCTTCAAGGCGTCGTTCTTGAAACCCACAAGTAGCGTGCCCTCGGCGCCGGCCGCCAGGTACAGGTTTTCCCACTCGGTTGTGCGCGTGGTCATCTCGCGAAGCACGCGTTGCCTGGTCTTCGGATCCTTGAGACGGTTGGTCCAGGCCGCGTGGCCACCTTCCTGCACCCACGGCGGCATCGCCGCATCCAGACCCGTGGACCCAGCCGTATAGGTATACATGTCAGCGCTGATCTCCAGGCCTGCTGCCCTGGCGACTTCCACTTTCCGAATCACCTCATCGAGCTTGGTCCAGTTTTCCTTACCCGCGGCCTTCAGGTGATAGATCTCAGCCGGCACCTTTGCCTCGCGCGCAATCGTGATCAACTCGTCCACGGCTTCCAGCAGGCGGTTGCCTTCGCTGCGCATATGCGAGATGTAGATGCCGCCGTGTTCTCCTGCGACACGCGCGAGTGCAATGAGCTCAGGCGTCTTCGCGTAAAACGCCGGTGCATAGATGAGTGACGATCCGACCCCAAGCGCACCCTCCCGCATCGCCTGGGCCACGAGGCCGCGCATCGTATCGAGCTCAGCCGCGGTCGGTTCGCGGTTTGCTTCGCCGAGCACGTACGTTCGCACCGTGGTGGCGCCAACAAATGACGCGACATTGGTGGACACCCCCTTCGCGACCAGGTGGTCGAGATACTCCTTGAGCGTGGTCCACTCGATGGCGTACTTGATGTCGCCTTGCTGCTCGACGATTTCGGTTTTCATCGCGGGCGTGAGCGGCCCGCCGGACGTGCCCTCGCCAAAGACCTCGAGCGTTACGCCCTGACGGATGTCGCTCTGCGAGCGGCCGTCGGCCAGCAGCGGTGTGCCGGCCCAACTCAGCATGTTGATGAAGCCGGGTGCAACGGCCAACCCCTTCGCGTCGATCTCTGTTCGGCCCTTCGCCGCGCCGATGGCGCCGACCGCCACGACCGTGTCGCCGTTGATCGCCACATCACCCGTCACGGGCGCCCCACCGCTGCCGTCGTAAATGGTGCCGTTGCGGATGAGGACGTCGTATTCGACAGGCCCGGCGCAGGCTGAGAAAGACATCGCCATGACAAACGCCACCGAGAGGTTCCGCATGCGCGAAAGGCTAACAGAAGCGGCCCAATCTGGCGATTCAGGCTTTCCTCACGCATTCTTCAGGCCGCTCTCACGACTTGACCGGGCGTTTCGGGGGAACCTCTGGCTCAGGAGGCCCTGATGAAACGTACCACTTTGAGCTTGGTAGTCGTCGCCGCCATTGGGCTGGTGTCTCACGCCAGCCTGTCTGCTGAGAAGTCCACGACCAGCGTGAAGGTTGAAGAGAATCGCGACAGTCGCGAAATCGTGGTCACGGTTGGCCCGATTGAGGTCCCCGCGTCCACGTCCTACCGTCATCAGCAGCACGAGGCACGTGACCGTCAGCAATCAGGCTGTGTCGCCCGAGTCGATCGGGCCGCCCGTCACGACTGGCGGCGACTCTGGAACAAACAGAGCCACCAGCGCACACAGCACCAGAATCAGAAAGGGAATGGATTTGGTCAGGGTCATGGCAACGCGCAAAATAATATCCTGCGCATTGTCGGGCAGGAAGAAGCCGGGCGGAAAGAACTAGTGGAGCCGGAACTCCATCTGGATCACCACCATAATGGGCACGGCCTGCCCCTGGAAGCGTCCCGGGCGGAACAGCCACTGCCGAGCGGTCCTCATCGCCTCTTCATCGAGACCAAACGCGCGATCGAGCGACTTGCTGATGCGCACCTCGGTGATCACGCCATTGGTGCCCACCACGGCTTCAAGTTCCACCATGCCCTGAATCTTGGCGCGCATGGCCTCGGGCGTGTATTTGGGATCGATCTGGCGAAGGATGGTCGGGTTCGTCACGCCGCTGCCAGGGCGCATCGCGCCGCCGCCGAACCCGCCGCCGGTGCCGTCACCAATACCGGAGCCGCGTCCTGGCCCGGTGCCCGCGCCCACGCCTGTGCCGCCACCGCCACCCGTGCCGGCTCCCAATGAGGGCGCCGCCGTCAGTCCCGACAACGTGCCGGCCGTCGGCATGACGGCAGCCATCTGCACTGGCGCCACAAGCGCAGGAGGCGGCGGGACATCGACCTTGACCGGCTCAATCACCGGCGGCTTGGGCAATACGGCTTTCATTTCGAGTTTGGCCGGGGGCGTCGGTGAGGAATTGCCACCACCACCGCCACCGCCACCCGGACCCGCCGCCTGCACAAACACCAGGTTGTATTTTTCAATGGGCGTCGGCTGTGCCGCCTCGGGGGCGGGACGCAGCGCCATGATCAGCAGGACCAGCGCAACGGCCGCGCCGTGAAGCGCGACAGACGTGGAAAACGCGCGCCCCATTTTGTGATGCGCGGGCGGCTGAAACATCGAACTTGCGCCAAGCCAGCCCTGCTCCACTTTGAGAGGAGCCGGAACGGTAGACGCGGGTGGCACAACAGGCCCACCGGGTACCGGCACGTTCGCAGGTGCGTTAGCGTTCATCGGACTGGGTGTCACCCCAAGTATACGCATCTCAGCCATTTATGGTGAATACTGCAAAAGCAATGCCCACTGGCCTTTGCCGGGGGTGGTAGACTTCGTGAGGAGTGTTCCCATGCCTAGCCTTGGTGTTCCCGAGTTACTCATCATTCTTTTCATCGTGATCCTGGTGTTCGGCGCCAGCCGTCTGCCCGAATTGGGCAAGGGGATCGGCAAAGGCATCCGGAACTTCAAGGACGCGACGAAAGACGGCCTTACCGACAAACGCGACTCGTAGGCCGGTGGCGGCGGGGCTAGATCACGAGCCGTTTATCGCCTGCCCGGCGGGTCACCCGTTCTCTGTCGAGGTACTCCAACAGGGGGATCGCGAACTTCCTGCTCACGCCGAAGCGTGCCTTCGCCGACGCCACGTCCATGCTGGCGCCCGAGCCCAGCCCCTTCACCTCTGCTTTGAGCGCCGCGAGCGTGTCGGCGTGAAACCACAACACATCAAGGCGTTGCACGCGACCTGCAGCTTGCAACGCGTGTAGTGCCTTCTGAACCACAGCGGGCGACGCTTGGGCGAGCAGCGCCAGTGCGGCCACGTCTGGTGGTTGCACCCCCGCCGCCTTGAGACCGTCGTCGATCACCTGACGCACGAGGGCATCATCTCCGGTCACGACGCGGGTATGGGACGCGAGCGCAAGGCGCTCCGTGCCTGTCACGGCGGCACCCAGTCCGGACAACAGCGTTTCAAACACATCGCCCGCCGCCACATGCGCACGCACCACCTCACGCGGCACACCCACCTCTCCCGGGTGGTCGCGATGGAACGCGGCGAGCTGCGCGACGATGGCCGCGCGTGCGGCAGTTGCGGCCGTCGCGTCCACATGCCGATCGGTGCTTCGTATCGCGCGGCCATTGGTGACGAGTGTCTCCAGGATGGCGTTGGCATCCCCCGGGCTCAGCCCACCGCGTCGCACAAGATCGCTCGCCGCCAGGCCTCGAAGTGCAGCATCACTGAGCCAGGTCGTGACCCACGCGATCGGATCGTCGGCGGTCAGGGCCGCCAGGCGACCCGCGGCGCCCTTGCGCCGAACCCCACCCGCCGCGGGCTCGGGGTCCAATACCACTGCGCCGCCAATGGTCATCACGGGCGACGCCGCGCGCAGTACCAGACGATCGCCACGCGTCAACACAGCGGGCGACGCCAGCCGCAGCCGCGCGAGCGCATGCCCTCCCGGCAGCACTTCTACATCGCTTGCGCCGGGTGGCACCGGCGTCCAGGCGTCAGCCGAACGCGGGCGCACGGACGCAATCGACACGCGGCCCAACCAATCACCGGTGCCCTGATGCACGCGCACCCGCGAACCGTGGCGGAGCGGCCGGGCGCCCGGCAACAACTCGAGGCGCACGTCCACGCGTCGCGTCACAGCCAACGTGCCGGGAGTGGCCAGCGTCATGCCTCGGGCCACCTCGGCAAGCGTCACGCCACCCAGGTTCACGGCCACGCGTTGGGGCGCCGCCACTGACACGGCCGATCGTCCGTGCACCTGCAACCCGCGCACACGCACCGATTGGCCACCCGGCAACACCACCAGCGCATCTTCGTCGCGCAACGCACCAGAGACCAGTGTGCCGGTCACCACGGATCCAAACCCGCGGATGCTGAAGGCGCGATCGATGGGCAGCCGTGTGACGCCGCGTTCCGCCGACGGCGGCGCCTCCGTCACCAACCCGGCGATCGCCTCGCGCAGCCGGTCCAGTCCCTGCCCCGTGCGGGCCGACACGGCGATGACCGGCGCGGCTTCAAGCGCGCTGCCAGACACAAGCTCACGCGCTTCAAGTTCCGCCAATTCGATTGTGTCCGCATCCGCGGCATCAGCCTTGGTGATGACGATGATGCCGCGCGACAGGCCGAGAAGGCGGCAAATCTCAAAGTGCTCACGGGTCTGCGGCATCACCGACTCGTCGGCGGCGACCACGAGCAGCACCGCGTCCAGCCCGCCGGCGCCGGCCAGCATGGTGCGCACGAACTTTTCATGGCCCGGCACGTCCACAAATGCCACCTCGACGTCGCCGATCGTGGCGTGGGCAAACCCAAGTTCGATCGTGATGCCCCGCGCTTTTTCCTCCTTGAGCCGATCGGGATCGGTCCCGGTCAGCGCCTGCACCAGGGCGCTCTTGCCGTGATCGATGTGCCCCGCCGTGCCGAGGACGAGTGTCTTCACGTTCGGATTCTCACCATGAAGCTCCCTATCAGCGCTTCTTGCCGCGGGCGGCTTTCTTGAACGCGCGTTCGCGCGGACCGGGCCGCTTGCTGCTCTTGGCAGCAGGTTTGTCTCGCCCGGCGGGACGCCGCTCGCCCTTGCGGGACTCGGGCTTGCGGGGCTCGGCGCGACTGTGGCGCGGTCCTCGATTGCGCTCGGATTGCCGCACGGCATCGAGAATTTCGGTGAGCCCAAGGTCGATGAGGCGGCGTTCGAGATCGACACGAATCAACTGAACGCCGACCTTGTCACCCAACCGGTACGTGCGGCCGCTCTTTTCACCGCGCAGCAAGTGGGCCTTCTCGATAAACCGATAGTAGTCGTCGGCCATCGTGGACACATGGACCATGCCTTCGACGAAGTGCTCCACCAATTCGATGTGCAGGCCGAAGGCCGTGACGCCGGTGACAAAACCGGTGAATTCGTCGCCGACTTTGTCGGCCATGAACCGGACTTTTTTCCATTGCACCAGTTCCCGCTCGGCGTCCACCGCGCGGCGCTCGCGCTCTGAAGTGTGCCGGCCAATTTCCGGCAGGTCCTCGGTCAGCTCGGCGCGCCGTTCTTTTGAGACGGCACGCCGCGATTCGCGCAGCGACCGATGCACGACGAGATCCGGGTAGCGGCGGATGGGTGACGTGAAGTGCGCGTAATGCGCCGTGGCCAGGCCGAAGTGACCCACCGGTGTCGGATCGTACCGGGCCTTCTGCATCGTGCGCAGCATGAGCATCGCGATCGGCTTTTCCTCAGGCTTACCTTTGATCTTCTCCACCAGCTTCTGGAAATGCCTCGGCTCGAGGTTGTCCGCCGGTCCGGTCAGTGAATACCCGAGCGCGCCAATGAACTCCTCGAAGCTCTCCACCTTCAACGGGTCGGGCGCTTCGTGAATCCGATACAGCGCAGGCATGCCGTGTGTTTCGAGATGCTCGGCCACCGTCTCGTTGGCCAGCAGCATGAACTCCTCGATCAATCGATGCGCTACGTTCCGTTCGGCTGCCACAATTGCGGCCATCGCGCCATCATCGCCAAACTGGATTTCAGATTCCTTCAGGTCGAAGTCCACCGAGCCGCGCCGGCGTCGCCGCTGATTGAGGATCTCAAACAGCGCATGCATGCGCTCACACATCGGCACGAGCGCGTGGTACTTCGCGCTGACCACGGGATCGCGGTCCGTCAGGATCTGGCTCACCTCGGTGTAGGTCATGCGCGCGTCGCTATGGATCACGCCGTCGTGCATCTCGTAGCGCACCACGCTGCCGTTGCGCTGATCCACTTCCATCAGGCACGACTGCACCAGGCGATCGACCCTCGGCTTGAGACTGCACAGGCCGGTGGACAGCTCTTCGGGAAACATGTGCACTGCGCGCTCAGGAAAATACACCGATGTGCTGCGTTCGTACGCGTCTTCGTCCAGCGCGCTGCCCTCGGTCACGTAGTGCGAGACGTCGGCGATATGCACCGCCAGCCAGTAGTTGCCGCTGGCCAACCGATCGATCGAAATGGCATCGTCGAAATCGCGCGCGTGCTCTCCGTCGATCGTGACGGTCTGCCACTCGCGGAAGTCGGTGCGCCGTTCACGGTCGCGCGACTTGACCTCAGTGCCCAGCCGAGTGGCTTCGGCGACCGCCGCGGCGCTGTGCACATCCGAGATGTTGTATTTGCGAATGATGACGGTGGTGTCCACGCCAGGCGCGTCCACATCCCCCAGTACCTCAGTGATTCGGCCCTGGGCGGGACGGGTGGCAGTGGGCCACGTCGTGATCGTGAGCGTCACCATCTCGCCCGGCTTCGCCCCAAGCGCAGTGCCAGGCGACACCTCCACGTCCATCACCAGCCGCCGGTCAAACGGCACGACGAACCCGCGCTTCTGCGCGTCCACTTCATACCGGCCGACCACCGAGGACGTGCCCCGCTCGAGGATGCGCACGATGCGGCCCTCGGCCCGGTTGTCGTCGCGCGAACGTTCCACGCGCACCACGACGCGGTCGCCATGCATGGCCTGGTTGAGATTGGCGCCTGCAATGAAGATGCTGGTGGGGCCGTCTTCGGGAGGCCGCTCCGCATCCACAAACCCGAACCCGCGCGGGTTGGTCGATACGCGGCCGACCACCAGGTTCATCCGGTCTGGAAGGCCGAAGCGGGCTCCTCTAATCTCAATCAACTCACCGGTGTCCACCAGGCGGCCGAGGGCGCGCTTGAAGGAGGCCCGCTCTTCCCGCGGCCACTTCAGCCGCTGCAGCAGTTCCTTGACCGTGGCCGGATGGTCCACTTTGTCCCGAATCTGCTCCAGGATCTCAATATTTGTCATGATGTTCTTTCTTGGGCGCGTTGCGCCCTGGTGCTTTAGTGTAATCCCCACCCAACCGGGCGGGGGGTTTGGAGGTCTACTCCCGTGGTGCCGAAGGTTGTCGCGATTGCCATGACCCCCACCGACGACTTCGCGTCGGAAGGGCGGGTCTCCACCGGTGACACGCCCGAAGTGCGGGCGTTGGTGGCGGCTGCCCGCGAAGGCGACCGCGCGGCGTTCGACCAGATTGTTTCTATCCACTATCGCGCCGCCTTCCGGATGGCCCTGGCCGCGCTCAAACGCCGCGAAGATGCGGAGGATGCCTTTGTTCTGGCGTGGCGTGAGGTCTCGCATTTCCGGAGCGACTCCAGCTTCAAGACCTGGCTCCTCACCATCGTCTGGCGCCAGGCCCTCGACCGCCGGAAATCACGAACTCGCTGGTGGCAGCGCTCGTCGTCACTCCGTCACGACGATCATGGAGGTGACGATGAGGTGGATCGCTTGGCGAGCCATGAGGCGGACCCCGAGCGCCGGGCCGAGGCGAGGCGAGACATTGCCTGCGGCAGGTGCGATCGGCCATCGAAGGCCTCACGCCGAAGTTGCGCGACACGCTGTTGCTCGCCGCCTCGGGTGAACACGGTTACGACGAAATCGCCGCCATCCTCAGCGTGCCGCTGGGCACTGTGAAGTGGCGTGTGGCCGAGGCCAGAAAGATGATTCAGAGGCACTTGTCATGATGGATATTGATCGCATCGCCCGACAGCTCGTTGATGCGGAGCCGTCGGCCGATCTCGAGGCCCGCATCCGAGCGCGGCTCGACCTGGTGCAGACAGCCGGGCGCACGATGTCGTGGTGGCTGTGGCGAGTGGGCGCGCCGCTCGGCGCTGCCGCTGCGGTTGCGCTCGCTCTCGCCGTCCAGGGTCCAGAGTCCAGGGTCCAGAGTCCGGCGGTCGAAAATCAACCTGCGGAGGTGCGCCAAACCGCGAGTGCGGTGCGTCAGACCAACACTTCGCCAGTTCGGACATTGTCCCCATTTCGCCATTACGGCAGCGCGCAGCGCGCACAAGTCAGCGCGCTGTCAATGGACGAATTAGCGTGGATGGACCGTCGATTCCCGGCGCTCGAGCCGGTTGATGCGCTGAGGGTCGAGCAACTGACGTATGCATCGATCCAACCGGAAGCGCTCTCGATCACTCCACTCCTCATGACGGCGATGCGCACCGATAGTGCAGACGTCGATCGCCAGAACAACCGGTAACTGTCTTTTCCAAGGAGCGTTATGCGACGTCCGACTTCCCTTCTGATTCTCACACTGCTCGTCGCCGCGCCAGCGCTGGCGCAGACCGCGCCCACGCCAGGCGTCCAGATCGCCCCGCCCGCCGCGACGCCAACACCGATGGCGGGCCAGACCGCCCCGCCGGCCCCACCCGCGCCGCCGCGCGCACCGAACCTCCAAACCCAGACGAATCTGCTCCTCAGCCCCGTGAACATCAAGCTAGATCTGGTGATCACGGACAACTACGCTGGGACACCAATCAAGAAATCCGTCTCGTTGCTCGTGCTCAACGGCAACAGCGGGATGATCCGGACGAACAACTACCAGACAGATGCGGTCCTGAACGTTGATGCTGTGGCCAACGCGTATCAGAACGGGTCAGTCTCACTGCGGCTCACATTCGACTACTCGCCCGCGCCCATGAAGGACAGCGAGGGCCGGAACACGCGATCCCCGAGGCTCAATGAGTCGATTACGGTGGTGCTTCAGGATGGCAAACCGCTGGTGGTCTCCCAATCGGCCGACCCTGGCAGCGAGCGTCGGGTCACCGCGGAACTGACGGCCACCATTCTGAAATAGCGCTTCGCGTCGCCCGTGGCGCATTACCGCGAGGGCGCAGTGGGTTCCGCGAACGCCGTTAGCGCCCGAAGCGCTTCGTCTCCCGAGTTCCTCGCGCTTCCGTCGAGGGACGAGGCTAGGCGTTGCGCGTCGCGCAGACTTGAGAGCGGAACCTCGAGGCGACCGGCGCGTTCGGCCTGGCCCACCTCCCTGAGCGCCGTCTGCAGGCGCTCAATCACGACCCGGGCCGCTTCATAGCGGCGGCTGGCATCCCCGAAGTTCACCAGGAAGACCTGCACCTGCCCATCCAGGATGAGGGCCCGGGCCTCCATCAGGTCGGCCCGCTGCACGGCGTCTCGCCGCGCCTGCTCCACTTCCGAGCGGCCCGACGCGCCGTAGATCCAGCCAGACAGTCCGACGGCCACAACAGCCGCGGCGATCCAGGAAAGGAATTTCAGGGACACGTACTAGTGAAGCGTTTCCGGGTCCGTCCACGCCGAGAGATTCGTGATCGTATCGATGCGGCGCAGCAACTGTGCGATGACATCGCAGGCATCATCACGCTGGCACAGCTGATCGATCTCGGCAAGGATCCGGCCCAGCGCATCTTCGGCTTGCGCCACGGCCAGCTCCGAGTAGTACTCGCGTTGCTGGTCCAGGCACTGGTGATGTTTGAGGAACTCTTCGCGGAAAAAAGCGACTCGGCAGTGGCACAAGGCTCCGGCCAAAGGCCAATGGAACGTCTTGGCTTCGACGCTGGTCAGGCGGGACTTGATAGCCATGCGCGAGTGAGCAAAGTCAGTCTAGGCAGGACGGGTCATCAGTGTCAATGCCGACCACTTCCGTCCGTTTACCCTGAGCTCGTCGAAGGGTTACCCGATGCGCGCCTTCAGAATCTCGCCGGCCACCGCCGGGTTCGCCTTCCCTTTGGAAGCCTTCATCACCTGACCCACGAGGAAGCCGAACGTCTGCACCTTCCCCGCGCGATACTGCGCGACAGGGTCAGGATTGGCAGCCAGTACGGCGTCGACAATGGCTTCGAGCGCGGCGGTGTCTCCGATCTGCGCCAGGCCCTTCGCGTCCACAATCGCGCGCGCCGGCTGACCTGTCTCCCACATGGCCTCGAACACGTCCTTCGCCGCCGAGCTGCTGATCACCTGGCTGTCCACAAGCCCCGTGAGCTCAGCGAGCGCCGCAGGGCCGAAGGGCACGGCGGCCACGCTGTCGCTGCCCACCTCTTTGAGCTTGCGACGAATTTCGCCCTGGATCCAGTTGCTGGCGGTTTTGGCCGCGGCACCGGCGGCGACGGCGGCTTCGAAGAAATCTGCCGCGCCTGGAATAAGGCGCACCAGCACGTCCGCGTCGTAGTCGCTGATCCCATGGGCCGCCACCAGCCGACCCTGACGGGCCTCGGGCAACTCAGGCATCGACGCGGTGATACGCGCCACCCAGGCCGCGTCCACCTGAAGCGGCGGCAGGTCTGGCTCGGGAAAATACCGGTAGTCGTGCGCGCCTTCCTTGCTGCGCATGGACTCCGTCGTGCCGGTGTCGCTGTTCCAGAGCCGCGTTTCCTGTTCGACCCGGCCTCCCGATTCCAGCACGCCGCGCTGCCGGGTGATTTCGTATTCGAGGGCCTTCTGCAGAAAGCGAAAGGAGTTGACGTTCTTGACCTCCGCCTTGGCACCAAGCGTCGTCTCCCCCACCGGGCGCAGCGAGACATTGGCGTCACACCGCAGGCTGCCTTCTTCCATGTTGCCGTCGTTGACACCGATGGCTACCAGAATCTCGCGCAGTTGGCTGAAACATATCGCGGCGTCGGCCGCCGATCGCAGGTCGGGCTCGGTGACGATTTCAATCAGGGGCACGCCCGCGCGGTTGAAGTCGAGCAGGGTATGGCGGTCGGACTCCGGGAACCCATGGTGGAGCGACTTGCCGGCGTCCTCCTCCATGTGAATCCGCGTGAGGCGCACCGTGGTGTCGCCGATGCGCACTTCGCCACCCGTGGCCAGCGGCCGGTCGTACTGGGAGATCTGATACCCCTTCGGCAGGTCCGGGTAGAAGTAGTTCTTGCGGGCGAAGATCGAGGTCGCGTTCACCGTGCTGCCCAGCGCCACCGCCGCGCGGATCGCGAACTCCACGGCCTGCCGGTTCAGCACCGGCAACGCGCCCGGCAATCCCAGGCACACCGGGCACACGTGCGTGTTCGGCGCGGCCCCGAACGTGGTGGCGCACCCGCAGAAAATCTTGGTTGCGGTCAACAGTTGGCAGTGGATCTCGAGCCCGACCACGGGCTCGAGATGCATCGACACCTAGGCCACCGGCCCGGCGCTCTTCACAGCGGCCGACGCCGTCGCCTCAAACGTCTTGAAGTTCTCGATGAACATCGCGGCCAGCTTTTGCGCCTGCGCGTCGTACGCCGCCTGATCCTTCCAGGTGTTGCGCGGGCGCAGCACCTCGGGCGGCACGTTCGGGCAGCTCGAGGGCACCTCGAGGTTGAAGATCGGGTCCCGGTCGTAGCCCACATGATCGAGCGCGCCCGAGAGGGCCGCGTTGATCATCGCCCGGGTGTGGGCAATCTTCATGCGCGATCCCACGCCGTACGCGCCGCCCGTCCATCCGGTGTTCACCAGCCACACGCGCGCCTGATGCTTTGCGATGCGCTCACCGAGCAGCTTCGCGTAGACGTTCGGGTCCCACACCATGAACGGTGCGCCGAAGCAGGTGCTGAACGTCGCCTTCGGCTCCGTCACGCCACGCTCGGTGCCCGCCACTTTTGCGGTGTAGCCGGACAGGAAGTGATACATCGCCGCTTCGGGTGACAACCGCGAGATCGGCGGCAACACACCAAACGCGTCGGCCGTCAGCATCACCACATTGGTGGGGTGACCGGCCTGGCCCGACGGCACCGCGTTGTCGATGAACGTCAGCGGATAGGCGCCGCGGGTGTTTTCCGTCAGCGCCGCGCTGTCGAGATTGAGTTCGCGCGTCTCGGGATCGATCACGACATTCTCAAGCACGGTGCCGAACCGCTTGGTCGTGGCATAGATTTGCGGCTCAGCTTCCGCCGACAGCTTGATCATCTTGGCGTAGCAACCGCCTTCGAAGTTGAAGACGCCGTGCGCGCTCCACCCATGCTCGTCGTCGCCAATCAACTGCCGGTGCGAGTCACTCGACAAGGTGGTCTTGCCGGTGCCCGACAAGCCGAAGAACAGGGCCACGTCCCCGTCCGGTCCCACGTTGGCCGAACAGTGCATCGGCATGGTGTCGCGCAGGGGCAGCAGGTAGTTCATGACGGTGAAGATCGACTTCTTGATCTCGCCGGCGTAGTTGCTGCCGCCAATCAGCACGCGCTTCTTGGCGAAGTTGAGCAGGATGAACGTCTCGGAGTTCGTGCCATCAACGGCCGGGTCGGCCTTGAAGCTCGGGATGTCAATGACCGTGAACTGCGGGTCGTGCTGGAGGCGCGCCTCGGCGCTGGGTTCACGGATGAACATCGTGCGTGCAAACAGGTTGTGCCACGCCTTCTCGGTGATGATTCGGATCGGCAGCCGAAACGCCGGATCGGCGCCCGCCCAGCAGTCCTGCACAAACAGGTCCATACCCTTGAGCGACGCGAGCATGCGCTTTTCGAGTCGGTCAAAGTTCTCGGCACCGATGGGCTTGTTGACCTTGCCCCAATCCACGTTCTGCTCACTCGACGCTTCCTTGACGACGAACTTGTCATTCGGTGAGCGCCCGGTGTGCGGCGCGGTGTTGCACACCAGCGGCCCGTCCGCGGTCAGCGTGCCTTCGCCCCTGCGAACGGCCTCCTCATACAACGCGGCCACACTCAAGTTCCAATGCGCATTGGCGCCTTCGATCCCGAGGACCGACAACTCAACCTTCCGACTGGATCCCGTCATCCGAATAACTCCTTTGGAGCGTAAATAAACGCTCAATCGTAACGCGTCCGGAGGCGCGCTGCCAAGGGGTGGCCCGGACGCGCCCGACGGCTCAGAGCGAGGCGCCCAGAGTGGTCACCAGGGCCCGGCGCAGCACCCGAAGATCGTAGGGCGGCGAGAGGGTGACTTCCGCGGTCTCACGCAGGAACCGCCGCGCCTCGTCATCAGCGGGGCCGGTGCCGATGGCCACCAGCCGAACGCGGCCGTTCAGCGTCGCCCAGGCCTCGCGCCAGTGCTGGGGATCGGCGTTCACCATGCTCTGATCGATCAGCGCCAGTCCGAGTTCCCCTTCCGCCAGACTCTCAATGGCCTCGCAGGCATTGCGCGCCAGGCGTACCGACAGCCTCCACCCGCCAAGTGCGGCGCCTATGAAATCGCGCGTGACCGCGTCGCCGTGCGCCACCAGCACCAGGAGTGCCCGCCGGCCCTCAACCACCGGCGACCGGACGGGCAGCCGGATGAAGAACGTTGTGCCAACCCCGACTTCGCTCGTCACGATCACCTGGCCGCCGTGGTCGCGCACGATGCCGTACACGATCGACAAGCCGAGCCCCGTGCCTTCTCCGACGCCTCGGGTGGTGAAAAAGGGGTCGAAGACGCGTGCGAGATTCGAAGCCTCGATGCCGTGCCCGGAATCGGCGACCGAGATCACCACGGCGCCGCACTCGGCATCGAACCGCGCCGTCACTTCCAGGCGTTTGGTGGGCGCCGACGTCATGGCCTGCTCGGCATTCAGCACCAGGTTCAACAGCGCCTGCTGCACCTGCCCGCCGTCGATGTAGAGCGGCGGCAGGTCATCGGTAAACTCCGTCACCACCTCGATGCCTTTGAGACGCGAGTCATAGGCGCGCAGGTCGGCCACACGCCGGCACAAGTCGGCGATCTCGTGTTCCTCGCGCTCGGCCGTCTGCTGACGGGCGAACGTCAGCAGGCTGCGGACGATGCGCGCGGCGCGCTCGGACTCCGACAGGATGCGCGTCACGTCATCCATCAAGCCGCCGGTCTCCGCAGCGAGCTTGGGATTGGCCGCCATCTCCTCGTGCACCAGTTGGGCGTAGCCGATGACGCTGGTCAGGGGGTTGTTCAACTCATGCGCGACACCGGCCACGAGTTGCCCAATCGCCGATAATTTCTCGGCCTGAACGAGTTGTGCCTGGGTGGTATGCAGCCGGTCCACGGTCGCCACCAGTTCCGCATTCGTCGCCGAGACTTCCTGGCTGAGGCTGCGCAGCTGCCGGGCGCGCTGCCGCTCTCTGGTGATTTCCTTCGCGAACTGCACCGCGGCGCCGGACGAATCGGGCACAGGCAGAGTGGTCACGGTGAACACCCGGCCGTCGGCGGTCGTGATTTCTTCATCAACGCGCTGGTCATCACGAATGGCACGGCCGACCAGGCAATTCGGACAGCCGCCGCCACACAGTCCGACCTCCGCGCAGGTCCGTCCGCGCGTTTCACGAATCTCCCATCCGCACAGTGCCGCAAGCGCCGCATTGGTGCGCATCGTGCGCGACCGGGAATCAAAGAGCGCGATGGGACCGCTGATCGCGTCGAAGGTGCGCTCCCACTGGACTTTCGCGCGGAATACGCGTTCGTACAACTGCCCATTGGCGACGGCAACGCCGAACTGACGGCCGATTGTGCGCAGCACGCGCCCGTCATCCACTGAAAACCGCTGCGGCACCGTAGAGTTGAGAGTCAACACGCCGAGGACTTCCTGTCCGGCCACCACGGGCACCGAGATGGTGCTCGACACCGGGGGGTCGAGAGGGCCGTTCGAAGCGTCCTGCCGGTCGGCATTTTCGCAAATGGCCTCCGCGGCCTCGACGCTGCCGCCGACCGCCGAGTGCACCACCAGTGCGCCCCCATCAAGGGGCCGTAATCGCAGGATGGCCCATCGAGCCTCATACGCCTCGGCCACGCGCTCAAGCCCGTGCCGAAGCGCTTCGCCCACATCGGTCGTGACGTGAACGGCTGCGGCCACGTCATTGAGCAACCGCAGTTCCCATGTCAGCCGTTGCCGCTCGATCCCGCCGCGCCGCCGCTTGAGCGCGCGGTCCACGGTGGCAAACAGCTGCACCGGATCAAACGGCTTGAGCACAAACGCAAAGACGTCCTGTTCGTAGCTTTCAAGCGCACTGGACAGCCGCCGATCGTCGGAGATGATGATCGCCTCGGTGCTGCCGTCCTTCCCGCGGACCCGCTTGATGACCTCCAGGCCCGACACGGCTCCGAGCCGCAGATTGACGACCGCGACCGAGAAACGATGCGTGGCGAGCGTGAGGGTGGCTTCCTCAAGCGACTGGACGGCGATGATCTCCAGGCCCCGCGCGCGCCCGACGTGCGTCAGCACCCCGAGCACATACGGATCATCATCAACAACCAGGACGGGGTCAGGGGCCATGCCACAGGGGCCATCCGCTGCTGGAGTAGGCGGTCTAAGATACGACGAAATGCCGCGATTCCCGAAACGCCGACACGCGGCCACGGCGCTCCTCTCGACGATTGCGGCACTCACAATCGCGTGCGCACCCTCGCCTGCGCGTTTGCCCGGTGACGTCACCACCGGCATCTCCTCCAGGCTGCGCGTGCAGGTCGCAGGCCAAGTCACGGTCGTGGCACTGGACGACTACGTACTGGGTGCCGCATTGTCCGAGGTCACGCCCGTGTCGGAATCCGATCGAGTGGCCGCAACGGTGTACGAAGTACAGGCGATCATCGCCCGGACGTATGCCGTTGCACAGGCCGGGCGCCACGCGGCGGAAGGCTTTGACGTGTGCGATCGCACGCACTGCCAGTTGTACGAACCCGCGCGCATCGCCACATCACGATTCAGTGCCATCGCCCGCGGCGCCGTCACCCGTACGACCGGCCGGATCCTGCGCTTCAACAGCCGGCCTGCCCTGACGCTCTTTCACTCTGATTGCGGCGGGCACACCACCACGCCGGCCGATGCCTGGGGCGGCACTGCCCTTCCCTACCTCCCTTCCCGACAGGATGAGACCGGTGGCCCGCATCGGACCTGGCAGTTTGCGGCCACCACCGGGGAGTGGGTGCAGTTGCTCGCGAGCGATGCCCGCACGAATCCGGGTGGCCGCCTCTCCGGGCTCGTCGTCAGCCAGAGGGACGCCTCGGGGCGCGCCATCCTGGTCCGTATCGATGGCGGCCGCGGACGGCAAGTGACCGGCGAGATGCTCCGAACCGTGGTGGCGGCTCAAAGGGGGGCGCGGGCCTTCATGAGCACCCTGTTCGAGATTGAGCCAACGCCCGAGGGCTTCCTGGTCACGGGCCGCGGGTTCGGCCACGGAGTGGGCCTGTGCCAGGTTGGGGCCATTGCCCGAGCCCGAGGCGGTGCGTCGGTCACCGCCATCCTCGCCCACTACTACCCGGGAGCCCGATAGCGGCGCGGCTGAAGCCACGCCAGGCAGATCGGCCGTAAACACGACGGGAAATTGGGCGTATTCTAGCCCCAGAGGTTACGCCATCAGTTCTGAAACGCCCCGAGAAGCCGATACTCGCGTCGCTGTCGCTGTCAAAGCATTCAAGGCTGCCGGTCAGCTGGAACAGGCGCGGGAGAAGTACGCCGAACTGGTGGAGCGCCACCAGCGGCGGGCGATTCGCATCGCGTTTCACTACATGCGCGAAGCCGCTGACGCGGAAGAGGCTGTGCAGGACGCCTTAGTAAAGGCCTACACGCACATGGGCACGTTCCTGGAAGACCTGCCGTTCGAGGTCTGGTTTACCCGGATTCTCATCAATGGGTGCCTGGATCGGCTCAAGGCCCGACGGAGGCGCGAACGGTGGATCGCTCGCCCGACGGTTGGTGCCGATGGCGTGGAACGAGACCCTGCCGAGCACCTTCCGTCGAAAGGCCCAAGTCCGGAGGACCAGGTCCTGCAGAATGAGCGGCGACGACGGCTGAGGGCAGCCATGACAGAGTTGCCGGAACGGCAACGACTGGTGTTTGTGTTGAGTCATTTTGAGGGACGGACGTCGCGGGAAGTCAGCTCGATGACCGGGTTGAATGAATCCACCGTGCGCGTCCACCTCTTCCGCGCGATTCGACGGCTGCGTACGTTGCTGTCGGGCCAGAGCGTGGCAGAGACGAAAGGTAAAGGGAGGGTTCGACATGCGGCTCGCTGACGTGGTACTTCGTCGAGGGCATCTCTCGGAAAACGCACTGGTGGAGGTCTGGAGCACGGGCGTGCGGCCCGCTCACCTCGACCGCTGCGATATGTGCGCGGAACGCGCGGTGGACATGAGCCGCTGGCTCGAAGATGTGCGAGACATGGGCGCGGCTGAAGCGGATGCCGTGTTCCCGGAAGAGCGGTTGGCCGCCCAGCGCAGTCAGGTCCTGCAGCGGCTGGAATCGCTGGATCGGCCGGCTAAAGTCATCAGCTTTCCCGCACGCGCGGTGCGCCCCTTGGACGCCACCGATCGGCGACGGGTCAATCCCGGCTGGCTGGCGGCTGCCGCAGCAGCCGGCCTCGCGATCGGCATCGTCAGCATCGAATTGAGCCACTCGTTTGAAACCGGCCCCACTTCGACGCAGGTGGCCGGCAGCACCAGTGCCCAGCCCCCGGGACTGGGAACGGTCATCGACGCGTCAATTCTTGAGGAAGACCCCTACTCCCGGACGCAGTTGGGGTCGCTTGAGGCGATGGATGAGATGACGCCCCGGCTGATTGACGTGGTGGCCATCAACCGCGACCGCTGACGCCCGGGCTTCAGGTACCCCGGGCTTTAGGTACAATGGGCGGTCAGCTATGCCGCCCATCATCTTCCGGAAGGGCCTCGACATGAAGGCCGCGGTCGCCGACCAGCTCGCCGCGGCGTACCACAGCCGCATCGTCGACGACCTCCGCTCCGCCGGCTACGCCCGGACCCACGGCCGGCTCACCATCCACCTCGCGCGCGAATTCGGGTTCTGCTACGGCGTGGAACGGGCCGTGGACTATGCATACCAGACCCGGAAAAAATTCCCCGACTCCCGGGTATTTCTCACAGGAGAAATCATCCATAACCCGCATGTCAACAACCAGTTGCGGGTACAGGGCATCCGCTTTCTGACCGATCCTGGTGAAGACCGGACGACCCTTGGCCGAGACGATGTGGTCATCCTGCCGGCGTTTGGCGTGTCGGTGGACGATATGGTGCGCCTGGACCGGCAGGGCTGCACGCTGGTGGATACCACGTGCGGGTCGGTGCTTACGGTCTGGAAAAACGTGAAGCGCTACGCCCAGGACGGCTTTACCTCGATTATTCACGGCAAGCTCCATCACGAAGAGACGCGCGCCACTGCGTCGCAGGCGAGCCTGTTTCCCAACGGCCACTACCTCGTTGTGCTCGACAAGGGCGAAGCTGCCGCCGTATGCCACTACATCGTTCATGGAGGCGATCGCGGAGCGTTCCTGGAACGGTTTGGTCCGGCGTCCTCACCTGGGTTTGACCCCGACCGGCACCTGCTGCGGGTGGGCTGCGCCAATCAGACCACGATGCTGATGGCCGAGTCGCTCGAGATCGGGGATATGTTCAAGGCCGCGATGGAGGCCCGTCATGGCGCGTCTTCCATGGGCGACGTGTTCCGGTCGTTTGACACCATCTGCAGCGCCACCCAGGAGCGCCAGGATTCCGTGATTGCCCTGCTCGACGAGGCGCCCCTAGACCTGATGGTGGTGATCGGCGGCTATAACAGCAGCAATACCTGCAATCTGGCGAAGATTTGCGCCGAGCGGTGCCCAACCTTCCACATTGCCGAAGTGGATTGCCTGGTGTCGGCCACGGAGGTTCGGCACCGGCCAATCGGCGCCCCCTCGACGGCGGCGGTTGCGGAGACGGTGGTCCCGGACTGGTTGCCGGCCCAGGGCCCTCTGGTGATCGGCCTGACGGCCGGGGCCTCCACGCCGAATAATGTCGTTGGGCAGGTGGTGGCCCGCCTGGAAGCCCTGGCCGGCTCGTAAACGGCGGTTTTGACGCAGGCGTAAGAAGAAGCGTGAAGGTTCAGATTCCCTTACCCCCAATTGCCCGAACAATCTGGCTCGGCGTCCTGACGCTGACCCTGGTGGTGTTGGCGGCTGATGGACGTGTCGCCACGATTGCCAGGGATGAGGCTGCTGCCGGACACAAGTGGGCCTGGTCCACGTCTCAGCGCAAGCAGACGCCGCCGCCTCACCAAGACAGCCAGCGCCCGGGAGCGTCTCAGCCCAGGGCGCCGTTCTGGAAGGACCCGGCCATCATCAAGGAAATCAAGCTGACGCCAGACCAGGCCGCAAAAATTGATGCGGTATGGCGCAAGCGCGAGCAGGATATGCTCGGCCCGGCGCTGGAGTTGGCAAAGCAGGAGACAGAGCTCAAGCGAATGCTGGCTGAGCGGAAGGTGGGCGTGGACGTCATCGGCATGCAGTCGGATCGCGTCGAAGCCCAACGCACGGTTCTGGCCAAGTCACGCACGATCATGCTGTATCAGTTCTGGCTCATCCTCAGCCCTGGGCAGAACACCGGGCTGCGGGCGATTTGGGAACGCGATCGGCGCGAACGACGTTAGGTTTCACACAACAACTCTTGAACTCTTGCAGCCGCCCTGGTGATGGCGACTGCCCAGACGGAGCAACGAATGAATAAGCAGATGTCGAAAATGATGGTGTGGGCGGTGGTGGCCGCGGTGGTGCCGGTGGCGGCCGTGTCGGCGCAGCAGCAGGCGGCCGGCGGTGGTGTGCAGGCCACCCTGACGCAGAACCAGTACGTGGTTGGCCGCGCGTTGCCCCCGGACACACCGGGTGCGCAGCGAGTGGACCTGTCACTGGAGGCGGCAATCAGCCGAGCGCTTGAACACAACCTCGATATTGCGCGCGAGAAACTCAATCCGCAGATGCAGGAATATTCGCTGCAGGCGTCACGCGCGGCATTCCTGCCGACCCTCAACGGCAACTACAGCTACAACAACGCCTCCGCGCAATCCACGTCACAGCTCGACGGTGGCGCACGCACCACGACGCAGCGCAATTCGTTCGGCACGTCGATGAGCCAGCGGATGAAGTGGCAGGGCGCGCAGGTGTCGTTCAACTTCACCAACAGCCGCACCTCGACCGACAACTCGTTCAGCACGCGCAACCCGAACTTCTCGTCGGGCCTGAGCCTCAACTACCAGCAGCCGCTGCTGGCGGGGCGCACGATTGACAACCAGCGCAACAGCCTGGCGACCGGTGACATTCAGCGCCAAATCACGGACATCGCGCTGGTCACGCAGATTGAGAACATCAAGAACCAGGTGCGCACGGCCTACTGGTCGCTGCGCCAGTCCATCGAGTTGATCGAAATTCAGCGCCGGTCACTCGAGCTGTCGCGCCGCAACTACGACGACAACAAGACAAAGGTGGAAGTCGGCACGGTGGCCGAAATCGACCTGGTGCAGCTCGAGTCGCAGATTGCCAATGGTGAGCAGAGCCTGCTGGCCGCAGAAATCGCCTGGCGCAACGCGGAAATCGCCTTCAAGCGCCTGCTCGTCAGCAGCACCGAGGACGATTTCTTTCGCTCGACGATCAACCCCACCGACCTGCCGTCCTTCGAAATGCCGTCCGTCGATATCCCGGCAGCGGTCAAGAACGCCATTACGCAGCGCGCCGACATCGAAACCGCGCGGCAGAACATCCGCATCAGCGAACTGAACCTCGCGCTCTCAAAGAACGGGACCCGCGCATCGCTCGGCCTGACGGCCAGTTACTCGCTCGCCGGCGTCGGCGGCCCCCTCTATTCACGTTTGGGCCTGGGTGGCACGGCTGTCCTGGTTGAGGACGGCAGCTACTTCGATGCGCTGCGCTCGATCGCGGGCATTGACACGCCCACCTGGCAGGTCGGCCTCAACTTCAGCCGGCCGCTGGGCCTGTCGTCACAGAAGGCCAGCCACCTGCGGTCGGAACTGTCGATGGAACAGCAGAAGACAGCGTTGAAGCGCACGGAACTCGACATCGAAACAGCGGTGACCCGCGCGGGCCTGGACGTGCAGAGCACCTACAAGCAGTTGCTGGCCGCCCAGAAATCCCGTGAGGCCGCCGAGCGCACGCTCAACGCCGAACTCACCCGCTTCTCGGTGGGCCTGTCCACGAACTTCCAGGTCATCTCGCTCCAGAATGCGCTGACGTCCGCGCGTAACAACGAGCTGACCGCGACCATTCGCTACATCAATGCCATCGCGGAATTCGACCGCGTGCAGCGGATTGCGTAGTCCATTCACATGAAAAAGATCGTCGTCGGTGCTTTGCTCTTAGCCGGTGCAGCCGGTGCGTGGTACTTCAACCGGTCCCAGGGGGTGGCTGGCGCTGCCGGCTCTGGGGCTGCCCCGGGCACGCCTAGTGCCGCCGGGGGCCGCGGGAGCGGCCGGCCGGCCCTGACGGTGGATACCGCGCCAGCCACGCGACATGAGGTGATCGAGTACGTCATCGTCGTCGGCAATCTGATCGGCAACGCCACGGTGGATATCGTGCCGCGCGTGGCCGGCCGGCTCGACTCGATCACGGCGAAGCTCGGTGACAGGGTCAGCCGGGGTCAACAGATTGCGAAGATCGAAGACCGCGAACTGCAGCAGCAGGTGAAGCAGGTCGAGCAGAACGTCCTGGTGAACAACGCGACCGTCACGCAGCGAGAGAGCGACCTTCAACTGCGCAAGACGACGCTCGACCGGCAGAAGGAACTGTTGTCGCGCGGGCTGGCGACACGCCAGACGATTGAAGATGCCGAGGCCGCCTACAACTCGGCCGTGGCCGCGGTCGAACTCGCGAAAGCCCAGTTGGGTCAGACGCAGGCGCGCCTCGACGAACTGAAGATCACGCTGTCGAATACCAACATCGTGTCACCCGTGGATGGCTTCATTGGCCGCCGCAACCTCGACCAGGGCGCGTTCGCCGGCGCGAATACCGCCATCGTCTCGGTGGTGGACATCGCGACCGTGCGGTTGATTTCCAACCTGGTCGAAAAGGACTTCAAGCGCGTCACCGCCGGCGTCACGGCGCTGATTGGGGTGGACGCGTTCCCAAGCGAGCAGTTCACCGGCACGGTGAGCCGCGTGGCGCCGGTGTTTGACGCCGCCACGCGCACCGCCTCCATGGAAATCGAAGTCCCGAATCCCGGCTACCGCCTCAAGCCCGGCATGTTCGCGCGGGTGAAGCTGACCGTGGAAGTGCGGCCGGATGCGCTGACTGTGCCGCGAAACGCCGTGGTGGACAGCGAGGGACAACGCGGCGTGTTCCTCGTGGACGGCCAGTCGGCGAAGTTCCAGCGGGTCACCACCGGTCTGCAAGACAACGAACGCATTGAGATCCTGTCTGGTCTCACTGAGGGCACACAGGTCATCACGACTGGTGCGCTCGCGTTGCGGACCGGCGACCGCATTACGCCGATGAACATGCCCGGCCAGCATGGCGGGCGTTCGGGCGGCCGCAGTGGCGCCGCCCCGGCAGGCCGCGGGGGCGGTCTGTAAGCATCGGCGCCGACGCCCAGCAGGAGAACCAGCATGAGTGTGCCTCGTTTCGCGATCCACCGGCCTGTCACCATGTTCATGCTCTCGGCGACGATCGTCCTTCTGGGATCGATTTCGCTGACGCGGCTGCCTGTAGACCTGATGCCCGATGTCAGCTACCCCAGCCTCACGGTGCGGGTCGGGTACGGCGGCGTCGGTCCGCTTGAAATCGAAGAACTGATCATCCGGCCGCTCGAACAGTCGTTGGCGGCCGTGCCTGGCCTCGAGCAGATCAACTCCACAGCGTCTGAGGGGAATGGCAACATCCGGCTCAACTTCGCGTGGGGCAGCGATCTGAACGAGGCGGCCGACGAAGTACGGACCCGTGTCGACCGCGTGCGGGGGCGCCTGCCCGAGGATGCGGACCCACCCACCATCTTCAAGTTCGACTCCAACTCCATGCCGATCGTGGGCATCGGCGTGGAGGGCGATTTTGATCGAGTGACCCTGCGTGAAATGGCCGAGGTGGACCTGGTCCCCCGCCTGGAGCGCGTGGAAGGCGTGGCGTCGGTCACCGTCGACGGCGGACTGCGCCGTCAGATCCGCATCGAACTCTCCAAGGAAAAAATTACGGCGCTCGATCTGCCGGTGGACCGGGTGGTGCAGACCATCCGCACCGAAAACCAGAACGTGCCGCTGGGCGAAGTCACGGAAGGGGACACCACCTTCCTGCTGCGCAGCCAGAGCCAGTTCGAGTCGATCGACCAGATCAAGGACCTGATTGTCTTCACCCGCGGCGGCGTGCCCATCTACCTGCGCGATGTGGCCGAGGTGCGCGACACCACCGAAGACATGCGGTCGTTCACACGCATCAACGGCAAACCGGGCATCCGCCTTCGCGTCACGAAACAGTCGGGCAAGAACACCGTGGCCATCGCTGAAGAGGTGCGCGCGGAAGTGGAGCGCATCAATCGCGAGGTCCAGGGCCTGCACCTGACCGTGCTTGACGATCAGTCTACCTACATCGAGCAGGCGATCGCCGGCGTGCAGGAGGCGGGCCTTCTCGGTGCCGGCCTGGTGGTCATCGTCATCTTCGCGTTCCTCCGGAACCTGCGATCGACGTTCATCATCTGCACCTCGATTCCCATTTCAATTGTCGGCACGTTTGCGCTGCTCGATTTCGCCGGCTTCACGCTCAACACGATGACGTTCGGCGGCCTGGCGCTGGGCGTGGGCATGATCGTGGACGCGTCGATCGTGGTCCTCGAAAACACATTCCGCCACATGGAGGAGCAGGGCAAGTCGCGGATGCAGGCCGCGATTGATGGCAGCGAAGAGGTGTGGTCGGCCATTCTGGCGTCCACGCTGACGCACGTCGCCGTGTTTGTTCCGCTGCTCTTCCTCACCGGCGTGGCGAGCATTCTCTTCACGCAGTTGGCCATCGTGGTCATGTTTTCGCTGGGAATGTCGCTCTTTGTGGCCGTCACCATCGTGCCCGTCCTGTGCTCGCGGCTCCTCGTGTTGCCGACGCCGCTGGCCGAACGGCGGGGGCTGAGCGGCACGCTCTTTACGTTCAGTGAGCGCGCGCTCGACGGCCTGGACAATTCTTATCGCCGGATTCTCCACGTGTGCCTGCAGCACCGGCCGACCGTGCTCATAGCATCGGCGGCGATGACGGTGGCCGCAGTATTTATCCTGCCGACGATTCCCGCCGAGTTGATGCCCCAGAGCGACGAGGGCGAGGTCTCGGTCAACGCGCGACTGGCGGTCGGCAGCCGTATCGAACGGAGCGAAGCCGTCATCCTGCAACTCGAAGACCTCATTCAGGCCAACGTCCCGGAGGCCGTCACTGTGGTCTCGTCAGCGGGTGGCGGTGGTGGGTTTATGGGCGGCATGGGCGGCGGGGCGTCGGTCACCATCAAGCTCACGAAGAAGGGCGAGCGGACGCGTTCGAGCGAGCAGATCGCCACGGACCTTCGCCGGGGCCTCGTGGGTTTGCCTGGCGTCAGCATCACGACGCGCGCGTCGGGCGGCAACCAGTCACTCAACCGTGTGCTCGGCGACCTCAACTCGTCGAGCCGGCTTGCCGTGGAAATTCGTGGATTCTCGCTCGAGGAGTCCAACGCCGTCTCGCAGGATGTGCTCGCGTTGCTCCAGACCACCGAAGGCGTGGCGAGTCCGCAGATTGGACGCCAGGAAGGCCGGCCCGAACTCGCCATTCGCGTCGATCGTCCCAAGGCCGCCCTGCTGGGTCTCTCAGTCACGAACGTGGCCAACGCCATCCGCACCAACATGGCCGGTACCCAGGCCGCAGTCTTCCGTGAACGCGGCAAGGAGTTCCCCATCATCGTACGGCTCCGCGCCGAGGATCGGGAACGAGCCGAATCCGTGAGTGACGTGCTCATCAGCACGCCCACGGGACAGGTGCTGCCGGCCAAGAACCTGCTCACCGTTGACACCCAGCGCGGCCCCACCCAGATCGAACGGAAGAACCAGGAACGGATTGCACGGGTGAACGCCGAACTTGAGGCGGGCGTGGCCATCGGTGACGCGGTCAAGGCGGTACGGGCACGGATCCCGGAGTTGAATATCCCCCAGGGCTTCACCGTGGGTTTTGGCGCCGAGGTCGAGGCTCAGGGTACGGCGTTCCAACAGTTGCAGATTCTGCTCCTGCTGGCGGTCCTGCTGGTCTACGCCGTCATGGCGTCGCAGTACGAATCCCTCAAGGATCCGTTCATTGTCATGTTCTCGGTGCCGGTGGCACTCATCGGCATTGTGGCCGCGTTGAAGCTGACGTCAACATCCTTCAGCTTGCAGGCGTATATCGGGGTAATCATGCTCGCCGGCATTGTCGTCAGCAACGCAATTCTCCTGGTGGACTACACCAACATCCTGCGCAAGCGTGATGGCAAGGCGCTGCGCGACGCCGTGGAAGAGGCCGGCCGCACGCGTCTGCGGCCCATCCTGATGACGACATTGACGACCACACTCGGCCTGGTGCCTATGGCGCTGGCGCTGGGTGAGGGCGGCGAATTGCAGGCGCCTCTGGCGCGTGTGGTGATCGGCGGCCTCACCGCCTCGACACTGGTGACCCTGGTCCTGGTGCCGACGGTGTACACGCTGTTTGAAGAAGGTTTTGCTGGCTTGCGCCGAGGGGCGGCGCATTCGACTCCTGAACAGGCCTAAACGACTATGAAGAAGCTGATCGGTCTCGTTATTCTCCTGGCGCTCGCTGGTGGCGGGTACTACTACTACGACAGCACCAAAACGCCGGAGATTCCCGAGTTCATGAAAGTCACGATTTCGCAGGGCGAGATCGTGGAGGAAGTGAGCGCCACCGGCACGTTGCAGGCCAAGCGATCGGTGGGCGTCGGCTCCTTCGTGTCCGGTCGCGTTGAAGAGGTCCTTGTGGACTTCAACGACATCGTCAGGAAGGGGCAGGTGCTTGCGCGCATCGACACCTCCCTGCTCTTGACGCAGGTGGAGATTCAGAAGGCCAACATTGAGCGCCAGGAAGTGGATATCGCCAGCCAGCGCGTGCAGTTGGCAGACGCCAAGCGGAGCCTGGAACGGCAGCGTGAACTGCTCGAGAAGAAACTCGCGACGCAGCAGGCGTTTGAGGCGGCTGACCTGACGGTCAAGAGCCGCGAAGCGCAGATTGCATCGGCCGAGAAGCAGATGGTGTCGGCACGTTTCAACCTTGATACCGCGAACACGAACCTCGGCTACGCGACAATCACCTCGCCCATTGATGGTGTCATCGTAGACAAGAAGGTCGATCCGGGCATCACGGTGCAGTCGTCGCAGACGGTGGCGACGCTCTTCACGATTGCCGAAGACCTGACGTTGCTGAAACTTGAAGGCGGCGTGGATGAGGCCGAAATCGGCAAGGTGCGCCAGGGCATGACCGTGCGCTTCTCGGTGGACGCGTATCAGGGTCAGACATTCACGGGCCAGATCATCATGGTGCGCCTCAACCCGACGATTCAGCAGAACGTGGTCACGTATACCACCGTCGCCGACGTGAGCAACAACGACCTGCGGCTCAAGCCCGGAATGACCGCGTCGATGCGGATCGAAGTGTCGCGCCGCGACAACGTGATGCGCATCCCGAATGCCGCGCTCAGGTTCCGTCCGAACAACGACATGTATGCGGCCCTCAAGCAGGAACCGCCGACACCGGCCGGCCGTGCTGGCGGCGCCGGTCGCGGCGCCAACGGCGCCACCACGCCAGGCGCAACGACGCCGGGAGCCACTCCCGCGGCGCCGGCGACTGCCGCGACGGCACCTGCGACCCGCGGCAACGCCACGGGCGCGCCCCAGGCCGCGGCCGCCAATCCGTTCCAGGGTGGCGACCGTGGAGGCCGCACCGGCGGTGACCGCACTGGTGGCGACCGTGCGGACGGCGGTGGCGGACGTGGCGGCGGCATGAACACCAACTTCACACCCGAGCAGATGAAGCAGATTGAAGCGATTCGCGCCCTCCCGCGCGACCAGCAGATGGC
>SHUF01000009.1 GCA_009694745.1 Acidobacteriota bacterium
GAAGGGTTGGTCGTGCCGGTGTTGCGCGACGCCGACCGGATGTCGTTTCCTGCCATCGAACTCGCTGTTCGCGACTTTGCCCAAAAGGTAGCCGACAACACGTTGTCGCTCAACGACCTGCGTGGCGGCACCTTCACCATCACCAACGGCGGCGTGTTCGGCTCGCTGATGAGCACGCCGATCTTGAATCCGCCACAGGTGGGCATTCTTGGCCTGCACGCAATCAAGGACCGGCCCATCGGTGTGAATGGTCAGGTGGTCCTTCGCCCGATGATGTACATCGCGCTCACCTACGATCACCGAATCGTGGATGGCTCGGAAGCCGTTCGCTTCCTCGTCCGCGTCAAGGAACTGGTCGAAGACCCTGGAACACTTTTGCTTGAGTCATGAGGCTCTCGGTTACACGTGGCTCTCTTAACCTTCAGTCCTTCATGCCTCGTGTGCTTTAAGCTGCTAGGATCACCCGCGTGAGTCGTCAAATGATGGTGGTGCTGGTGACGGTGGCGCTTGTGGGCGTGAGCGTCATAGTGGGTCTCAACATGCAGTCCGGCCGATCCGAGCCGGCCCCGGCTGCACCGCCGGCGCCACCGACCAGCGATACGTCAGCGCCCGTGGCGCCCAGTGCGCCGGTGGCCGCGCCCGAAACGCCACGAGCGGCACCGCGAACCGCGCCGGCGCCGAAACCCGCGGCAGTCGCCCCGCCGCCCGCGGTGGTCGAAGTGCCCACGACGGCCACGCTCCACATCACGAGTGATGTACCCGGCGCGCAGGTGTTCATCGACCGAAAGTTCATCGGCGTTGCGCCCGTGACCGCGGAGGAAGTGGCGCCAGGCACCCGCCAGATCAACGTCTCGGCGCCCGGCTACGACGGTGTTGTCGAATCCCTGGACGTGGCAGCAGGACCGCGCGACGTCATGATCTCGCTCAAGACCATTCGGCTCGATGAGTCTATTGCCGTCACCCACAAACATGGGATGGGCTCCTGCAAGGGGCGCCTGATCGCGACGCCGGAGGGGCTGCGCTACGAAACCGACAACAAGAACGATGGCTTCACGGTGCCGCTGAGCGCGATTCAAACGTTCACCGCGGACTTTTTGGCGAAGAACCTCAAGCTGAAGATCAAGGGCGGACGTTCGTACGACTTCACGGATCCGGGCGGCAAGGCCGATCCGCTCTACCTGTTTCAGCAAGCCGTTGAAAAAGCGCGCGCCAAGCTGGCCGCCGGCAAGGACCTGCCGCAGGCGATGCGATGAAGGTCATTTCGGCCATTTCGGTCATTGCTGCCTTGTCGGGCTCGGCTGCCTGCGGGCCGTCGGTGTCCGATCACGACAATCGAATTTTCTCGTTGCCGGCTTCGGTGAAACTTTCGGCCGTTGACCTGTCGTCGGCCTACGCGGCCGATGCCGGCGCGGCGGATGGTCGTTATCGCGGCCGCGTCATCGAGATCAGCGGCGTGATCCGGGGGCTGCGACCTGACGCGACCGCCGTGAACATGGCGGGCGCCGAAGTGGGCCCGGTGGTCGAGGCGTCAATTCACGACGACGTCGCGGCGCAGGTGCTCAAGGGCGTCGCCGACGGACAGCGCCTGACGCTGAAGTGTTTTTGTGAGGGACTGGACCAACACGTGCGGCTGAAGAGTTGCGTCGCGCCAGACCCTGTTCGCTGATCCCATGGCTTCATATACCGCAAAAGACATTACGGTTCTCGAAGGGCTTGAACCCGTTCGCCGGCGCCCCGGCATGTACATCGGCGGCGTTGGATCCTCGGGGCTGCACCACCTGGTGTGGGAGGTGTTGGACAACTCCGTGGACGAGGCGATGAACGGACATGCCTCGCACATTGAAGTGACCCTGCACGCCGACGGCGCGTCGATGACGGTGTCAGACGACGGGCGCGGGATTCCGGTGGATAAACACCCGACCACCAAGACCAGCGCGTTGGAAGTGATCTTCACCACCCTGCACGCGGGCGGCAAGTTCGAGGGGCAGAACTACAAGACCGCCGGCGGCTTGCACGGGGTTGGCGCATCGGTCGTGAATGCCCTGTCGCGCGAACTGGTGGCGACGATCAAACGTGATGGCGCCACCTGGCAGCAGAAGTACAAACAGGGCGTGCCGCAGGGTGATGTCAAGAAACTGGGCCCCGCCCGAGGCACCGGTACCACCGTGTTCTTCCGGCCTGATTCCACGATCTTTCCGAAGACACAGTTTGAAGCCGCGGTCATTCGCGAGCGCATTGAAGTGTCGAGCTACCTGCACAAGGGGCTCAAGGTGGTCTTCGAAAACGAAGCGGCCATCGGCGATGAACCGCGGCACGAGGAGTTCCAGCACAGCGAAGGCATTGCCGACTACCTGAAGAAGATCCTGACCGAGCGCCACGCGCGCGCGGTGCACGAACAGCCGTTCACGGTCACGCGTGATCATGATGAAACGGGCTTGAAGCTCGATGTGGTGCTGCAGTGGACCGAGTCCACAGACGAACATCTTCGCAGCTATGTGAACGGCATTCCCACGGGATCCGGCGGTACGCACGAAAACGGCCTGCGAGCCGGGTTGGGCAAGGCCATCCGCAACTTCATCGAGACGCACACGCTGTCACCCAAAGGCGTGACGCTGACGGCCGAGGATCTGCGCGAAGGCATGACGGGTGTGCTCAGCATCTTCATCGCCGAGCCGCAATTTCAGGGACAGACCAAAGACCGGCTCAACAACCCGGAGGTCTCAAACATCGTGGACTCGATGGTGCGGCCCGCGCTGGAGCACTGGCTGAACCAGAACCGGAGCACGGCCGAGCAGATCATCGCGCGCATCATCCTGGCGGCGCGTGCGCGAGAGGCTAGTCGCGCGGCGCAGGCTGAAGTCACCCGCAAGTCCGCCACATCGTCACGACTGACGCTTCCCGGGAAGCTGAGCGACTGCACGTCGCCCGGCCGCGAGGAAAGCGAACTCTTCATCGTCGAAGGTGACTCGGCCGGCGGGTCGGCCAAGCAGGGGCGGGACCGTGCGCGGCAGGCTATTCTGCCGCTGCGCGGTAAAGTGCTCAACACCGAAAGCGCCAGCACGGCAAAGGTACTCGAGAACAAGGAACTGTCGGACCTGGTCACGGCCCTTGGCTGCGGCATCGGCAAGGGATTCGAACTCTCGCGGCTTCGGTACGGCCGGGTCATCATCCTGGCGGACGCAGATTCGGACGGCCATCATATCGCGACACTGTTGTTGACGTTCATTTACCGTCACATGCCGCAGCTCATCACGGCCGGCCGCGTGTACCTGGCGCAGCCGCCCTTGTACCGCATCGATATCGGCAAAGAGACGTTCTGGGCCACCGACGATCACCACAGGGATCAGATCCTGGGTCGCCCCGGTGCCAAGGGCAAGGTGGACATCACGCGCTTCAAGGGATTGGGCGAGATGATGCCCAAGGTTCTGTGGGAGACGACGATGAATCCGCGGACACGCCGGTTGCTGCGTGTGGGCATTGAAGACGCCATTGTCACGGACCGGATCATCAATGAATTGATGGGCAAGGACCCGTCGGCGCGGTTTAGGTTCATCATGGAACACGCTGAAGCCGCCGAAGAACTCGACGTGTGATGCGAGGGCTGGCGCGGCGCCTGATCGGCGTCTGGCTGATGGTCGACGGAGCGCTGACCGGCATGTGGTTCAGCGGGCTGGCCGATTCGCTGGGCGGCCGCGACGCCGTGTCGGTGACCATGATGGCGGCCAGGGTGATGGTGGCGGCGTTGTCCATGGTCGCCGGCTGGCTGGTGACCCAGCGGCGCCCTCAGGGCACGCCGCTCGCAGTGGCCGCACTGACCCTCATCGCAGCCTTTGGTCTTTTTAGCGCGTGGACCGGTGTATTGCCGAGTAATCTGGATCCCTCGTTTCGCGGGCCCGCGGCACTGCTGCAGGCTGTGATCGCTGCGGTGGCGATCCTTTTCCTGCGATTCGACGCCCAGGAGACCCGGCCCGATGGCACCACTCGCGCTTGAGACCACAGGACTGCGCAAGACCTTCGGCGACCTAGTGGCCGTTGACGGTATCGCGCTGGCCGTGCCGACCGGCAGCTTCTATGGGTTCCTCGGGCCAAACGGCGCGGGCAAGTCCACCACGATCAAGTGCCTGACCGGGCTGATGACGCCGACGGCGGGCACCTTCCGCATTCTCGGCACCGACCCGATGGCCGACCCGGTTGCCGTGAAGCGCAAGATCGGCGTCGTACCCGAAGACCTGGCGTTGTTCGATCGATTAACGGGTACCGAAACCCTGTCGTTTGTCGGCCAGGTGCACGGGATCGAGCCGGCGCAGGTGCGCACGCGCGCGGGCGAGCTGCTGACGCTCATGGACTTGACCAAGTCCGCAGGCGAGATGGTGGCTGACTATTCGCACGGCATGCGCAAGAAGCTGGCCTTGTCGGTGGCCTTGCTGCCGGCGCCGCGCATGTTGTTTCTCGACGAACCGTTCGAAGGCATTGACGCGGTGGCCGCTCGCCAGATTCGGCAACTGCTGTTGCAGTATGTGAAGGGCGGCGGCACCATCTTCCTGACGTCGCACATTCTCGAGATCGTCGAACGCCTCTGCGACCACATCGGTGTGATCCAGAAGGGCCGTCTCGTGGCGCAAGGGCCGGTGGCCGAGTTGCGCGCCGGTGCGGGCGGCATGAAGACGCTCGAAGAGCTGTTCCTGGAATTGGTGGATACCGAGCGCTCGGCGATGCCCACGATGGACTGGCTCGCGGGATGATCCGGTTTCTTCGCGCGTTTGCCTGGCTGCGCTGGCGGCTGTTGCTCAACGGCGTCCGCAGCGGCCGTCGGCGAGACGCACTCGAGCAAGTCTCCCGCCTCCTCGCGCTCATCGTCCCCGCGCTCATCGTGGTCATGTCGCTGGGTTCGATCATCCTGGTGGCACTCGGCGGGCTGATCGGCGGAAATGCGCTGGCCACGGGCCGGTTCGCCGCTCCTGACGTCATCATCTTTGTCGCGCGTGCGCTCTTGTTCGGTGCCACCGCGCTTGTGGTGTTCATGCCCATTGGCGGCGCCGCGCAAACCACGGGGACAAAGTACTCACGGCTGTTGCTATTGCCCATTCCCACGCGCGGCCTGCACCTGGTGGAGGTGGTGGCGGGGTTGGCTGATCCATGGATTCTGTTTACGCTGCCTGGCCTTGCGCTCTTTGCCGCGGGTCTGGCGTGGGGCGGGCGAATGGATCTGGCGGCCATCGCAGCTGTGGCGGGTATGGCCCTTGCCGTAGTGCTGGCGTCCATGGCTGCGCTCGTCAGTTTTTCTGTGAGTTGGCTGTTTCGCGACCGTCGCCGTGCCGAGCTGCTGACGATCATCGCGGTGATGTCGATCTCCGTAGTCGCTTTGTTGCCGCAGTTCCTGAACGATGCCGAGAGCGGAATGCGGCGAAGAGGTGGCGCCAGGGGCAGCGGGCCAATCACCGTGGCCCGCATCGAATCAATGCTGCCGGCGTGGTCGCAGGTGCTGCCCTCCGAACTGTTTGGTGGGGCCATGACCAGCGCCGTGGTGAATGGCGATCGGCGAGCGGCCATGAGTTGGGTTGCCGTGCTCGTGGCCGAAGGCATCGTGTTCTTCTGGCTGTCGGGACTTGTGCATCGCCGATTGCTTGAAGCGGCTGGCGGATTGACCAGCCGCCGACAACGCATGGCGCGAATGCGTCCACCCTGGCGTCTGCCCCCCGTGAGCCCACAAGCGATGGCCGTTGCGTGGGTGATGGTCAACGGGGGACTGCGATCGGTGCGCGGCCGCGTCGCGGTGCTGTTGCCCGGCCCGATGATGGCGCTCGTGTCGCTCGTCGTGCTCCGAAAGCCCGACGAGGCGCCGTGGATTGCCATGCTCGGCACCCACAGTCATTTGTTGTTTGGCGTGAGTTTGTTTGTGGCGATCTTTGCCATCCAGCCCTTCACGATGAACCAGTTCTCGTCAGATCGAGCCGGCCTGACCCTGCAGTTTCTGATGCCAGTCAGCTCTGTCGATCTGGTGCGCGGCAAGGCCATTGCGGGCGGCGCGTTGGTTCTGATCGCAGCAGTGATTTCAGGTGTGGCGGCCGCCGTCGCCACCGGGGGTGGACTGCCGGTGGCGTGGGTGATGACCCTGGTTGGTGGCCTGGCCACCTACGTGACGATCACGCCGATCGCGGCCCTTATGTCCGCGGTGTTTCCCGTGGCGGCCGACATGAGCAAGGCCGGCTCCGGAGGCAATCCGCATACGGCCTCAGCCTTGATCGGCATGTTCGCAGGGTGCGCCGCGATCCTGCCCGTGCTGATCATCGCGGTGCCCGGGCTGTTGCCTGGTGCGACGCCGGTCGGAAGGCTGTTGGCGATGGCCCTGTGGCTCGCGGTCGTGACGGCCGTGGCATGGCTGTTGCTGGCGCTCATCTCGCGCGTGGTCATGGCCCGCCGCGAGAATCTCTTTTTGACGAAGTGAGAAAACTACCTCAGAGGTCGTTTTCTCACTCACCCCACGAACTTGTACCCCAGCCTGTGCAGCGTCAGCACATACTGCGGGTTGCGCGGGTTGGGCTCGATCTTCTGGCGCAGCCATGCGACGCGTACATCCACCGTGCGCGTGGACGGCATCGAGTGGTAGCCCCACACTTCATTGAGCAACTCGTCCCGCGTGAGCGTCGCTTCCCGATGCTCGATGAAGTACTTCAAGAGCAGGAACTCGCGCGCTGACAAATCGAGTTCCACACCGTCCTTGAGCACCTGCGCCTTGCGGAAGTCCACGCTGATGTTGCCGAAGTGGTAGGGCGTGGTGCCGCTCTGCGTGGACGACGCGCGCCGCAGCTGCACTTCGATTCGCGCCATCAGCTCGAGCATGTCGAACAGCTTGGTGAGATAATCGTCGGCCCCGAGTTTCAGGCCCAGCACCTTGTCCAGGATCTGCCCGCGCGCGGTCAGCATGATGACCGGCGTCGTGATGCTCCGCTGCCGGAGGTCGCGTCACACATCGAAGCCGTTCGCCTCAGGCAGCATCACGTCGAGCAGAATGACGTCCCACGATTCCCGCGTGGCGCGCTCAAGGCCTGCGGGGCCGTCCGACGCCGCGGCCACCTCGTACCCTTCGCTCGTGAGCCGATCGGTCAACGTCAGCACAAGGCCCGGCCCATCCTCGATGAGCAGCACTCGGCGGGCGCGCACAGATGTGGCCATCAGACGCCCGCCAGATCGGCGGCTACGGGCAACTGAATGGTGAATGTGGCGCCTTGCTTCGGGATGGAAGCCACCGTCACCCGTCCGCCATGTGATTCAGCGACACGAGGCTCAGACCGAGCCCGTTCCCTTGAATCTGCTGACTGGTCGCGTGGCGCATGTGATAGAAGGGTTCGAAGATGTGGGGCAGGTCTGCAGCTTCGATGCCACGTCCACGGTCCGAGACCGTGATGTGTACCTCTTCCCGGCCGTCCGCCATACTCCGCGTCACACCGAGACCCACCCAGCGGCCTTCGCCGCCGTATTTCAGCGCGTTGGTCAGCAGGTTCGAGACCGCTCGACGCAGGGCCTCCTCGTCGCCCAGGACCAAGGGCACGTCCTCGTCAACCGTGACATCGGCCTCCGCATGCGCTGCGGCAATCAGGGCCCCAGACGACTCAACCACGTCCCTCACAATCGCCACGACATCCACGGCTCTGAGAGACAGCGCGCGTCGCTGGCCCGTCAAACCAGCGAATTCCAGAACCTCTTCCACCATGTCCGTCAGGCGGCGTCCCTCCGACTCGATGAGTTCGCCGTACCGCTTGGCTCGCACCGGGTCGTCCACGACGCCCGCCGACAGATTCTGCGCGGCGGATCGAATCACCGCCAAAGGCGTACGGAGCTCGTGCGACACCGTGGCGACAAAATCCATCTGTTGCGCGGCCAGTTTCTCAGACCGGCGCGCATTGACGACGATGATGCCGACGCCGAAGGCGAGCACCGAGAGAATGCTGAAGCTGATGACCACGTTCCTTCGGCGCGCCTGCGCAACCGCCGCATCAAGCGACCCGGCACCGTGGCGCAGCGCGATGTGCCAGCCGCCAAACGTGGTGATCATCGAGGGCTCCACCAGTCTTGTTCCCGACACGGAGCGCCCCACCACAATCGCCATACTGCCCTCGGTCGGCGCCCGTACGCGCGTCGCCATTTCAGTGATGGCGCCGGCGCGCCGGTCGAAGGTGGCCGTATTGAATTGCCAGGAGTTGAAGGCCCCAAGAGTCTGGGCCGTCAGATCAAGGTGCGGCGACGAAAAAAACGACGCCAGGGCATCCGCAGTACCTATCATCACCGATTCCGAAGCTGCGGCTCCGCGGACGTATAGCGGCGTCTGGCCGCTGCCCCTGATGCTGATTAGATACTGGCCCGCATCGCCTTCCGGGAAATGCCGCTCCACAAGTTCCGGCAGAACCTGCGTGACGAGCACGTCCTTATCCAACTCCACGATGATGGCCTCACTCGACGGTTGTTGAATCGCCATCGTGACGTTGGCGCCGGCGCTGATCCGCTGCGGTGGCTGAATCACAGGGATGATCAACGCGGGAACGCTTTCGACGACGCTCGCGCGGCCGATCGAGAGCACATGTGTTGCGGCCGGCGCGCCTGCAGACTTTGCGGGCACGTGGTGAAACACGCGAAGCACAGGCGCCAGATGACTGGGCCAATCAAGCACCTGGCCCGCGCCAGACCCAACCACCAGCTGTTCGAGCACTGGCGGCTTGCCCGCGTCGCCCGGGCGGCTGAAGTAGATCGCTTTGACGAGGTCTGGATGCGGCGCCTGTTTCTGCCACGAGCCGAACCTCGAGTCCATCGACGTCCACAACTCATCCCCGACCGATTTTTGCGTGGCACCCGGCAGCGCGTAGGCCAGCCCGATTTCCTTGTCAAAATCGGCGGCAAACTCCTGCGCGCGTTGGTTCAACGACCGCTGCAGCTGTGCGCGTTCCGCTTCACTCACCTGTCCTACCCGTGGGGTTTCGGCACCCGTCCTCAGAGTGGCGGCGGCGGAGGCGGCGCCACCACGGTGATGATCGGCGGCGGTGGTGGGGGCATGGCGGCCGGCTTCGGCGGCGGCGCCGCCGACAAGCGGTTCCGTGTCGAGCTGTACCTGTCGGCTCAGAACCTGCTCAATCGCGCGAACTACGTCGGCTACAGCGGCGTGATCACCTCGCCGTTCTTCGGCCAACCGACAAACGTCATGAACCCCCGCAAGCTCCAGGTGGGGATGCGGTTCGGGTTTTAGGGTCCAGAGTTCAGAGTCCAGCGGTCGGAGGTCCCGGGCTTGAGCCCGGGACAACAATCGCGGATAAACTCACGCGAACCATGGACGCTCCCACACCTTCGAGCGAGGTAGCCGCCGTGGAGCCTGCGCCCGCGTGGCGACTGGCGACGCGTGTCGCGTTCCGCTTCTGCTTCATCTACTTCGGCCTGTACATCCTGCTGACGCAGATGATTTTCATCCCATTCATTCCTCCGCTACAGGCGCTCCCTCCCGTAGAACCAACGGTGAAGTGGGTGATCAAGAACATCTTCCACGATGACCGCACGCTCCAGGTCTTCGGCGGCAGCGGCGACAAGATGTTCGACTGGGTCTTTGCCTTCACCCTCCTCGTCTTCTCATCCATCGTCACGCTGCTGTGGTCGGTGGTCGACCGCCGCAGGCCGCACTACATCCGCCTTCAGAAGTGGTTCCGCGTCTACGTCCGGTTCGGCGTCGCGACGACGATGGTGGGGTACGGGATGGCGAAGGCGATTCCACTCCAGATGCCGGAGCCGTCGTTGACGCGCCTGTTAGAGCCGTACGGAAATTTCTCGCCGATGGGCGTGTTGTGGGCTTCGATCGGCGCGTCATTTCCATACGAGCGGGTGGTGGGCTTCGCGGAACTACTTGCGGCGGTCCTGCTGTTCATCCCCAATACTGTCGTGCTGGGAGGCGTCGTTTCACTGTTTGACGCCACGCAGATCTTCGCCCTCAACATGACTTATGACGTGCCGGTCAAGTTGTTTGCGTTCCACCTAGTCCTGTTATCGCTCCTGCTGCTTGCGCCAGACGCCCACCGCCTGCTGAACCTGTTTGTGTTCAACAAGACCGTAGAGCCGTCGCGGCAGCCGCCGCTCGGCCGTCGGCGCAGGGTCATCCAGTTCGGCGTCGCCATGCAGCTCCTGCTGGGGGGCTACTTCTTTTGGACCGCCTATTCGAACAACAGTCAGGCGTGGATCACCCGCGGCGCCGGCGCTCCGCGTCCGCCTCTCTATGGTGTCTGGGTGATCGACAAGATGACCATCAATGGCGTGGAACGCGCGCCGCTTGTGACCGACTACGATCGCTGGAGGCGCGTGGTGATTCAGTCTGGGGCCACCATGAACTTCTGGCGCATGGACGACACCACGTTGGGCATGCCCGCACAGTACGACATCGCGAAAAAAACGATCACGCTCACGCAGGGAACCGGCGCCCAGGCCAAGACGCTGGGCGCCTTCGCTTTTGAACAACCCGCGCTTGACCGGCTGGTGCTCGACAGTGAGTTGAACGGCAAGAAGATTCGGATGGAAACGCGACTCTTCCCGCGCGAGAGCTTTCCCCTGGTCACGCGCGGGTTCAACTGGATCCAGAAGTTCCCGTTCAATCGGTGACCTCCTCCCTTGATGCGGTAGTGATCGGGTCGGGCCCCAACGGTTTGGCGGCCGCCATCACGATGGCGCGCGCAGGGCGATCCGTGCGTGTGTACGAAGCGGCCTCCACTGTTGGTGGCGGCATGCGCTCGGACGCGCTGACCGAGCCTGGGTTCACGCACGACGTGTGCGCCACCGTGTTTGCCATGACGCTGGCGTCGCCGTTCTTCAAGACACTGCCGTTGGCCGACCACGGTCTGGAGTTCGCGCACCCCGGGGCACCGTTCGCCCATCCTCTGGACGACGGGACCGCGGTGCTGGTAGAGCGGTCGATCGCACGCACCACGGAATCGTTAGACGCTGCCGACCGGCGCGCGTACGCCGATTTGATGACGCCGATCGTGGACCGCGTGGAGCCTCTGATGGAAGCGTTGCTCGCGCCGCTGAATCTCAAGCATCCATGGCTGATGGCGTCGTTCGGGCTGAAGGCCATCCAATCCGCCGAGGGGCTCTCGCGCCGCAGGTTTTCCGGCGCTCGGGCGCGCGCGATGTTCGCCGGAGCCGCCGCGCACAGCCTTGTGCCGCTCGACTTCGCGGCCACTGCCGGCTATGGGCTGGGTCTCATTATGGCGGCGCATGCGGTAGGTTGGCCTGTGGTGAAGGGCGGGTCGCAGAATGCCGCCAATGCCATGGCGTCGTATCTTCGCTCGCTTGGCGGGGAGATCGTGACCGGCGATCGCATCGAGTCGCTGGCGCAGCTCCCCCGGTCTCGCGTTGTCCTCTGTGATGTGACTCCGCGGCAGCTGTTGTCGATCGCCGGTGATCGGGTCCCCGCCGGCTATCGTAGGAAGCTCGAGCGGTTCCGTCACGGCCCGGGCGTGTTCAAGATGGACTGGGCGCTCCACGCGCCCGTGCCCTGGCGCGCGACGGACTGCGCTCGGGCGGGCACGCTTCATCTGGGGGGGGCGTTCGAGGAGATTGCGTCAAGTGAGCGGTCGTCATGGAGCGGCGACGTGCCCGAGCGCCCGTACGTCCTTGTGGTGCAGCCGACATTGTTTGACAGCAGCCGGGCGCCGTCGGGCAGGCACACGTTGTGGGCGTATTGTCACGTGCCCCACGGGTGCCAGGTCAATATGACCGAGGCCATTGAAAACCAGATCGAGCGCTACGCTCCGGGATTCCGCGACTGCATTTTGGCGCGGCACTCGGAGGGCCCGCAGGCGCTCGAGCAGCGGAACGCGAACCTGGTGGGCGGCGACATCGCCGGCGGCGCCGCAGATCTCGCGCAGGTCTTCGCCCGGCCAGTGGCGAGCCTTAACCCCTATCGCACGCCGATCGATGGCGTGTACCTGTGTTCGTCATCCACGCCTCCCGGCGTTGGTGTCCACGGCATGTGTGGCCACTGGGCCGCGATGGCCGCGCTAGGGACACCATAAAACGACCTCTGAGGTAGTTTCCGCTTCGCAGCTAAGGAAACTACCTCAGAGGTCGTTTTACCTCACTCCGAGCACTCAACGGAACGAGCTGCCGAGGACGTGGGCTGCTTTGAACAGCGCCTTTTCGTACACGTCGCTCTTGACGTAGTAGTCGTGACGCGGACTGGCGACGTACTGGACGCCTCCGCGCAGGTCCGGCCGATCCGTTCGGCGCAGCGTATCGAACCCGTCACGCACACTCGCCGGCGTCTGGGGGTCGAGGTACGACGCGACCAGCCCGGCCTGCGCGCCGTCAAGTGAGTACGCCGCGCCATCGGCCTCGAAGAGACCCACAAAGAAGAGATCAGCGTGCCGCCGGTGGAACACATTCAGGTAAAGATCCAGCGCGTCGCCGTTGCAGTCCAGATCCTCATCGCGCAGGAAGGGGAAGGGCTTGTCGTAGCCCGTGGCCCACACGATGAGGTCGATCTCCTCTGACGACCCGTCGACAAAACGGACGGTCTTTCCATCGAGCGACGCCACGTCTTTCCGCACCGCAATGTCCCCGTGGCCCAGGTGGTGAAGAATCTGGGTGTTGAGGATGGGATGGGAGCGGAGGATCGCGTGGTCCGGTTTCGGCAGGCCGTACCTGGTCAGGTTGCCCACCAGAATGCGGTTGATGAGGAACCCGAACACACGTTCCTCAAGCCAGCGCGGCAAATGGGGGCCGGAGTGCGCAAAGACGTCTGACGGCTGGCCGAAGATGAACTTCGGGATGAAGTGATATCCGCGCCGCAGGCTGATGAACGCGGCGCTCGCGTGTCTGGCGGCATCACACGCGATGTCGGCCGCGGAGTTGCCACCGCCAACAATAAGGCCGCGCTTGCCCTCGAACTCGCGCGGCGACCGGTAGAAGAACGAGTGATACACCTCACCATCAAAGTGGCCTGGCACAACAGGCACCCTCGGAAACCAGGTGGTGCCCGTGGCCACACAGAGCGCGCGCGCCTGGCGCTGCTCACCTGAGCTCAGGGCAAGCTGCCAGCCTCCCTGATCGCGACGTGACGCAGACTCGACGCGCACACCGAACGTGATGTGGCGCTCGAGGTCGTGGTGTCTGGCAAACGCACGCAGGTAGTCAAGGATGCGGTCGTGCTTCGGATAGTCGGGATACGACTCGGGCATCGGGAATCCCGGGAGCCCAGACAGGCGGCGCGATGAGATGAAATGCGCCGACTCGTACATCGGCGTCTCGTCGCGGTCGATGTCCCAGATGCCCCCGGGTTGCCGTCCGGCATCAACGATCTCAAACGGGATGCCGCGCGCCTTCAGTGCGGCGGCCATCACCAGCCCCCCGGGGCCCGCGCCAATTACACAAACAGGCTCGTGGGCGATCACTGTGTCATCGCGTGGACTACTTCACCAGCATGTCTGGACCAATGGTCAGGGGCGGCTGCGGGTTTGTGCCGTCCGGCGCGACGTAGGTCGCATTGATCAGGAATGTCTGTTCGGTGACGTCGGCGGTGAACTCGAACGCGCCACGCCTGGTCGGAATGGGGACACCCCTGGCGCGCAGCTCCTCCAACGAGATGTACTTGCCTTCCAGCGCGAACTGCTGCTTCATCGCGCCGCCGCTGCTGAGCAGGTCGGTCTTGACGGCCACGGTGTCGATGATCGCCGTCGGTGACCCGCCGCCGGCGGCCTTCCCCATGTTGTCCATCTGCGACGAGTACACCCAGAGTCCCAGCGCCAACGCGACACCAACCCTAATCGCATGCAGCCTCCTGCCGGCGGATTGTAGCCGATGCGGAGCGCCCTGCCGGAAGTTTGTCGTCGGCGCTGGATCAGCCGGCGGGTTCCGCACCGCTCATCAGCGCGGCGAAGCGTTCGACGCTGACGTTGCCGCCCGAGAGGGTGACGCCGACGCGTTTGCCGGCGAACCGATCGCGGTGATGGAAGAGCGAGGCCAGCGCGTTGGCGCCTGACGGCTCCACCACGAGTTTCATGCGTTCGAACAGGAAGCGCATCATCTGCACCACCACCGCGTCCGGCACGGTCAGCACACCCGCCAAGAGCGCCTGCATGATGGGGAACGTGAGCGTGCCGCACGACTGGGTCTGCTGGCCGTCGCAGATGGTGCGTGGCACGTCGATGGTGACAATGTGGCCCGCCGCGAGCGACTGTTGGATGTCGTTCCCCAGTTCGGGTTCGCTGGCAAACACCTCGATGCCCGGCGTGAGGTGTGTGGCGGCCACCGCGCATCCCGACACGAATCCGCCGCCACCGGTGCACGCGATCAGCGCGTCCAGCGGCTCGGGCGCGTCTTCGATGAGTTCGATCGCTGTCGTGCCCTGGCCCGCCATCACCGGGTAGTAGTCAAACGGCGGGATCAGAGCCGCGCCCCGCGACTCAACGACGGTTCTGGCGACCGCCGCACGGTCTTCGGTATAACGGTCGTACGTAATGACCTCCGCGCCGTAGCCGCGCGTGGCGGCCAGCTTCGATGCCGGCGCATCCGCAGGCATCACGATCGTCGCCGCGCAACCGTGCAGTTGCGCGGCCAGGGCAACAGCCTGGGCGTGATTGCCTGAGGAGAACGCGACGACTCCGCGCGCGCGCCCCGCCTCGCCAAGCGCACTCACGGCGTTGTAGCCCCCGCGAAACTTGAAGGCGCCCATCCGCTGCAGGTTCTCGGCTTTGAGATACACCCTGGCGCCGATGAGGGCATCGAGTGTTCGTGACGTGATGACCGGTGTGCGGTGTGCCACGCCTTTGAGGCGCGCCGCGGCAGCTTCGATATCGGAGAACGTCAGCATCATTCGCGATTCTATCTGGCAGGAGTAGAATCGGCGAATGCGCACATCTCTCCGGACGATTTCTTCACTCGCCATTGGCGCCTTGGTGATCAGCCTGCTTCAGACAGGCGTGGCGCAGGGGCAAGCCGGCGGCCGGCAGGGAGGTGGGCGCGGCGGGTCCCCGGTGGGACCAGACGGAGAGTGCCCAGCGGGCATGACATTGGTGCGGCCGGGCAATTGCCAGGCCCCGGCCACTCCGGCGCCTTCCATCGTGGACTACCGGCCCAAGTCCACGCTTGTCGCTCCAGCGCATCCCGTGCAGAAGGCCAAGTACCCGGCGATCGACTTCCACGGCCATCCCGGTGGCCGTATCAGTTCTGCGGCCGGGTTGAAGACGATGTTTGAAGAGTTGGACGCCTTGAACGTCGGCCTGATGCTGAGCGCCGAGAACATGTCGGGCGAACGGCTGAAGACCACGCTGGCCACGGTCAAAGCGTCGCCGTATGCCAAGCGGGTGGCGATCTTCACCGGTGTGAGCCTGAACGGCGTGGGCCCCGGATGGGCCACCAAAGCCATCGCGCAACTCGAGGCGGACGTCGCCGCAGGAGCGGTGGGTGTGGGCGAGATCGGCAAGGGCTTTGGCCTCAGTGCCCGCAAAGCCGACGGGTCGCGGCTGCAGATGGACAACCCGGAGCTTGCGCCATTCTGGGATGCCTGTGCGCGCCTGAACCTCCCCGTGTTTATCCACACGGCCGACCCGCCGGAGTTCTTCAAGCCGATCGACATGTACAACGAGCGCTGGCTCGAACTGTCGTTGTTTCCCGGCCGCGCGTATCCTTCGGACCGCTTCCCGGCGTTCGAGACCTTGATGGCCGAACGCGATCGGCTGTTCAAGCGCCATCCGAAGACGAAGTTCGTGGCGGCGCATCTTGGCTGGCACGGCAACGACCTGAGGCGGCTCGGGAAGATGTTCGACGCGATGCCCAACCTGTATGCCGAACTGGGCGCGGTGCTGTACGACTTCGGCCGCCAGCCGCGGGTGGCGCACGACTTCCTGCTCAAGTACGGCAACCGCATCCTCTTCGGCAAAGACGCGTACGAGCCGTCGGAGTATCCCTACTACTGGCGCGTGCTCGAGACGAAGGACGACTACTTCGACTACTACCGCGAGTATCACGCCTTCTGGAAGTTGTACGGTCTCGACCTGCCCGATGAAGTGCTCAAGGACATCTACTACCGCAACGCGCTGCGCATCACGCCTGGAATACCGCAAGCCGGGTGGCCCAAATAGGAATGAGCTAATGAGGCAATGGGAGCCCTTCGACGCTTGTCGCCGGGTAGAATAGCCGGATGGCTGCCCTGATAGAAGCGATTGAGATCAAGCGGAAGACGTATTTCGAGTACGAAAACGCGCCCTACAACTGCCTCGAGGTGGACGTCTCGAAGCCCACGGCCCGCGGTGGCCAGACGCTGGTGCGCGTCAAAATGCGCAACCTGTTGACTCGCGCGGTGTTTGACCGCACGTTCAAGGCCGGCGAAAAATTTGCCGAGCCCGACCTGGTCAAGGCGCCCGCGACGTTTCTTTATGCAGACGCCGATGGCTACCACTTCATGGACCAGGCCAACTTCGAGACCCTGACGCTCACGGGCGACGTGCTGGGCGACGACCGGCTGCTGCTGGTGGACAACCTCGAAGTCCAGGTCCAAAAGTACAACGGCAACCCGATCGCGGTGATGTTCCCGGCGCACGTCGAGTTGGCAGTGGCGTCTTGCGAAGGCGCGGTGCGCGGCGACACCAGCAGTGGCAGCGTCACCAAGCTCGCCATCCTTGAAACCGGCATGGAACTGCGCGTGCCGCTGTTCATCAAGGAAGGCGAAAAAGTGAAAGTGCACACCGAGACGCGGGAGTTCGCTGGAAGAGCCTAGATAGCCGAACCAGGGTATCCCGCCGCACGACATGTGGCCGCGACCGTGCAGGAGCACTTTGCCCGGCATCTGACGGCCGCGCGTGCTCAGGGCCGCATTGACCTGGGCGAAGAACCGCAGGCCCACTTCATTGAAGCGATCATTGACGCCGGGTTCTGGGCGAGTCTGAGACGCGAGGAGGAAGTCACACCCACCATCTCACTCGCACTTCTTCCACCCGGCCACGCAGGGCAGGCGCTCACGTTCTCGGAGTGGTTGCCTTTGCATCCGGCAGCGCTCGCGAAACTGGCGCCGGCCGTGGAACGTCCCGGCATTCACCTGGGCGTATGGCCCGTAGACGGCGAGCTCAGAGTCTGGGGCACCACGCGCAGCATCCCGGCGTTTTGTTTCGTGCTCGAAGTGATCGGCTCAGGGTTGCTGGTCGTCAAACATCGAAACGAGCCCTTCGGTAAGTTCGTGAATATCGTAGTACTCGAGGGCGATCAGATCAAGATCGTGGCTGAGAGCACGGCCGCAGGACCCGAGTGCCCCGGCCTTCTCAAATCGCTGCTGGGCCAGAACGAAGTGACGGCCAGCGGCGAGTCGGTCAACCTGCTGGTGCATCTCGCGGCCTCCATGCGCGCCCATCGCCGCGGCGGCGCTCTGCTGATCGTCCCGGAAAGTGACGACCATTGGCGCGAATCGATTGTGGAGCCGGCCATCTATGCCGTCGCCCCAAAGTTCACCGAACTCGCGGATCTGATGAATCGCGAACACGAGGAGCGTCGCACCCACGAGTGGCAGGACGACCTGCGGCGCGCGGTTGACGCGATTGCCGGCCTCACGGCCGTCGACGGCGCCACGATCATGACGACCGCCAACGAGCTGGTGGCATTCGGCGCGAAGATCACCAGGCGTCGCTCGCGCCCGCCGGTGGAACGCGTCCTCGTGTCCGAGCCGATTCGTGATCGCGAGCCCTCCGTGATGGCGCCGTCCCAATTGGGCGGCACCCGCCACCTCTCGGCCGCACAGTTCGCGCAGGACCAGCCGCAGTCAGTCGCCCTGGTCGCCTCGCAGGATGGCCGCTTCACGATCTTCCGCTGGTCGCCCTGCGACGACATCGTCCACGCGCACCGCGTCGAAGCCCTGCTGCTGTAAGACCTCTCCACCATGAAGCTCCATGAAGCTCCATGGAGGTTGCACCAAGGACAAACTGTCATAAGCGCGCCGGTTGAGGGCCCGGCTCCGCCGGTGCGCCTTCATGGACCTTCATGCCCTTCATGGTGAAAATCCTGTTGGGGTGCCGGGTTCCACAGCCATTTTTCGCTGACCATCGTATTTACCATCCAGACCCCGCCCGCAAGGCAGAATGGGGGGGATGGAGGGTTGGGTGGCACAACGGTTATGGGTGGTCGTCGCGTTGGTTGTGGCGGGTGCGTTGGGCCGGGAAGTGGCCACCGCGCCGCCGCAGAGTGACCTCGACGCATTCATGAAACAGGTGGTCGTCAAACGCGACGACAACTGGAAGAAGTTCCAGCAGTACATCCTCGACGAGCGCGAGCAGTTCGAACTCCGCGGGCCCGGCAAGGTGCCGCTGTGGGGCGACCGCCGCGACTACACCTGGTATGTGCGGGACGGGTTCTTTGTCCGCAGCCCGGTCCGGGCCAACGGGGTGGCAATCCCTGACGAAGAGCGCCGCGCCTATGAAGACAGGTTCCTGAAACGCGAGCAGGGCCGTGAGAAACGGCGGACCTCCAAGGAGGAGCCGGTGGAAAAGGCCACGCCGATGGATGCCCAGAGCCTCATTCGCCAGTCGCGCGAGCCCGAGTTCATCTCGTCCGCCTACTTCCTGAAGTTCAAGTTCGAGGAAGGCAAATACGCGTTTGTCGGCAAGGAGACGCTTGACGGACGGGAAGTGTTGAAGGTGGAGTACTACCCGGCAAAGCTGTTTTCAAAAGAGCAGAACTCCCGCGAGCATCGCCGCAATAATGGGCAGAAGCTCAAGGACGATAACTACGACGCCGCCCTCGAGAAGATGCTCAACAAGGTCTCAATGGTCACGTTGTGGATTGAGCCGTCGGCGCACCAGATCGTCAAGTACGACTTCCACAACGTGAACCTCGACTTCCTGCCGGCGGCCTGGCTCGCGCGTTTCACCGACGTGCGCGCCACCATGAACATGCACATGCCGTTCCCCGAGGTGTGGCTGCCGAAAGACGTGGAGATGTTTTTCTCCGCGATGCTGGCGGTTGGCGAGATGGACGCGCGCTACCGCCTGAACTACCACAACTACAAACTCGCAACCACCACGGCGAGGATCAAGTGACAGCATTGGCGCTTGCGGCGTCGCTGACGTTTGCGCTGTTCGCGCAGGCCGCGCCCGCTCAGCCAGGCGAGGTAGTCGCCGAGATTCGGGTACACGGCAATCACCTGACGCCCGACACCGAGATCATCGCCCTGGCCGGCATCGCGATCGGCGCGCCCGTGACGGCCGATACCGTTATGCAGGTGCGCAAGAAGCTCAGGGCGTCCGGCAAGTTCGAAGACGTCGACGTGCTGAAACGATTCGCCTCGATCGCAGACCCCAGCAAAATCGCCCTCATCATCGTCGTGAACGAAGGCGCGGTGCGCGTGGACTTCGAGGAGGGCCCCGATGGCGAGGACATCGCGGTCATCAAACGCCGCAGCGTCTTCAGCAAACTGATGTACCTGCCGATCCTCAACGCCGAGGACGGGTACGGTCTGACGTACGGCGTCACGTCGTCGATTGCCAATGTGCTGGGTGACCGCAGCCGCCTTTCCGTTCCGCTCTCATGGGGCGGAACGAGGCGCGCGGGTGTGGAGATCGAAAAAAACTTCGTCTCGGGGCCCATCACGCGGGTTGAGATTGGCGCGGCCATCCAACGCCGCACCAATCCGGCGTTTGATGAAGAGGACGACCGGGGGCGGGTGTGGGTGCGAGGTGAACGCGCGTTCGACAGCATCCGGGTGGGAAGCACGCTCGGGTGGCAAACCGTCACGTTCGGGCCCATCTCCAGCGAGATGACGACGGTGGGCGCCGATGTGACGCTCGACACGAGGCTCGATCCGGCGTATCCGCGCAACGCCGTGTTCGCCACAGCGGCGTGGGAACGAATGTCGTTCACCAGTGGTGCGTCCCTGCAACGAACGAATCTTGACGGCAGGGGATACCTCGGGCTTCTCGGACAAAGTGTTCTGGCCGTGCGCGTGCTGCGGCAGGGCGCCAATGGGCCGCAGCCTGCCTACCTCAAGCCGTTGCTTGGCGGCTGGTCCAGCCTCCGAGGATTTGAAACCGGCGCCTTCGTCGGCGACATCGTCCTCGCCGGGTCTGCGGAACTGCTTGTCCCCATCTCGTCGCCGATCTCGGTGGCGCGGCTCGGCCTCAGCGTGTTTGTGGACACCGGCGTGGCCTACGACTTCGGCCAGCGGCTGAGGGAACAAGTGAATCAGATCGGCATCGGCGGCAGCGTGTGGATGACGGCCACGGTATTTCGCGTGAGCCTGTCGGTGGCGCATGGCCGGGGCGCGGGCACCCGGGTGAATTTTGGCGGCGGCCTGACGTTCTGATGATGCGAATCGTGTGTGGGTGGCTGCTGGCGTGCGCGATTGTGGCGCCGACGGTCCAGCATGCGCCGACCCCCGTGGCGGTCCCCCCGGCGGATACCTCCGCACGCGCAGTCATCGCAAAGGCCGCAGCCTATCTCAAGGAATACAAAGAGGCGCTGCAGTTCGTCCTGTGTGACGAGGCCACCATCCAGGACGTGCTGGACGAACGTGGGAGTCGCGCCGCGCACCGTGAAACGTCCGGCGAGTTCTTCCTGACGTATCTGCCGACCGAAGGCGGCTGGGTGGGGGTGCGCGACATCGCCATCGTGGACGGTGTGCCCCTCGAGAAGCGCGACAACCTGCGCGAGCTGCTGACGAAGGCATCCTTCGCGCGTATCGGCCGCCAACTGGCCGACCGCAACGCGCGCTACAACATCGGGTCCATCTCGAGGAACGTCAACGATCCGATGCTGGCGCTCGTGATTCTCGATGACAGACATCGCGACCGCTTCAAGTTCGAGCGGCGCCGCGTGGAGCCGTCGGCCATCGGCCCGATGGTGACGATCACGTTCACCGAGCGCGAGGCACCTACGCTCGTGCGCGGTGCCGACGGCAGTCAGATCTTCGCGAAGGGCGAGCTGGTCATCGACGCGACGACCGGGCGCCTGCTTCGCACGTCCATCACATTGAAGGACGGCAAGACCACCGGCACACTGACCACGGTCTTTTCCGAGAACCAGAAACTAGGTCTCTGGTTGCCGGCGTCACTGACGGAGAACTACGAACACAGCGCCGGCCGTCTGGCCGAGAAGATCCTGGCGCACTCCACCTACAGCAACTACCGCCGCTTCAACGTCAACGTCGTCATCAAATAGCGGCTACTTCACCAAGCTGAACATGGCGTTGTCGATGATGACGTTGTGCGCGACGGTGTCGAGCTTGATGGTCACTGTCTGAATCGGCGTTGAGTTCACCGTCATGAGCGGGACTTTGACACCATCGATCGCGCGATAGTCCGAGAGATCAGCGGTCTGTTCCATGTCGCCGCCCGCTTGGGGCACGTTGACCTTCGCTGTTGTCCGCACGACCAGGAACGACTCGGCGTCCATAAACACGCGGGCCACCGATCCAACCTTTGGCGTGACGAGCAGGACAATGACGCTCTTGCCCGCGAGTGTTTCCCGTGGCAGGAGCTCGACCTTCAGGCCCGTTTCCTTGTAGTTGAGCAACTGGCTGGGGAACACGCTGTTCTTCATGTTGTCCAGCTGATTGCCCGTGATCTCGTTGTCGCCTTCCAGCGAGTTCAGCGCCCAGCCTGCAGTGCCGTCGAACTTCTGGTCAAGCGTCATTTTTTCGGCCACGCCCAGCGCCGACAGGTCCAATGACATGACCGCTCGCGTCTTGTTGGGCGCTTTCGAATAGAGCTCGACAGGGCCACTCAGGTCCCCGTTCGGCGTCGTAATGGTGATCATTCCGGTCGCCTTGCGTGTGGTCAGCTTGCCAAGGGCGTCGCGGCCGCCCATGGCCGTCAGGTGCTTCTCAACGATTTCGTCAACAGTTTGCGCAGCTGCAACAGTGGCCAGCGCGGGAGCGAGAAGGAACGTCAGCAGGAGCGGCAGGGAGTGTTTTTTCATAAGTCTCAATTTTATACGTAGCCCGGCCGGGCGGGTTCGTCACCGGCGAATGAGCAGTCTGATCCCGTCAATTCTGGCGGCTTCCGACAGTGTAGCCGAGCCGCTCAGGGCGACGTGCAGGTTTGCGCCCTTGGTCGTGTCCATGATCCCGGCGTCCGTGATGATGTAGTCGCAGGGGCCCATGGCCGGCCGCACCGCTGCCGTGACTGTGACGTCCCGTGCCGCGTAGTACACGAAGTTCGTCAGGCGCACGTCCTGCAGGGCCATCGGCAGATTGAACCGCGTGGTGGCGAAGAACCGTCGCCCGGCAGTGCATGTGACGCCGTCGCGCGCCTCACTTTGTAGCGCAGCGTCGTACACCCGCTCCTCTTTCGACTGCGGCCAGTTCGTCATCGCCGCAGTGCGTTCCACAACGCCACGGGCGTTCGCGTCGCGCGCCCAGACGCCGAAACCGATCGAACCGGCAACAACGACTACTGCAGCCGTAGCGGACATCGCGCGGGAGCGGCTGGTCGCTGCCAGTACAATCAGCCACACCAGCAGCGCAGCTGCCGCAGCCTGGAACGCTGGCAGCGGCGGGAACGGTGGCTCGGGTTCACCGGCCAGAATGGCCAGGCTGCCACCAGCAATCAGAAGCCCCGTCACACCGGCCACGGGCGTGCGCCGGTACCAGGGGAACGAAGTTGGAAACAGGCCGACCCACGCGACGAGCGGGAAAAACACCACCCACGGCATCGCGTAGCGAAGCGACAGACCCCGCGTCCATTCGAGGCTGGTCCACGGCGCGCCCATCAGCACCCAGATCATCACGGCGCCAGTGACGGCAATGATCATAAAGGACCACACGCGGGCTTGCACCAGGGATGACGACGCGCCGCGGAGCTTGCTCACGATCGCGTCGAGCGGCACCAGCCACATTCCAGCGATGACGAACAGATACCAGCGGCTCAACCAGATTTCAGTGAAGTAGCGTGCCCCCCCCCAGAGGTCGTAGTTGCTGGTCTCCTTCATGTCGCCCAGCACCGACAAGTACATCGACGCCCCCAACGTCACGCCCGGAAACAGCGAATCCCACACCCACCAGTTGCGCACAAGCCAGATGCCGCCCGCGCCAAGCATCGCCACCGTTGCGCCAACCCAGACCAGCACCGACAGGCGTTCGTGCGCTCCCGACGGCGTCGTGCGTCCCCGCATGCGCTGAAGGACCAGCGCGACAACGGCCGGCAAACCCAGGAGCCCGGCCACCGGCACGCCGGTCACCTTCGTTCCCAGAAGTAATCCGGTACACATGGCAATCAGCCACACGTCCATCGACGTTAGCCGCCGCCGCATCACCGGCGCCAAGAGCGCCACCGCAAGCGCTACTGCCGATGCCGCGAAAAAAAGATCAGCCGACATCAGGCCGGCATAACGAAACAGCCGCGTGCCAAACAAGGCAAGCGTCGCCCACGTCGCCCACGCAAGGCCCGACAGCCCCGTAAGCTGACGGAACAGATATCCCACCGAGGACACGAGCAGCAGGAACGGCAACACCATCACCACGTCGGTGAGCAGTGTCGTGTTCAGCGGCAGGATGAACCATGCCGCGAGCATGCTCGACCCCATCGGGTACAGATGTGGCGTCGGCGGCAGCGCGAAGAGACTCGACCCTAACGCGAGATTGATGGCATTGGGCACGTGATAATGCGCAGCATCGGTGCCGCTCACTTCGAGCGTAGGCACACCTATGAGGATCCATTGCGCCACCACCGCGACCAGCGTGAGGATGGCCGCGAACTCAAGCGCGCGTGAGACGCCGTCGTCTGTCGGGGGCACTTCGGTTGTGACGGCATTGCCTCTCATGCGCCAGGCCATGCACCCATGACCTACCGCAAGAATGACGATGGTGCGGGTGAGTGTGAGGGCGCTGGCGGCCGACAGAAAGTGGAGAACGATCGATAGACCGGCGATGCCGGCGACCATCGTTCGAAACCAGCGCTCGTCGCGCGACAGCGACGAGTCCGCCCGGTTCACCGATCGCGCGGTCAGCAGGAAGTGGCCGACCGTCGCGAAGCACCAGGCGGCAAGGGCTACGCTCGAATCCACTTCAGCAGCTCAGGCAGCGTTTCGGGCTCGAGACCACGGCCGCGATGAACTGAACCTTCTGGGCCAGGCCTTTTGAGAGCGTCTCGACCTTTTTTGTCGGCCCAATCGCCGAGTTGGAGGCGGCCAAGCCCGTCTTTGATGGCCACGTCGACCTCGGCCATCGGCTTTCCCGACCCGTTTGGCCCGATAAAGCCGTAGATCGAGCCTTCGGGCACGGTCAGGGAAACGCCGTTGACGGCCTGGTGTTCTCCGAATCGCTTTGAGACGTTATGAATGGCGATGGCACTCATGGGCAAACTCGGACCTCTTTGGACGGGGTTGACAGGCTTGTGAAAGCTTTCACATTATAGATGTCGCGCCCCGGACTCTCCGCCCGTCCGGGACGTTCGTTCGAAGGAAAACACACGATCTTGCGCCGCCATTGTCGCCCGAAAACGAGCCCCGGCGCTGTTTGTGTGTATTCAAATTTTGATCGAGTAGGCTAGGGGCGAATCGCAGCCCTATGAGCCAGATTTTTCCAAAAAGCGCCAACGCTGCCGTCCGGTCGAGCCTCTTTGCGGTGCTGACCCTCGTCCTGTTCCTCGGATGGGTGGGATTCACGTTGATGCGTTCATCGTGGCTCACCAAACAGAGCGAGTACGTCGAGCAGCCCATTCAGTTCAGCCATGCCCACCACGTGGGCGGCATCGGCCTAGACTGCCGTTACTGTCATACGTCGGTGGAGAAGTCTTCGTTCGCGGGTATCCCGCCAACCAAGACGTGCATCAACTGCCACTCGCAGATTTGGGCTACGGCACCGATTCTTGAACCCGTCAGGGCGAGTTTCCGAGACGACACGCCCATGAAGTGGAAGCGCGTGACCGACCTTCCCGATTTTGTCTACTTCAACCACCAGATTCACGTGAAGCAGGGCGTGGGATGCGCCACGTGCCACGGCCCTGTGGACAAGATGCCGCTCATCACGCAGGCCACCTCCATGCAAATGGAATGGTGCCTGGCGTGCCACCGCGAGCCTGAGAAGTTCCTGCGCCCGCGGGCCGAGGTCTTCAACATGGCCTATGAAGCGCCGGCCAACCAGATCGAACTCGGTCTGCGGCTCAAGAAGGAATACAACGTTGCCGGGATCGAACACATGACAAGCTGCTCGGTTTGCCACCGATGACTTACGCTGACATCCGTACACGTCTTGCGAGCCCGACCACTCCCGACGGTCCCGCCTACTGGCGCAGCCTCGACGAACTGGCCAACACTGCAGAGTTTCAGGACTTTGTCGCCCGGGAATTTCCCTCGCAGGCATCCGAGTTCAACGACCCGGCGGGCCGGCGTCAGTTCCTGAAGCTGATGGGCGCATCGCTCGCCCTGGCCGGCGTCAGCGCCTGCACTCGTCAACCCGACGAACTGATCGTTCCTTACGTCCGCCAGCCCGAGGAAGTGATTCCCGGCCGGCCGATCTTCTTCGCCACGTCGATGACCGCCGGCGGTTTCGGCATGCCGCTGCTGGCCGAGAACCACCTGGGCCGTCCCACGAAACTCGAAGGCAATCCACAGCACCCTGCCAGCCTCGGCGCAACGGATATCTTTGGCCAGGCGGCTGTGCTCGGTCTCTACGATCCCGACCGGTCGCGCACGCTGCGGTACCGCGGCGACACCAAGACCTGGGCCGGCTTCACCACGGCCCTTCAGGCGGTCCTCAACACGCAGAAAGCGCTCTCGGGCGCCGGTCTGCGCATCCTGACCGAACCGCTCACCTCGCCCACGCTGGTCGAACAGATGCAGACGCTGTTGACCGCGATGCCGGGCGCGAAGTGGCACCAGTGGGACGCGGTGTACGGCACGGTGCAGGGTGGCGCGCCCACCGCGACGCCGCTCTATCAGTTCAAGAACGCCGACATCGTGGTCTCGCTCGACGCCGACTTCCTCGGATTCGGCCCGGCCTCGGTGCGCTACACGAAAGACTTTTCGTCGCGCCGCCGGATCGGCACTCCCAAGGATCAGCAGAACCGCCTCTACGTCGTTGAGCCCGTCCCCACCCTGACAGGCACCAAGGCGGCCCATCGTCTGGCCGTGAAGGCACGCGACGTGCACAGCATTGCCGCGGCACTCGCGAGCGCGGTTGGCGTTGCGGCGCCGGCGGCGGGCACGCTTTCGGCCGCCGTGCAGAAGGTCCTGCCGGTCATGGCCAAAGATCTGATGGATCACCGCGGCCGCTCGGTCGTGGTCGCCGGACCCCATCAGCCCGCGTCGGTCCACGCGCTGGCCCGCGCCATGAATGAGGCGCTCGGCAACATTGGCACCACGGTGGTTTACACCGCGCCCGTCGCCGCCACGCCGGCCGATGGCGCGGCGTCACTGTCGGCGCTTGTGGCCGACATGAGCGCGAGCAAGGTGGACGTGCTGCTGATTCTTGGTGGCAACCCCGTGTTCACCACACCAGGGGATATCGGATTCTCGGACGCGCTCGCCAAAGTCGGCACGCGCATCCACCTGGGTCTCTATTACGACGAGACCGCTGAGCTGTGCGACTGGCACGTACCTGAAGCCCACTTTCTTGAGTCGTGGGGTGATGCGCGCGCGTTCGACGGCACCATCACTCTTCAGCAGCCGCTGATTGCGCCCCTCTACGACGGTCGTCAGGCCGTGGAACTTCTCTCGGCGCTGAATGGCGCCCCCGGCCGATCGCCAGTGGAACTGGTGAAGGATTACTGGACCCGAACGTTTGCCACTGGTAGTTTTACCGATGCGGCCGGCGCGCCGTACGCGACGGTGGATGCCTTTTGGCGCGCAGCGTTGCACGACGGTTTCATCGCCAGCACCTCGCTGATGCGCGAAGGCGCGACGCTGCCCGTGGCTCCGGCGAATTCCTCATTCGAAGAGGCCACCTCGCCCGCGACCGGTCTCGAGATTGTCTTCCGGGCCGACCCGACCGTTCTCGACGGCCGCTACGCCAACAATGGCTGGCTGCAGGAACTGCCGAAGCCCCTGTCGAAACTGACGTGGGACAACGCCGTGTACGTCAGCTACACCACGGCCGAAGCGCACCACCTCAAGAACGAAGACGTCATCGAAATCACGAGCAACGGCCGCACCGTCAAGATGCCCGTCTGGGTGATGCCCGGCACGGCTGACGATGTGCTGGTGGTGCATTTCGGGTATGGGCGCCGCAAGGCCGGCCGTGTGGGCTCGAACATTGGATCCGACCCGTTTGTGATTCGCACGGCGCAGGCGCCGTGGTTCACCCAGGGTGGGTCGCTTGTGCGCACGGGTGAGACGCACACACTCGCGTCCACGCAGTCGCACTTCGCGATGGAAGGCCGCAACCCGGTGCGCATCGTGGACGCCGCAGCCTTCCAGGCCGATCCGACGATCGTCAAACACATGGGCCACACGCCCGACCCCGAACTGTCGCTGTATCCGCCGCGCGAATACAACGGCAACAAGTGGGGCATGGCGATCGATCTGAACGCCTGCACCGGGTGCGGCGTGTGTATTGCCGCGTGTGTGGCCGAGAACAACATCCCCGTCGTGGGCAAAGACCAGGTCAAGCGCAGCCGCGAGATGCACTGGATTCGCGTGGACACGTACTTCGAGGGCGACGTCGCGTCGCCGACGGGCACGTATCACCAGCCGCTCCCGTGCCAGCAGTGTGAGAACGCACCGTGCGAAGTGGTGTGCCCGGTGGCCGCCACGGTGCACAGCGACGAAGGCCTGAACGACATGGTCTACAACCGCTGTGTCGGTACGCGCTACTGCTCGAACAACTGCCCGTACAAGGTGCGCCGTTTCAACTTCATGCTCTACTCCGACTTCACGACGCCGGAGCTGAAAGCGCAGCGCAACCCCGACGTGACCATCCGCAGCCGCGGCGTGATGGAGAAGTGCACGTATTGCGTGCAGCGCATCAACCACGCGCGCATCGATGCGAAGACGGCCGAGCGGCCGATCGCCGACGGCGAGATTCAGACGGCGTGCCAGCAGGCATGCCCGGCTGAAGCCATCGTGTTTGGCGACCTGAACATGCCCGACAGCCAGGTGTCGAAGCTGGCCGCGCAGGATCGCAACTACGGACTGCTTGAGGATCTGGGGAGCCGTCCGAGGACGACCTATCTGGCAGTGGTACGCAACCCGAATCCGGCGCTTCCGAGCGAGACGCCGGCCGGCACCAAGAATTCCAGTCATTAAAGACCGCACGAACGGAGAGAGTCGGTGGACGTCAGCCAGAAGGACAAGCAAGACCCGCTCGGTGCCTTGCCGATCATCACACCCGGCTACAGCTACGTCAGTATTACGGACAAGCTGACCGCGCTGGTCCTGACCAAGAACACGCCCACCGCCTGGTTCGTGTTCATGGCCGTCGGGTTCACGCTGCTGATGGGCCTGATGGTGTCGCTCGGGTACCTGCTGATGAAGGGCATCGGCATCTGGGGCAATAACATTCCGGTCGGCTGGGCCTTCGACATCATCAACTTCGTCTGGTGGATCGGCATCGGCCACGCCGGCACGCTGATTTCGGCGATCCTTCTGCTCTTCAAACAGGACTGGCGCACCTCGATCAACCGTTTCGCGGAAGCGATGACGTTGTTTGCGGTGGCCTGCGCCATGCTCTTCCCCCTCTTCCACACCGGCCGTCCGTGGCTGGCGGTCTACTGGCTGCTGCCGTACCCGAACGTGATGGGGCTCTGGCCAAACTTCCGCAGCCCGCTGATCTGGGACGTCTTCGCCGTTTCCACCTACGGCTCGGTCTCGCTGCTGTTCTGGTACATCGGCCTGATTCCCGACCTCGCGACGTTCCGCGACAAGGCCGCCAAACCCATCGTCAAGAAGATCTACGGCGTGCTGGCCATGGGATGGCGCGGCTCTGCGCGCCACTGGTACCGCTATGAAACGGCGTACCTCATCCTCGCCGGTCTCTCAACGCCGCTCGTGCTGTCTGTGCACACCGTGGTGAGCTTCGACTTCGCCGTGTCGAACCTGCCGGGTTGGCACGCCACTATTTTCCCGCCGTACTTCGTCGCCGGCGCCGTGTATGCCGGCTTCGCGATGGTGCTCACGCTCGCCATTCCACTGCGGGCCATCTACAAGCTCCACGACTTCATCACCATGCGTCACCTTGAGAACATGGCCAAGGTCACCCTGGTGACCGGCCTGATCGTGGTGTATGGCTACGTGTGCGAAGCGTTCTTTGGGTGGTACAGCGGTAACCTCTACGAACGCGAGATGCTGCGCCTGCGCATGTTCGACGGGTATTACCCCTGGGCGTACCCGGCGCTGCTGGTGTGCAACTTCCTTGTGCCGCAGTTGCTCTGGATCAAGAAATTCCGCCGCAACATCGCGGTGCTCTTTACCGTGGCGATGTTCGTGAACGTCGGCATGTGGCTTGAGCGCTTCGTCATCATCGTGACCAGCCTCAGCCAGGACTTCCTCCCGTCGTCGTGGGCGCCCTACAGTCCGACGCGCTGGGACTTCATGACCTTTTTCGGCACCATCGGGTTGTTTACCACGCTCATGTTCCTGTTCGTGCGAATCCTGCCGATGATCTCCATTTTCGAAATGCGCACGTTGCTGCCTGAGGCCTCCACGAAATCGAAGCCAGAGGGGGAGGCGCACTGATGGCCCACCAGGCAACGATCGAATCACCCCTTCACGGCCTGATGGCCGAGTTCGACTCGGCTCAGGCGCTGCTTGATGCCGCGCACAAAGTGCGCAGCGCGGGTTACACGCGCACCGACGCCTATTCGCCCATGCCCATTCACGGTCTGGCTGAAGCGCTCGGCATGAAGGAACGCAAAGTTGCGCCGTTTGTGCTGGCCGGAGGCATCGCCGGCATGCTCGCCGGCTACGGCCTGCAGTACTGGACGTCGGTGATTGCCTATCCGATGAACATCGGCGGGCGGCCGCTCCACTCGTGGGTGTCGTTCATTCCTGTGACCTTTGAGCTGACCATCCTGTTCGCGGCGTTTTCCGCGGGCATCTCGATGATTGTGCTCAACGGGCTGCCGCAGCCCTACCATCCCGTGTTTAATACCGCCCGTTTTTCATTGGCCAGCTCGTCGGCGTTTTTCCTCGCCATCGAAGCCACAGACCCGAAGTTCGACGCCGGGCAGACTGCCGCATTCCTGGCGAGCCTGCACCCGCGTGAGGTGGTGCCCGTTGATCACTAAGTCGAGAAAGAGACCCATGGGCCGCTGGACTGCCGCGCTCGGCGTGTTGCTGCTTACGGCCGCCGGCTGTCGTCAGGACATGCACGACGCGCCGCGCTACGACCCGCTCGAGGCGTCGGACCTGTTCACCAACGGCAGCTCGGTGCGGCCGCTCGTGCCGGGCACCGTGCCGCGCGGCCAGTTGAATGACGATGCGTTTCTGCATACGGGCAAGGGGCCGGACGGCCTGCCGGTCACGGCGTTCCCGTTCGCCATTACGCACGTAGAGCTCGACCGCGGCCAGGATCGCTACAACGTGTATTGCGCGCCCTGCCACGGCCGCACCGGTGAGGGGAACGGCATGGTGGTGCAGCGCGGGTATCGCCAGGCGCAGTCCATGCACATCGATCGCCTGAAGCTGGCGCCTGTGGGCTACTTCTACGACGTCATCACGAACGGGTTTGGCGTGATGCCCGACTACCGCACGCAGATTCCCGTGGAAGACCGCTGGAAGATCGTCGCGTATGTGCGCGCACTGCAGCTGAGCCGCACGGCGACCACGGCCGACATGCCGGCCGACGCCCTGGCGCGATTGCTGAAGGGTGAGCCGGCGGCCAAGGCTCCCGTGGAGATTCATCGATGACGAGTGAGTTGAACCCGGCGCAGATGCTCAAGGAGCGTCCCACCGCCGACCTCAGCCGGCTGAGCACCAGGGCGTTGCTCTTTGGTGGCGTGGGCGCAGCCGCCTGCGCGGCCGGGTTTTTCATGGTGGACTGGTCGCAGTTCCTCCAGTCGTACCTCATTGCGTACATGTTCTGGCTTGGGCTCACGCTGGGATCGCTGGCCCTGCTGATGATCCAGCACCTGAGCGGCGGCGCGTGGGGCCTGGTGGGTCGGCGCATCTTCGAGGCGGCCACCCGAACGCTGCCGTTGATGGCCGTGTTGTTCCTGCCGATCGCGATGAACATGCAGACGCTGTACCTCTGGGCGCGTCCTGAAGCCGCGAACGACGCCATCCTGGTGACGAAGCAGGCGTACCTCAACGTCAACTTCTTCTATGTCCGCGCCGTGCTGTATTTCGTGGTCTGGATGGCCCTGGCGTTCACGCTGAGCAAATGGTCGAAGGCGCAGGATGAATCCGCGCCACTCGAGCCCGGGCGCATGGACCGGCGCTTCCGCGTATTGTCGGGCCCGGGCCTGGTCCTGTTCATGCTGTCGGTCACGTTCATGAGCGTGGACTGGGTGATGTCGCTCGACCCGCACTTCTACTCGACGATTTTCGGCGTGTTGACGGTTGGCGGGCAGTGCCTGGCGACGATCGCGTTCACGATTCTGACACTGCAGGCGCTGTCACACGCGAAACCGATTTCCGACGTGACGAACGCCGAACGGTTTCATGACTATGGCAAGTTGATGCTGGCCTTCGTCATGTTGTGGGCGTACTTCAACGTGTCGCAGTTGCTCATCATCTGGTCGGCCAACCTGCCCGAAGAAATTCCGTGGTACATCGAACGCCTGCGCGGCCACTGGGGTCCGTGGGCGGTATTCGTTCTGGTCGGCCATTTCGTGGCACCCTTTGTCTTGCTGCTCTCGCGTGACCTGAAGCGGCACGGCCGCACATTGTCGTACGTCGCGCTGTTCATCCTATTCATGCGGGTGGTGGATCTGGTGTGGACGGTGGGTCCGGTCTTCCGGCACGAGTCCACCGGACACTGGCTCGACTTTGCGATGGTGGCCGGCATGTCGCTGCCGTGGTTGTTCCTCTTCTACAGTAACCTGGGCAGCCGGGCTCTGGTCCCGGCGCACGATCCGTATTTCAAGGAGTCTGTGATCAGTGAAGGACATTAATCACCTCCACTCCGAGGACGTGCGGACCGAAGGCGACGGCATCTCGTACAAGGGGCTGGCGTGGTCGGTGATCATTCTCACGATCATCACGCTGTTCTGCTACGCGTTCGTCGTGGGGATGTTCAAGTGGATGGAGTCGCGCGCGGTGGCCAATGACGCCACGCGTTCGCCGCTCGCGGCCCCGCCCGTGCAGCCGACGATCGTGGACGGCCGTGTGGTGGGCGGCAGCACGGCGCCCGTGCCGAGCCTGCTCGTCAACGAGCCCATCAACCTCCAGAAGTTCCGGTCACACGAAGAAGAGATCCTGACCACGTACGGATGGGTGGATCAGAACGCCGGCATCGTGCGGCTGCCCATCGATCGTGCGAAAGCCCTGCTCCTTGAGCGCGGCATTGCCGTGCGGGAGTCCCGGTGATGCACAGCCCTCGGGGATTTCGCCTCGTGTGTGTGACGGCCCTGATGGCCGTGGTCGCTGTGGTGTCTCCGGCGGCCCAGCGTTCAGCGCCAGGCTCGAGCGCCCCAGGCCAGCCGGCCATGGCGCCGCTCCCGATTCTGACCGACGTCCGCATCGACCAGAAACTCGATTTACCTGTGCCTCTGGACCTGACGTTTGTGGACGAGGCCGGCAAGAACGTGACGCTCAGCCAATACTTCGGCGCGCGTCCCGCCGTGCTCGCGCTCGTGTACTACGAGTGCCCGATGCTGTGCACGCAGGTGCTCAACGGGTTGTTTTCGTCGCTTGAGCCGCTCAAGCTCGACGCCGGCCGCGACTTCGATATCATCGTGGTGAGTTTTGACCCGGGCGAGACGCCGGCGATGGCGCGGGCGAAGAAGGCCAGCTACCTCAAGCACTACCAGCGGCCGACCGGCGAAGCCGGCATTCACTTCCTGACCGGCCGTCAGGCCGAGATCGACACACTCGCCGACGCCGTCGGGTTCCGCTACGCCTACGACGAGGCGATTGATCAGTACGCCCATCCGGCGGCTGTCACGGTCCTGACGCCGAAGGGCTACGTGTCCAAGTATCTCTACGGCGTTGAATTTGCGCCCATGGACTTCCGGTTTGCCATGGTGTCGGCCGGCGAAGGCAAGATTGGCACGCTGGTGGATCAGGCGCTGCTCTACTGTTTCCACTACGACCCCGCCACGGGCAAATACAGCGTGGCAATTATGACGTTCGTGCGTCTGGGCGGCGTGCTGACCTTGCTCGGCCTGATGGCTTTTCTTGTGGTGCACCTGCGGCGCGATCGTCGGCAGAACAGCGCGGTGGCGTCCACCGCAACGGGTATTCGGTAATGCAGAGCAGTTTTCCTCTGTTCCCGGAGGCCGCGTCCTCAATCGCGAGTGACGTCGACCTCCTGTATTTCTTCATTCTGGCGGTCAGCTCGTTCTTCGCCATCCTGGTGTCGGCGGCTGTGGTGTACTTTGCCATCAAGTACCGGCGGCGCCATCCAGACGAAGTGGGGCACGACATCCACGGCTCGATTGTCCTGGAACTGGTCTGGACGGTCATCCCCTTCGTGCTCGCGATGGTGATGTTCTTCTGGGGTGCCGACCTCTACTTCCGCCTGGCGCGTCCGCCGGCGGACTCGATGGAAGTGTTCGTGGTCGGCAAGCAGTGGATGTGGAAAGTGCAGCATCCCGAAGGCGTGCGCGAAATCAACGAACTCCACGTGCCCATCAACCGCAACGTGCGCATCACACTGGGCTCCGAGGACGTGCTGCACGACTACTACATCCCCGCGTTCCGCGTGAAGATGGACGCCGTGCCGGGCAAGCTGACGACGATGTGGTTTAAGGCGACGAAGGCGGGCACCTACCATATCTTCTGCGCCGAATATTGCGGCACGCAGCACTCCGGCATGATCGGCCAGGTCATCGCGATGGAGGAACACGACTACGAAGCGTGGCTTGCGGGCGGCCGCACCACGGGCACCGCAGTCGAAAACGGCGAGCGGTTGTTCACGCAGCTTGCATGCATCACGTGCCACAAGACCGACACGTCGGGCCGTGGTCCTCTGCTGGCGGGCGTCTTCGGGTCAACCGTTCAATTGATGGACGGCCGCAAAGTGGTGGCTGATGAAAACTACCTGCGGGAATCCATCATGAATCCGCAGGCGAAGATCGTGCTGGGCTACCAGCCGATCATGCCGACGTTCCAGGGCACGGTGAGCGAAGAGAATCTGCTTCAGCTCATCGCCTATATCAAGACACTGAAGGCGCCAGCGGCCGCCCCGGCCGCCGGAGCTCCGGCGGCGGCAGGCCAACCGGGCAGGCAATAGGGCGCAAGGATCGTTATGACTCACGCTGGAAATAATTCGGGCAGTTATCTGGATGCGCCCCACGGGATCGCGTCGTGGTTGCTGACCAAGGACCACAAACGCATCGCGATCCTGTACCTGATCTCGATCACGGTCTTCTTCATGATCGGCGGCTTGTTTGCGGCCGGTATCCGCGCGGAACTGCTGACGCCCGCCGGAGACCTGTTCACGGCCGACCTCTACAACAAGGTCTTCACGCTGCACGGCGTCGTGATGATCTTCTTCTTTCTGATTCCGTCGATTCCAGCCACACTCGGCAACTTCCTGGTGCCGATCATGTGCGGCGCCAAGGACCTGGCATTTCCCAGAATCAACCTGCTGAGCTGGTATCTGTACCTGATCGGCGCGATGCTCACGCTCGGCGCCGTGTTCATGGGCGGCGTGGACACCGGCTGGACGTTCTACACGCCCTACAGCTCGATGGCGTCGAACACGAACGTGACGCTGGCCGCGCTCGGCGTGTTCATCGCGGGCTTCTCGTCCATTCTGACCGGGTTCAATTTCATCGTGACCGTGCACCGCATGCGCGCGCCCGGCCTCACGTGGTTCCGGATGCCGCTGTTCCTCTGGGCCATGTACGCCACAAGCCTGGTCATGATCCTGGGCACGCCGGTGGTGGCCATCACCATTCTGCTCGTCGGCGCCGAGCGTGCGCTCGGCTTCGCCATCTTTGACCCGCGCGTGGGCGGCGACCCTGTCCTGTTCCAGCACCTCTTCTGGTTCTACTCGCACCCGGCCGTTTACATCATGATCCTGCCTGGCATGGGCGTCATCAGCGAACTGGTGGCCGCGGTCTCGCGCAAACAGATCTTCGGCTACAGCGTCGTGGCCTATTCGAGCTTGGCGATCGCCATCATCGGCTTCCTCGTCTGGGGCCACCACATGTTCGTGAGCAGCCAGTCCATCTACGCCGGACTGGTGTTCTCGATCATCACGATGATCGTCGCCGTGCCTTCGGCCGTGAAAACCTTCAACTGGGCGGCGACCATGTACAAGGGGTCGATCACCTGGGAATCGCCCACCTACTGGGTGATCGGGTTCATAGGCCTCTTCCTGGTGGGCGGTCTGACCGGCCTCTTCCTCGGCGCGATGGGCCTAGACGTCCACCTGCACGACACCTACTTCGTCGTGGCGCATTTCCACTACATCATGGTGGGCGGCGGCGTGATGGGCTTCCTGGGCGGCATCCACTTCTGGTGGCCGAAGATGACCGGGCGCACCTATCCGGAAACCGCGGGCAAGATTGCCGCGATCCTGGTGTTCGTCGGTTTCAACCTGACGTTCTTCCCGCAGTTTGTGGTGGGCTACCTGGGCATGCCTCGCCGGTACCATGCGTATCCAGAGGAATTCCAGATTCTCAACGTCATGTCCACCGGTGGCGCCACGGTGCTCGGCATAGGCTACCTGCTGATCGTCACGTATCTGGTGGCGTCGCTCTTCAAGCCGCGGAACGCATCAGCCAATCCGTGGGGCGCGACGGGACTTGAGTGGGACATCCCCTCGCCTCCGATTACGCTGAACTTCGAGACCGAGCCCATCGTCACCGAGGACGCGTACAACTACATCGGCCGCGCCCAGAAGGCGAGGGAAAACTAGCGTGGAAAATCCCAACGCCCCTCACGAGCCGCATCATCCGATGCTGCAGCACCATTTCTTCAACATGGGGCAGCAGCTCGAGGCCTCAGTCCTTGGGATGTGGGTGTTCCTGGTCACCGAAGTCATGTTCTTCGGCGGCCTGTTCATGGCCTACATCCTCTATCGCTCGATGTATCCCGACGCCTGGCTGGCGGGCAGCCACGAGCTCAATGAGATGCTCGGCGGTATCAACACGGTTGTCCTGATCTTCAGCTCGCTCACAATGGCGCTGGCGGTGCGCGCGGCCCAGGTAGGCTCGTGGATGGGACAGGTCGTCAACCTGATCCTCACGATCATCTTCGGCACCATCTTCCTGGTGGTGAAGTACTTCGAATACGCCGCCAAGTTCGAGCATCACCTGGTGCCCGGCCCGTACTTCGACCCGGCGCGTGACCCGGCGCAGCAGCTCTATTTCTCGCTCTACTTCATGATGACGGGCATCCACGCCCTGCACATGGTGGTGGGCATCGTGTTGATGCTCATCATCCTCCGCATGGCCTGGAAGGGCCGGTTCTCTGCCGAGTACTACGGCCCGGTGGAAGTGTCCGGCCTCTACTGGCACTTCGTCGACATCGTCTGGATTTTCCTCTTCCCGCTGCTGTATCTCATCGGGAAGCATCACTAACGCGCACGAGCGAACCATGTCCCACATCAGCTCCAAGGGCCTTTACTACACGATTTTCGGTACGCTGATCGCCATGACGGTCGTGACCGTGGCCATCGCGCGCATTGACCTGGGTGCATTGAACACGCCGGTGGCCCTGGCCATTGCCGCCTTCAAGGCCACCCTGGTGATCCTGTTCTTCATGGGCGTCAAGTACAACACCCCGCTGACGAAGGTGGTGGCGGCGTCGGGATTCCTGTGGCTGATCATCCTCTTCGGCATCACGATGGGGGATTACTTGACCCGGGCCTGGATCGGGTTCCCGGGACGGTAGTCGGTACGTAGCGCGGGCTGTTCCTCAAGCCCGCGGTGGTTGGCGCGCTTGAGGAACAGCCCGCCCTAAGTACGACAGCCGAAGATCATCCAAGTTTCCCGATTACCGATTAACAGCCTCCGTTCACCGATAGGGCGGAGCACCCCCGTGTCCTTCCCCGTCACACTCCCGTTAGATACGATGGTGGGCCGACTATGACTGATCTCAAAGACGACCTCGCCGCACTCCGCATTGAACGGGCTCCCATGGCGCCCGAGGGCCGTTTCCGCTGGGTCAAGTGGGTGATGCTCCTGGCTCTGGTGGCCGGCGGCGGCTATGCGGGCTATCAGTGGCTCAACCGCGAGCGGCCCCTCGAAGTGGAAGCCTCGGCGGTCACCGAGCGCGCGGCCGGGGCACAGGCCTCGGTGCTGAACGCCTCGGGCTACGTCACGGCCCGCCGCCGCGCGACAATTTCATCAAAGGTCACCGGCAAGCTGGTGGAGGTCAACGTCGAGGAGGGCATGGCCGTGCGCGAGGGCCAGATTCTGGCCCGGCTCGACGACTCTGCCGCGAGGGCCGCCCATGCGCTGGCCCAGGCGCAGTTTGTGGCCGCCCAGGGCGCCATGCGTGAGACCGAAGTGCGGCTGGCAGAGGCGCATGTCACGCTGAAGCGCTACGTCCAATTGGCGGCCGACGGTATCGGCACACAGGCCGACGTGGACCGGTCCAGGGCCGAGGCCGACTCCCTGACCGCCCGGATTGCTTCCTCGCGCGAGCAAATCAACGTGGCGGAACGGCAGGTGGCGCTGCTGCAGACCGACCTCGACAACATGATTGTCCGAGCGCCGTTCAGCGGGGTGGCGATTTCCAAAGATGCGCAGGCGGGCGAGATGGTGTCGCCAGTATCGGCCGGCGGCGGGTTCACCCGCACGGGTATCTCGACGATCGTTGACATGAAGTCACTCGAAATCGAAGTGGACGTCAACGAGAGCTACATCAACCGTGTGAAGCCCGCGCAGGGCGTGACGGCGGTGCTTGATGCGTATCCTGACTTCCAGATTCCCGCCCGAGTCATCACCACGGTGCCGACAGCCGACAGGCAGAAGGCGACGGTGCTTGTCCGCATCGCATTTCTGGCGCTCGACCCCCGCATCCTGCCCGACATGGGTGTGAAGGTCACGTTCCTTCGGGACGCCGACGACACGGACGCGCCTGCAGCCCAAGCCATATCGCTCGTTCCGAAAACGGCGGTGAAGACCGAAGGCGACCAGTCAATGGTGTTTGTGGTGCGGGCGGACAACACCGTTGAGCGGCGCGCCGTGCGCATCGGCGGCACCGACGGTGAGCGCCAAGAAATTGTGGCCGGCCTTCGGGCCGGCGAGCGAGTTGTGGTGGTGCCTCCGCTCGCGATGGTGGACGGCGCCAGAGTTGTCGTGAAGTAGGAACCCATATGAACCCACTGGTGCGAATCAACGGCGTCCACAAGTACTTCACCCGCGGCAACGAACGCATCGACGTCTTGCAGGGCGTCAACCTCGACATTCCCCAGGGCGACTTCCTGGCGCTGATGGGCCCTTCTGGTTCCGGCAAAACGACGCTGCTGAACCTGATGGGCGGCCTCGATCGGCCGTCGGCCGGTTCCCTTGAAGTGGGCGGGTCCAACATCGCCACACTCTCAGGCTCGCAGTTGTCGCGGTGGCGGTCGCAGCACATCGGGTTTGTCTTCCAGCTCTACAACCTCTTGCCCGTCCTCACGGCAGAGCGCAACGTCGAACTGCCGCTGTTGCTCACCAAGCTCTCGAAGGCCGAACGACGCAAGCGCGTGGCCATCGCACTTAAGGTGGTCGGGCTCAGTGAACGCACCCGGCACTATCCGCGGCAACTCTCGGGCGGCCAGGAGCAGCGCGTTGGTATTGCGCGCGCCATTGTCACGGACCCCACGCTCCTGCTGGCTGACGAACCCACGGGTGACCTGGACCGCAAAGCTGGCGACGAAATTCTTGACCTGCTCCAGACCCTCAATCGTGATCATGGCAAGACCATCGTGATGGTCACGCACGACCCGCGCGCGGCCGAGCGGGCGAAGCGCACACTCCATCTGGACAAGGGGCTCCTGACGGGAGACATTGCATGAAGTTCCTGCCGCTGTTGTGGAAGAGCCTCTGGCGGAAGAAGTTCCGCACCATCGTGACGCTGCTGTCAGTGTTTGTCGCGTTTGTGCTGTTTGGCGTCCTGATGACCATCCGGACGGCGTTTACGTTCGGCGTGGACATCGCGGGCATTGACCGGCTGGTGCTGATTCACAAGGTCAGCCTGATCATGCCGTTGCCGGTGTCGTACTTGAACCGTCTGGCCAACACCCCTGGGGTGGAGACGGCCACGCACAATTCGTGGTTCGGTGGCGTCTATCAGGACCCGTCCAACTTCTTTGCCCAGATCGCCGTGGAGCCCGAGCCTTTCATGAAGATCTATCCGGAGTACAAGTTGCCTCCGGAACAGATGAAGGCCTGGCTCGACGATCGGCAGGGCGTCATTGTGGGCGTGGATGTGGCGAAGCGTTTTGGCTGGAAACTCGGCGACCGCATTCCGCTTGGCGCCACCATCTGGCAGCCGAAGGGTGGCGGCCAGACCTGGGAGTTCAATATCGTCGGCATCTATGACGGCGAACAGGGCGTGGACAAGACCCAGTTCTTCTTCCGATGGGACTACCTGGACGAAAACCGATCCGACGGCGCAGGGGAGGTGAACTGGTACGTGGTGAAGATTGCCGACGCGTCCAAGGCGCAGGAAATGGGCGCGAGATTCGACGGCATGTTCGCGAATTCAGATGCCGAGACCAAGACCACCACGGAGAAGGGCTTCGTGGAAGGGTTTGCGAATCAGATGGGCAACATCGGCGCGATCATGATCTGGATCTCGGTGGCCGTGCTGTTCATGATGCTGCTGATTGCGGCCAGCACCATGATGCAGTCGGTGCGCGAGCGCACCAGTGAAATGGCTGTGCTGAAGACGCTCGGGTTTTCCAACACGACCATCCTGAGTCTTGTGCTGGGCGAATCGCTCTTCATCTGCGTATTGGGTGGCGGTGCAGGCCTGGCGCTGGCGTGGGCGTTTGTGCAGCAGGGCGATCCCACGGGGCAGTTGCCGATCTTCATCCTGCAACCGCAGGCCATCATGATCGGCATCGGGCTGATCGTGTCGATGGGCATCCTGGCGGGCCTGATTCCGGCGCTCTCGGCGATGCAACTCAAGATCACAGACGGTCTGCGACGAAATTAGCGGAGTTCCCATGTTCAATTGGATCAGTCAGACCATCGCCATCACCGCGCTGAACCTGCGCACCATTCCGCAGCGATTGGGTTCCTCAGGCGTGGCCATCATCGGCATTGCCGGAGTGGTGGTGGTGTTTGTGTCGGTGCTTTCGATTGCGGCGGGGTTTTCCGCCGCGATGGAAGGCGCCGGCTCGGAGTCGCGCGCGCTCGTCATGCGCACCGGCGCCGACAGCGAAATGACCAGTGGCATTAGCGGCGCGTCGGCCACTATCATCAAGGAAGCGCCGGGACTGCGGCGCGAGGGTCAGACGGCGCTCGCGTCCGCCGAACTCTTCGTGATCATCGACCTGCCGAAGATCTCGACTGGCACGCCGGCCAACGTGCCCCTGCGCGGCGTGGAGCCCACGGCGTTTCAGGTGCGGGGCGAAGTGAAGATCGTCGAAGGCCGTCAGTTCACGTTCGGCACCAACGAAGTAATCGTCGGGCGTGGCGCCCGCGGGCAGTTCGCCGGACTCACGGTCGGAAGCATCGTCCAGTCCGGGAAGGCCACCTGGCAGGTCGCGGGTGTGTTTTCGGCTGGTGGTGGCGCGGCCGAGACCGAAATCTGGGTGGATTCCCGTGTACTCCAGGGGGTCTACAACCGGGGCAACTCGTATCAGACCGTGCTGGCGCAGCTCGACTCGGCGGCCAGCTTCGACACGTTCCGCGACTGGCTGACGACGAACCCGCAGCTCAACGTGCAGGTGCGTCGCGAGACTGAGTACTACGCGGCGCAGTCGAGGTCGCTCAGCGCGCTGATTCGCGGCGTGGGTTTCGGCATCGCTGCCCTCATGGGTCTGGGCGCGATATTCGGCGCCGTGCTCACGATGTATACGGCCGTGTCCACGCGGTCCCGCGAGATCGCCACGCTGCGCGCACTGGGCTTCAACTCGACGTCGGTGGTTGTCTCGGTGCTGGCAGAGTCCATGGCGCTTGGCCTGATCGGCGGCACCATCGGGGGGCTGGGCGCCTACTTTGCGTTTAACGGTTACCAGACGTCCACGATGAATTTCCAGACGTTCAGCCAGGTGGCGTTTGCGTTCCTTGTGACTCCGGAACTCCTGGTGACGGGCCTGTTCTACGCACTCGTCATTGGTTTGGTCGGCGGATTACTGCCAGCCATCCGCGCGGCACGGCTTCCCATTCCATCGGCCCTCCGCGAGCTGTAGCCCTGCGGTAGCATCTGGCGATGCGAGTTGGAATCGCCGCTCTGCTGCTCTTCTTCTCAGCCTCCCCGGCCGAGACCGTCCGGACGGTGCCGGTCACTGGCGAAGGTGCGTCTTACTGGACGCGTTGGCGCGGCCCGTCGGGCCAGGGCATGGTGGAAGGCACCAACTACGTGGACGCGTGGTCGAACACCGAAAACGTCAAGTGGCGCATGACCGTGCCCGGCGACGGTCACTCATCACCCATCGTCTGGAAAGACCACCTGTTCCTGACCACCAGCCGCGAGGCCGGAGCGAAGATCTTCATGCTGGCTTACAACCGGCACGACGGCAAACTCCTGTGGGAGACGAACGTCCCCACGACGAGTGGCGTGGAGTACAAGTACGAAAAGAACAGCCACGCGTCCGCCACCGCCACCACGGACGGCGAGCGTATCTACGCCTCGTTTGGTACGCATGGGCTGGTCGCATTCGACTTCAGCGGCAAGATCGTGTGGCACCGCAAGTTCGGCGACCTCAACAACTACATGGGGAGCGCAGGGTCGCCGCTGCTCTACAAGGATCGGTTGTTCCTGTATCAGGACCATCAGGGCAGCGCGAACCTCAAGTCGTTTGTCGCCGCGTGTGATCTGAAGACCGGCGCCACGAAATGGTGGAAGGACCGCGTCGAGACGACCGGCTGGGGCACGCCCGTCATGATCACCACCGGCGAGCGCGACGAGCTGATTGTCAGCAGCCAGCGCAAGGTCTATTCGTACAACCCCGACACGAGCGACGAATTCTGGACGGTGCGCGGCAACCTCTTCGAAGTGATCCCCACGCCAATCGCCGGCCACGGCTTTGTCTTTGCATCATCGGGACGCGCCGGCCCGACGTTTGCCATTCGTCCTGGCGGGTCGGGCGACGTCACCGCGTCGCACGTGGCGTGGTCGTCTCCACGCGGATCACCGTTTGTGCCATCGAGCATCATTCATGGCGATCTGCTGTATCAGATCAACGACATGCAGAGCATCCTGACCGTCTTTCACGTGAAGACCGGCGAGCTCGCCTATCAGGAACGCCTCGGCGTGGCGATGAAAGAAGGGTTCTCGGCATCTCCGGTGGCGGTGGGCAACCTTCTCTACTTCACGAACGACGAGGGCTAGACGTTTGTGGTGGAGGCGGGGCCGACCTTCAAGCTCAGGCGCGTGAACGAGCTGCGCGCCCGTGTGCTCGCCTCACCCGCGCTTGTGGGCGGCATGTGGTACTGGCGCACGGATACGGAACTGCTGGCCATCGGCAAGTGATCCCGTTGTCCCGGGCTGAATAGCCCGTGCCGCTCCAGAGTGATAAGGTTGATGGTCATGCGCCCCATCCTTCTGACCCTATTCGGCGTAGCCTCCATCGGCTTGGTCGTGGCCTCTGCCGGGCGTCCGTCCATGGCGGCCCAGGGTGCCTCGCTCTTCTCTGGCGCCGTGACGCCGATGACCTCGCCCGCCCCTGAGGGGTCGGCAGAGCCCCGGCTGACAGTGGATGCCACGGGCCGCGTCCTCCTGTCGTGGCTGGCGCCGAAGGCCGGAGGCGGGCATTCCTTTCAGTTCTCCGAACTGGCTCAGAACCAGTGGGCCGCTCCCAAAACCATCGTCGAGGGCACCCGATTTTTTGCCAACTGGGCCGACTTCCCGTCGCTCTTTGTCACGCGCGGCGGCTTGATGGCTGCGCACTGGCTGGAGCGCCGTGGGCAGGGGCGCACGTCTTATGACGTGCAGCTCCGCACGTCGCGCGACAACGGCCGCACGTGGACCGAGACGGTCACGCCGCATCGTGACGGCACCGAGACGGAACATGGCTTCGTGTCTTTCTTTGAGGCGCCTGGCAAGGGCCCCAACGCCGGGCTGGGCTTGGTGTGGCTTGACGGTCGCGGCATGGCCGGCCACGGCGATCACGGAGCCGGCGGCGGGCAGATGACACTTCGCGCCGCGATGGTCTCGGCCAAGGGCACCACCGGTGAAGAGATGTTGATCGACGGCAGGGTGTGCGACTGCTGCCAGACGGCAGCAACGGCCACCGACACCGGCGTGGTGGTGGCGTATCGCGACCGGAGTGACACCGAGATTCGCGATATCAGCGTGAGCCGCTTCGAAAACGGCAAGTGGTCGCAGGGCACGCCTGCGTATTCCGACAAGTGGGAGATCAATGGCTGTCCGGTCAACGGCCCCGCGCTTGCCGCCAAGGGGCAGTTCGTGGCGCTGGCCTGGTACACCGCGCTGAACAACGCGCCCAAGACCCAGTTGGTGTTTTCGAAGGACGGTGGCCGCACGTTCGGCGCTCCGATCCGCATCGACAGTGGCACCACGCTGGGCAGGGTGGGATTGACATTGCTGGCCGATGGCCGCGCTCTGGTGTCGTGGATTGACAACATCGGCGCGGCGTCGCAATTCATGGTGCGCGACGTGAAGCCGGATGGCACGGTGGGCGCGCCCGTGTTGATCAGTCCGATCAGCGGCGATCGTACGAGCGGCTTTCCGCAAGTCGTCGTCTCCGGCCGCCGAGTGGTGGCGGCCTGGACGCACGTCACCCGTGGGGCGCCGACAAAGGTGTCGGTCGCGACCGCACAACTGTCGCGGTAGGCCGAAGGCCAGCAGGAATGTATGACTCTACGAGGATTACCCGGCCTGATCTTACTGGCGGCGGTGCTGTTGATTGCCGTCCCTTCCGCCACGGCGTACTACACCGATTGGCTGTGGTTCCAGGAACTGGGTTACCAGGGCGTGTTCCTGCGCACGCTCAACGCGCAGGCCCTGGTGTTCACGGCCACGTTCACGATCGCGTTCGTCTTCCTCTTCTTTAACCTGAGGGTGGCGCGCCGGGCGCTCTCGCGCCCGCAATTTGTGCTGGGCACCACCGAAGACGGCCGGCCGATCGTGATCGAGAGCCGGATGCTGGCGAACCTGCTGCTGCCGGGCGCCCTCATCGTGTCGTTTGGCCTGGCGCTGAGTGCGTCGAACAACTGGCTCCAGTGGCTGAGCGCCCTCAACGCCGAGCCGTTTGGCGACAAGGACGTCTTGTTTGGCCGTGACGTGGCGTTCTACGTGTTCCAGATGCCCGTGTTCGACATGATCCGCCAGCAGGCATTGGTACTGGCGGTGCTGGCCCTGGGCGCGTCGGGCTTTCTCTATCTGCTCTCGGGCAACATCGTCATGGAGCCCCGCCACGGCGTCGCGTTCTGGCCGCGCCTGAATCTGGCGTCAACCGCGCGGCGCCATCTTTCGCTGCTGCTGGCGTTGTTGCTGGCGCTGATGGCATGGGGCACGTGGTTGGAATTGCCGCGCACGCTCATTACCGGCGCCGTCACCAACGTCGTGTTCGGCGCCTCCTACACGGACGTGTACGCGCGTGTGCCGTTCCTGCGGGTGAGCCTGGTCGTGATGTCGCTGGCCAGCCTGCTCTCGTTCTGGCAGGCGTTTGCGCCGCAGCGCTGGCTGCTGCCGTTGGCCATCGGCGCTTACGTCGTGGTGTCAACGGCCGGCGGGCTGTATGCCAGCTTTGTGCAGCGCTTCGTGGTCACGCCCAACGAGCAGACCACCGAGCAGCCGTACATCCTCAACAACATTGCGGCCACGCGAAAAGCCTACGCGCTCGACCGCGTGGAAGAACGGCCGCTGTCGGGTGATGCCGCGCTCTCGGCTGACGACATTATCGCGAACGCCGGTACGATCGAAAACGTGCGCCTCTGGGATCACCAGCCGCTGCTGCAGACGTTCGGCCAGCTGCAGGAAATCAGGCCCTACTACGATTTTGTCAACGTCGATAACGACCGATACACGCTGGATGGCAAATACCGACAGGTGATGCTGTCGCTCCGGGAGATGAACACCGAGTTGTTGTCGAATCGATCGTGGGTCAACGAGCGGCTCACGTTCACGCACGGGTACGGCCTGACCCTGGGGCCCGTCAACGAAGTGACGTCAGTCGGCCAGCCCGTCTTATTTGTGCGCGACCTGCCGCCGGTTACTACAGTTGATCTGAAGATCGACGAGCCCAGTATTTACTACGGTGAGAAGTCGAGTGACTACGTGTTGGTCAAGACCCAACAGCCCGAGTTCCACTATCCGAAGGGCGAAGACAACGTCACGAGCGCCTATAACGGCACTGGCGGCGTGGAACTGGGCGGGCTCTTCCGTCGGTTGCTGTTTGCTATCCGGTTCGGCGCCACGAATATCGTGGTGACGTCACAACTCACGGCCGAGAGCCGGATCATGTTCCGCCGGCAGATCGAGGAGCGTGTACGGGCCATCGCGCCGTTTCTCCAGTACGACGCGGACCCGTATCCGGTGGTCGCCGACGGCCGGCTCTTCTGGATTCAGGATGCGTACACGACCACTACCAACTATCCCTATGCCACCCCCTTCGGCGCACGCGGGATCAACTACCTGCGCAACTCCGTAAAGGTTGTGATCGACGCGTACCACGGGTCTACCGCGTTTTACCTCTGGGAGCCGACCGACCCGATCGCCATGACCATCAATCGTATCTTCCCCGGGTTGCTCAGGCCGATGGACGAAATGCCCAAGGCGCTGCGGTCGCACGTTCGGTACCCCGAGGAAATTTTCAAGGTGCAGGCGGCGGCCTTCGCCACCTTCCACATGACCAATCCGCAGGTCTTCTACAACAAGGAAGACCAGTGGCAGGTGCCGGTGATCGACGACGAGGGTAGCGCGACGCCCATGCAGCCTTACTACACGATCATGCGACTGCCCGGTGAGAAGGGCACGGAGTTCATCCAGATGCTGCCGTTCACACCGCGCCTGAAAGACAATCTGGCGGCCTGGATGGTCGCGCGCAGTGACGGCGAGAACTACGGCCGGCTGATGGTCTTCCAGTTCCCGAAGCAGAAAGTGGTGTTCGGTCCCAGGCAGATTGTGGCGCGCATCAACCAGGATCAGGTGATCTCTCCGCAGATTACGCTTTGGAACCAGCAGGGGTCCACCGTCATTCAGGGCACGCTGCTGGTCATTCCCATCAACGAGTCGCTGCTGTACGTCAGGCCGTTGTACCTGCGGTCAGCCGGCGGCAGGATCCCGGAACTCAAGCGGGTCATTGTGGCGTACCAGGATCAGATCGTGATGGCGGAGACGCTCAACCAGGGCCTGGTGCAGATCTTCGGCCGTTCTGTGGCCACAGCCTTGTCGCCTGACGTGCGCATGGTTGACGACGCCGTTGAGCCGGCGGTGCCAGGCGCTGGCGTAACCACTCCGACGCCGGTCGTGGGTGCGCCGTCCGATCTCGCCGCGCTGGCCGCACTGGCGAACAGCCACTTCGAACGCGCCACCGTCGCCCAGCGCGAGGGCAACTGGGCGCTCTACGGCGACGAGATGAAAAAGCTCGGAGAAGTCCTCGCTCAGATGGACAAGATCAGGAAGTAGCACACGAGGCATGACGATGCAGACGTTTTTAGTGACGGTTCTCATGTTCGTGGCCGCGCAGGCGCCGCAAGGCCTGAATGGCGGCGCCATTTTTGACCAGGGAAAGACCTATGAGGACTTCCTGGCTGCGGCCGATTCTCGGCCTGAGGTCTGGAAGGGCAACACGAATCGGAGTCGGCCATCGGCCGCGCTCGTGGACCGCTTGAAGAAGGCGGGCGAAGGCCTGCGGTTCGTGGTGGTGGCCACGGCCGCGTGCAGCGACACCGTGCACACGGTGCCCTACGTCGCGGTGCTCGCCCGCGAGGCCGGCGTCCCCCTCCGCGTCGTGGACCCCACGGTGGGCCGTCCCATCCAAGACGCGTTCAAGACGCCCGACGGTCGGGGCGCCACCGCCACCATCGCTGTGCTGCGCGGCGACAAGATCGTGGGCGCGTGGGTGGAGCGCCCTGTCGCGCTTCAGACATGGATCCTCGGTCCTGGCTCGTCACTTTCGCAGGCCGAGCGCATGGATCGGAAGTTCGGCTGGTACGAGTGGGACCGCGGCGAATCGACCATCGTCGAACTGGTGGAACTCGTCGAACGCCTCCGTTGATCCTCCTGTGAGCAACGACCAGTCTCAACTCGACGACAACGTCAAAGAGCGGGTCGTTCCCAAAAAAGACACCCCGAAGCTCTACAAAGTGGTGCTGATGAATGACGACTACTCCACGATGGAGTTCGTCGTGCTGGTGCTGGAAGGCGTGTTCCAGAAGTCGCCGGCCGAGGCCTACCGCGTGATGATGCAGGTGCACCGCCTCGGTTCTGGCGTGGCCGGGGTGTATCCGTGGGAAGTGGCCGAGACGAAAGTAGAAACGGTCACGAAGATGGCGAAAGATGCCGGCTATCCCCTCCGCGCCGTCACCGAGGAAGCCTAACGCCTCATCGCACCGGGAACGTCGTGGACAATTCCGTGATGAGCGCCTGGCGGATGTCGCGCAGATCCGTGATGTCGCCAATCAGCGGGTGCGTGCGGGTGAGGAACGCCATGTTGGTTTCGCGTCCGGTCATGAGGAACTCCGGCATCGCCACCGTGTAGCGCATGGAGGGGGCCAGCGGGCGGCCCTGCACCATCCAGCGGTCGCCTTCCTTCGAGATGCCCCACGTGTTCAGGTAGCCGCCGTTGCCCTGATTCTGGATCCCAGCCTCAAGGACCTTCACGAGGAGCGACCCCGGCATCGACACGCGCGTCACTGCGCCGCCGAACGGCAGCGTGCGGATGACGTCGTATTCCGTCACCGGTCCCGCGGGCAGCTCATCGTCTATCCGGATCGCTCCGCCGTTGATGATGGCCACGTCCACCGGCGCCGCTTCGCGCGCGAGCGCGTCGGCAATCACTTTGGTGAGGCTGCCCGGTCGGTTGCGCACGGCGGACTGCCGGCCATCCAAACTGGAGGGCAGCGTTGCCACCACCTGCGTGGGATCGAAACCGGCGCTCTTGAAGGCGTCGAATGCCGTTGTGGTCCAGCGCGTGACCTCGGCATCCACTACCGAATCGGCGGTGATTTCACTGGTGATGGGCTTGAGGCGCACCGACACTTCGGGCCGGTGTCCCTGCGGGAACGTCATGCTGACCAGAGCGAGCGTGCGCACGTTGGCGTCGGCTTTGACGATGGGTGTGAGTCGTGCACCGCGGTGAACCAGCCAGTTTTCATGTTCGTGGCCGCCGAGCGCCACGTCGATGTCTGGCACAGCCGCGACCAGGGCCTCGTCGCCGCTTAGTGGCAGATGGGTGAGCGCGATGATCGCGTCGATCTGGCCGGTCGCACGCATCTTTGCGATAGCCGCTTTCGCGGCTTCGATGGGCGGCGCAAAACGCACCCACGGCTTGGGCTCTTCGAGCGTGACGCCGATAAGTCCGATGCGGAGTGACTGGCCGCCGACGTTCACCGGGACGACGGCGAAGTCTTCCGTGTTGGGAAACATCGCACCCGTGGCGTCTGTCACGTTTGAGATGACGACCTTGAAGCGCGACTGCTGCATGCGCGCGCGGAACGCAGGTTCGAGCAGGTCGAACTCGTGGTTGCCGAGGGTGGCCCACTCGAGGCCGACCGCGTTCAGCACGTCCACCATCTGGCGCCCTGCGATGGGTTCGCCGTCGATGCGGGGAACGGCCAGGGCCGATGGCGAAAGGTAATCGCCGCCCAGAGTCACCATGACAGGTGAGTTCGTTCGACGCAGATCCTTGATGACCGTGGCGACGCGGGCAAGGCCGCCCACGCGTCCGCCTTCCACCGGGCCAATCTCATAGACATCGTTGAAATGCGCGATGGTCAGGGCCGCAGGGGGAGTCTGGCCGCATGCGAGGGGCGACAGCAGCAGGACCAGCAGAAGCAGACGGGAGCGGGACATACAGAAAAATACTCCATAATCAGATCACCGTGTTTTCCACGTCCCTTGAAATCGTGCTGACCATTGCGTACCGCGAGGCGGTGTCGCGCCGGCATGCCTACCTGACGCTTGAGCACCTGCTGTTTGCGCTGGCGAACGATCCGAATGGTGAACGCATTCTGGCCGCCTGTGGCGCGGACCTGACGAAGCTGCGCTCCGACCTGGGCAGCTATCTGGACGAGTCGATCGAAGAAATGAAGCGCGGCGAGGAACGCGAGCCGGAACAGACGGCGGCGTTCCGGCGGGTGCTGCAGACGGCGGTGCTGCACGTGCAGAGCGCGCAGAAGCCCGAGGTGCAGGCCGGTGACGTGCTGGCGGCAATCCTGCAACAGCCTCGCAGTCAGGCGGCGCGATTGATGGCGGCGCAGGGCATCACGCGGCTGGACGTGCTGGAGTATCTGTCGCACGGCATCTCAAAAGTCCCCGCGCCCGATTCGTCCGAGCCCGACGAAACGCTGGGCACTCCAGAGGGCTTCCAGGGGCCTCAGTCGTCTACGGCAAAGGATCCGCTGGCGGCGTATTGCACGAACCTCACGTTGCGAGCCCAGCAGGGGAAGCTTGATCCACTCGTGGGTCGCGTGGCCGAGCTGCAGCGGACGATCGAAGTGTTGTGCCGGCGTCGCAAGAACAATCCAGTGTTTGTGGGTGAGGCCGGCGTGGGTAAGACCGCGATGGCTGAGGGGCTGGCGCAACGGCTGCTTGAGCCTGGCGTGCCGTCCATCCTGCGCGACGCCGAGGTGTTTTCGCTCGACACGGCCGGGCTGCTCGCGGGCACACGGTTCCGCGGCGACTTCGAGGAGCGCTTCAAGGCCGTCATCAAGGCCCTGGCCGCGCGACCGAAGTCGATTCTCTTCATCGACGAAATCCATTCGGCCGTCGGCGCCGGCGCCACCACGGGCGGCACGATGGATTTGGCCACGCTCATCAAGCCCATCTTGACCGCGGGTGACTTGCGGGTGATTGGATCGACCACGTTCGAGGAGTTCAAACACGTCGAAAAGGATCGGGCGCTGGCGCGGCGACTGCAGCGCATCACCATTGACGAGCCGTCGGTGGACGAGACGGTGAAGATCCTAGCGGGCCTCAAGAGCCGGTATGAAGCGCATCACGACGTGGTGTACGAGGACGCGACGCTTGAGGCCGCGGCAAAGCTGGCCTCGCGGCACCTGCGCGATTCGCGGCTGCCCGACAGCGCGATTGACGTCATTGACGAGGCCGGCGCCGTGAGCCGTCTGAGCCGTGCGGATGACGATGGGGCGGGGCCGGCGACGATTACGCAGGCTGAGGTGGAAGCCGTGGTGGCGCGGATGGCGCGGATTCCTGCGCGACAGGCGTCGGCGTCAGACCGCGAACGGCTGCGTACGCTGCAGGAGTCGCTGGAGCGCGTGGTGTTCGGGCAGTCTGATGCGGTGAAGCTGGCGGCGCAGGCCATCAAGCGATCGCGGGCGGGTCTGGGCGCGCCGGAGCGGCCCGCCGGATGTTTCCTGTTCATGGGGCCCACCGGGGTGGGCAAGACCGAGTTGGCGAAGCAGCTGGCGTTGCAGTTGGGCAATGAGTTCTTGCGTTTCGACATGAGTGAGTACATGGAGAAACATGCGGTGGCCCGGCTCATCGGCGCGCCGCCAGGGTATGTGGGGTTTGAGCAGGGTGGTCTGCTGGTGGACGCGGTGCGCACGCATCCCTATAGCGTGGTGCTCCTGGATGAAATCGAGAAGGCGCACCCCGATGTGTTCAACATCCTGTTGCAGGTGATGGACCACGCGACCCTGACCGACAACACCGGCCGCAAGGCGGACTTCCGGAACACGGTGCTTATTCTCACGTCCAATGCCGGGTCGCGCGAGCTCAGCTCGTCGGCGATCGGGTTTGCGGATGGCGGGGATGTCAGCGGCGGGTCGTCGAAGGAAAGCCGGTCAAAATCCGCGGTGGAGCGCATCTTCTCGCCCGAGTTCCGCAATCGTCTCGACGCTATTGTCACATTCAAGGCGCTGGCGCCAGAGGCGATGGAGATGATTGTGGAGAAGTTCATCCTCCAGCTCGAGGCGCAGCTGGCCGAGCGACGTGTGGCCATTACGCTGGAGCCATCCGCCCGCGAGTGGTTGGCGAAGAAGGGCTACGACCCGATCTACGGCGCGCGGCCGCTTGCCCGCGTTGTCCAGCGCGAGGTGCGCGATCGCCTCACGGACGAGATCCTGTTCGGCCAGCTCGAAAACGGCGGCACCGTGGTCATTGCCACTGAAGCCGACGCCCTGAGTTTCTCTTTTTCAGCGTAACCTGTGGTTTCTCAGTTCCCCAGTTCCCAATTTCTGTATGTCTGATATGAAGGTGACCGACCGCCGCTGGTGGGCCCGCGGCGAATCCGACGGACCAGCGGAGGTGCCGTCGCTGAAGCCGACGATGCTTGAGGAGCTGGAGGCGCGAATTGCCGAGAAGGATCTTGAGATCCAGCAGTTGCTGACGAAGTATCGGGGTGCGTCCGATGAGTTTGAACAGGCGCGCGCGCGGTTGCGAAAGGAAGTGGGCAAGGATGTGGAGCGTGGTCGCCGGTCGGTGATAGTCGCGTTCCTCGAGGTGCTGGACAACCTCGATCGCGCGCTTGAAGTGGGCGCCGGCCCCGGCTCGGAAGGGTTCGTCCAGGGCGTGGCGCTTGTGCGCCAGCAGTTCATTTCCACGCTCGAGGGTTTGGGTGTCACGCGCGTTGATCCGCTGAATCAACCTTTCGATCCCGCCAAACACGAGGCCGTCTCGACCGCTCCAGCGGCTTCGCCTGATCACGACGGCCGAGTCATCGGCGTGGTGCGCCCCGGCTACGTGATGGGCGACGAAGTCCTCCGCCCCGCTCAAGTCGCCGTCGCGCGTTCGTAGCGCCTGTCTTTCGGAGGGCATGGTCCGCGGAACTGCTGCGGCAAACACGTTCGCTTCGTCCGCTTGCCTGCGACCCTTCGCCCCCGGGCCACTCCGCACACGGTGGAGGTGGCCCGTGCAGGCCGCGCTTTCTGCGCGACGGTTTCGCGCTGTCTCCTCAGGCGCGACCATGGCATCACGCCGTCAACAGCCGCCTGTTGCGAGTCGCCTTGCATTCCATTTGACGACGATGCCATCGTCGTCAAATGGCCGTTGAGCCTCGGAAGCTGCTGGATCAGGTGCGGGATGCCATTCGGGCGCGGCACTACAGTCGCCGTACGGAGGAGGCCTACGTCCACTGGATCAGGCGGTACATCCTCTTTCACGGCAAGCAGCATCCGCGCGAGCTTGGCGCCTCGCATGTCACCGAATTCTTGACGTCCATGGCCGTCCGAGACCACGCGGCGGCGTCGACCCAGAACCAGGCGCTCAGTGGTGTGCTGTTCCTGTACCGCGCGGTGCTGCAGCGGGATATTGGTGAGATCGACCACGTGCCAAGGGCGAAGACGCCGCACCACGTGCCTGTAGTGCTGAGCGTTGGCGATGTTCGGCGAGTGCTTGAGTGTGCCCAGGCTGGTGGCATCGCTGCTGTATGGCGCCGGCCTTCGGCTGTTGGAGTCGCTTGGACTCCGCGTGAAGGATCTCGACTTTGAGCGGCGCGAGATCATGGTTCGCTGCGGCAAGGGCCAGAAGGACCGGCGCGTGATGCTGCCAGACCGTCTACAAGAATCCCTGCGCGCGCACCTGGCGGCAGTGAAGCAGCAGCACGAGTCGGACCTCGCCCTGGGTGTGGGACGTGTCGTGCTTTCGGACGCCTTGGAGCGCAAGTTACCAGCGGCGTCGACGGAGTGGCCATGGCAGTTCGTGTTTCTGGCCAGTCGGATCTGCCGGGATCCCCGATTCGGGCCGCCGTCGCGTGTTCATGTGCATGAATCTGTGATCCAGAAGGCGGTGACTGGCGGCGCACGGCAAGCCGGCCTCACGGCCAGGGTGAGTTGTCACACCTTTCGGCACTCATTTGCCACCCATCTGCTTGAGTGCGGGTATGACATCCGAACGGTGCAGGAGTTGCTTGGCACGCGGACGTGTCGACGACGATGATCTATACGCACGTGCTCAATCGAGGAGGCTTGGGTGTGCGGAGTCCAATGGATCGCCTTTGATACCGGCGTTACGCGCGAGGCGTTTGCGCGTATTGCCAAATTGGTGACTGGGGCTTCCGAAGGCGGGCCCTTTTGGTTCAGCAGGGTGGCGCGATCCGGCGGCCTTCGAGGTTCACGCGTTAGCCGCGGCGGCAGGCGTCCATCTCCTTGCGTCGCGTCCAACTGTCTGAGGCCGGTTCCTTTGAGTACTAAGTTAACATCCGCAGACTGAGCAAGTTAGAGGGGGAAGCGGCGCGCGGGACGTGAATATGTTAGACGCGGTCCTGAATACGCGGTCTACTCCAAGACTTGTTAGGCCGCTGAGCCACCGGCATCCAGTGCGTCGAGCGCGTGTTGCGCACTGTATATGATAGGCGTATACTGCGGGTCGTGGGTGACCTTCCCGACTTCTTCCCTGACATCGAGGGATTTCAGTGGGACCAGGGGAACTCGTCCAAGAATTGGGCGCGTCATCGGGTGAGCCAGACGGAAGCCGAGCAGGTCTTTCTCAATCGGCCGCTCGTTGTGGCCGGGGCTCCACTCAAGAACGAGCCGAGGCAATTCGCGTTCGGGCAAACCGATGCCGGACGGCTGCTCACGGTCGTGTTTACGATACGGGGTTCCTTGTTGCGTGTGATCTCGGTGCGGCCTATGAGTCGCCGAGAGCGGAGGGGTTATGGCGAAGCGCCCGAAAGCTAGAACCGTGCCGACGTTCGCGTCAGAGCAGGTGGAGCGAGAATACTGGGAAACCCATGACTCGATCGGAGTGGTGGACTGGTCCACGGCCCGTCGAGCGGTGTTTCCCAACCTGAAGGCCTCGACTGAGACAATCTCGCTCCGCTTGCCGACGGCGCTGCTCGCCGACCTGAAGGTCCTGGCCAACAAACGTGACGTGCCGTACCAGTCACTACTCAAGGTCTATCTCTCGGATCGAGTGACGCATGAGACCGGAGGCCGTACGCGGCCTAACAAGGAGCTGCAGCCGACGAGCCGCCGTGGTGTTCAGGCCAAGACGAGGCAACCGGCGCGGGCGGCTCGCGGCTGAGCGCCAGCCGTTAGACGGACCAAGACGAAATCAAGAACGCGAGGAATCAGAAAAGGCCGTGCGGAGCGAGTGAGATATGCGGCCCCCCTTCTCATGTTCTGGCTCTACGTATGGGGGCCGCTCCGGCCCTTCCACTATCCGAGCGGCGGGCAGATGCGGCCAATCGTTGGCGTCGTCGGTGCGCCGGCCTTTCGCATCATTCGAGCGAGGTGTCACGAGCTCTGGAAGTTCTGGCAGACTACGGATCTCGAGAGTACCTCGGAACCAGCCAGGGCGTAGAGTGGGCGTGTCCGGCTTGCGGCGAACGCGTGGAACCTCAGTTCACGGAGTGTTAGAGCTGCGGGACAGCGGCACCGTGAACGTGGAACCGGATCTCCGCCCAGGCCTGCCACTGGTGATGCACTGGTAACGTAGAGCGATGCGGATGCGTCACACACGATTCTTTTGTCCGATTGGCGTGAGCCTGTGGTCGGTGGTGCTCGCCTGCAGCCAGGCGGTCGCCCCAGTCGACCTACCAGGGCCGCTGCGCGACCAGGTGAGGGATGGACGATTCGACATGGTCACCGCCGTCAGGGGGCTTCCGCTTGGCGTCCGCGACGGGTTGCAGCGGTTGTTCAGCAGCCCGACACTGGCCATCGTTGATCCGGGCGCCGCGTTTCAGGCCACGGGTGCCACAGTAAATCCAACGTTCCCGCCACGTCGCCTGGTGGCGGCTGGATGCACGATCGACTATTGCCTGGTTTATTACGAACGTGGTGGCACCGCCCATACGTGGCACGTCGCGCTGTTGCACTGGACGCCGGACGCCACTCAATTCGAGTGGGGTGGCATCGCGCCGGCAGGCCTTGCCACGATTGACGATGTTCGGAATGCCGTCCTCGCAGGAACAATCAAGGCGCCCGACGGCGTCTGGTAGTTTCCACGACCTTGCAGGGATCGGCCCTTGCGTGGAAGCATCTGTCGCGAAGTGAGGGTGTTCTACGAAGGTCCGATGCTGGAGCCGATGCGGCCAGGGAAAGTGGTCGAGCTGAAGCCAGGCATCATGTACGTGGACCTCAGCCGGACCACGGCGGATGACTTCAGAGCCGCGATACCGGCGCTTGGCGCCGCGCAGGGGATCGTGTTCGACATTCGGGATATCCCGATTCTCGACGTTCGCGACGTGTTGCCCCTGTTGTCGGAGGGCGAGGTTCGTCTGGAACTCGCCTCGCAGGTCGGCGCCACAACGGCCTTTCGCGCGGGCCTGCCCCTGGCGTCGTTCCCGGCTCTGGCAGAGGCGGTGTGGTTCGCACCGCCGAGCAAGGCGCGGGGGCAGCGATGAAGACCAGAAGCTTCCGAACGGCGGCCGCCTTGGAAGCCTGGCTTTCCGCGAACTACGACCGTGAAACCGAGTTGTGGCTGAAGGTGCACAAAAAAGACTCTGGCCTGCCGTCAGTGACCTGCCCCGAAGCGCTCGATGTGGCGCTTTGTTGGGGATGGATTGACAGCATCCGCAAATCATTTGACGAGCGATCGTTCCTGCAGCGATACACACCCCGAAGGCCGAAGAGTATCTGGAGCCAGATTAACCGCGACAATGTCGCGCGATTGAGAGCGGCCGGACGGATGACGGCACACGGCCAGCGCCAGGTGGACGCCGCCAAGGCGGATGGCCGGTGGGCCGCGGCCTACGCGCCCATTCGCAGTGCGAGCGAGGCGACGATCCCCGTGGACCTCAAGGCCGCCATCGAGGCCAACCCGAAGGCGCGCAAGACGTTTCGGTCGCTGGGGAAGCTGAATCTGTTCGCGCTGGCGTTTCGCACCAACAACATGCGCACGCCTGCTGGGCGCGCGAAGAAGATCGACGCGCTGGTGGCGATGCTCGCGCGAGGCGAGACGATCGCGCCAGAGCCCACAAAGAAGTAGGGCCGCGATTACTTGTCGCGCCCGCTGAGTTGCCGCCCCTTGGCCACGGCGCGGAAGGCGCCGTCGTTGAACGACTGGAGAATGCCGACGTTGAAGCCCTGTTGCATGCGGGTTTCGATGTCTGCTTCAGACACCGGGTAGGCGCACGACAGCTTGAACTCCTTGCAGGCACTCAGCACCGTCTGAATCGCGGCTTCCCAGGCCACGTCGTCTCTGACGCGGCGGCCTTCAGCGTTGGTGGTCGAGAAGACACCACCAAGGGTGCCGGCGCCGGGCGCAAGCACGCTCAGTCCTGGCACCTGTGCGATCTCGCGCACGTTCGCCAGGCCCTCCATCGTTTCAATGATGGCCGTGACCACGAGTTCGCCTTCGGGATTGAGTGGCCACACATCGGCCTTCTTGCGGTACTCGCCTTCACTCAGGCCCCAATACTTCGGCGCGCTACCCACGTCGTCTGGCCGGGTTCCGCCTTTGGCCTTGAACCGCAAGGCCGCAATGCCCAGGCGCAGCTCTTCAGCGCTGTCCACTTCGACGAATGAAATGCTGGACACGCCTGCGTTCAGTTGCCGGCTGAGGTTGGTGACGTAGTTGGCCGGGTCGGCCGCCATGTCGGCGCGCGAGATGTTCGGCGCCTTGGAGTTGATCGGCATGCGCAGCCGTTTCGGCGCTGTGGTGCTCAGTGGCCCGGCGTCCGCTGCCGCGTCCTGCAGCGCAATCATGGTTGTGGCGCCTGCGTCGATGTTACGTTCCATCATCGCGGTGAAGAAGTAGTCGGCCTCGGGATGGGCAAATGCGTCCGCCACCAGTTCCGCTGGTGTCTTCGGCGGCGGTGCGGGTGCGGCAGGGGGAGCCGGCGCCGGTGGAGGAGGTGGAGGAGTGGTGGTCGCCGCGGCCCCTGGTGCAGCGCCACGTCCACGGTTGCCGCCGCCACCGGCGCGACCCACCGAGGGTACGCCCAGGCCAAAGACGGCCTTCTTCGCCATCAGCAAATCGACCATGGGGTTCAGATGGGTGCCTTGCTGCCCGTTGATCGAAAGGCCCAGGGCCGCCACACACACCACGCCGACTGTCAGACGTACACGCATAGATCTCCTCCGGTGGTGCGAATCATACCTGCGGTAGACTCGCAGGCGCGAACATTTTCGTGAACAGGAGAGTGGTAGCAATAACAAAGAAAGCGAAGAAGTCGACGAAGCCCGTGGCAAAGTCGGCGGCGAAGAAAGCGGCGAGGAAGCCGATGAGGAAGGCCGCAGCCAGGAAGGCTGTGGCGAAGAAGCCCGTGGCAAAGAAGGCCGCGGCGAAAAAGACAGCCGCCAAGCAGGCACCTGCGAAGCGCAAGACGGCCAGGGCGACCAAGGCGGCGCCGAAGGCAAGCGGGTCCGCGCTCCTGAGCATCTCGCCAGGGTTCACTGCGAACGACGCCGCGGCCACCATCAAATGGTATTGCGACGTGCTCGGATTCACCGTGATCGAGCGCTGGGAGCATGAAGGCCAGTTCCTGGGCGCGCAGATTGGCTCAGGCGCCGTGTCGATCAATGTCGGGCAGGACGACTGGAAGATAGGCCGTGACCGCATCAAAGGCCAGGGCACGCGCATCTATATCACCACCGGGCCGGACATCGACGCGTACGCGGCCGCTGTCAAGGCTCGCGGCGGCACGCTTGCCGAGGACCTTCAGGACGGCTGGGGCATGCGCGCGTTTTCGATCAACGACCCAGACGGTTTCAAGATCACGTTCTATGCCTTGCTGAAGGCGTAGGGCTACCGGAACACGCCGGCGGTGGCCTCAAGATGGCCATCGTTCGGCGCGGGCCGGAGGCCAAGGACACGCGCCATCATCTCGTAGAGGTGAATGTTCTCGAGCGGCGGGATGGTGGCGCCCTGACGAAACTGCCGGCCGGCGGCGATGAACAACCCGTGCATGGAACGCAGCCGCGGGTCGTAGCCGTGGTTGCCGCCCATCTGGCGCCCATCGGCCTGCCACTCCGCGAACTGCCTTCGGGTCGTGACCGTCCAGCCGTCAGCGGCGATACCAATTACAGGCGGGATGCGCGGGTGCGTGTTGTAGTGCAGTTCGACCGGCACGTCCGCGCGCCGATACACCGCGAGCGACGGGTGTTTGTCCTTGAGCGCCAGGTAGATGTCTTCGGCGGTGCCGGTGCGCGGCCACATGCCGACCACCGGCGACGAGTCAATCACGTCGATCGTCCGCGTGTCGAGATAGTCGTCGAGCACCACCACGCGACGCGTCGACGTCTGCGACATGCCGTGGTCCGACACGATGACATAGTGCACGCGTGATGCCACCGGCAATGCGTTCACGCCATCCACCAGCACCCCGATCTCCCTGTCGAGTTCCGCGGCGGTCTCCAGCACTTCTGACGACTCAGGGCCAGCCGAGTGCCCGACGCTATCCACGTCGCTGAAGTACAGCGTGATGAACGACGGCCGTTCTTTTTCTGAAAGCTTCATCCATTTCAGGACCTCCTGCACGCGCTGACGGTTCGGGAAATCGTCATCGAAAGGTCTCCAGAACGTAGGCCGTACGCCGCCGACATTCACTTCGCTGCCCGGCCAGAACATGGATGCTGCAATCTGTCCCTGCTTCTGCGCGGTCACCCACATCGGCTCGCCTCCCCACCACCGGCTGTCTCTCGCCGTGGCCGCCGACATCGAGAACCGCTCGCCGATTGCTGCATCGACCATGTTGTTGGACACAATGCCGTGATGCTCGGGGTACAACCCGGTGACGATGGAGTAGTGGCTGGGAAAGGTCTTTGAGGGGAACGACGGAATCAGGCCCTCGGACCGCACGCCTATCCTGGCCAGCGCCTCGAGCTGCGGCACGCGGGCCCGGTCAAGATAGTCCCAGCGCCACCCATCCAGCGAGATCAGGATCAGGATGGGCGCGCCGGACTCTGGACTCCGGACCCCGGACTCTGGACCCACCTCCGCGCTGCGCGCTTCGTCGGGCAAGCCCTGGACTCGTCCGCTCGCGCACGAGCCCAGCAGCGTGGCTGCAACGCACCACGCGAACGCGAGGGCGATGAACCGGCGCTTATTCGTTCGGGTCTTCAAGGTAGGTGTAGCCGTGGAGGCCTTCTTCATAGAATCGCAGCAGTAGGCCTGACTCTTCGAACGTCAGGCGGCCCTCGCGCACCGACACTTCCACAGACTCACGAAGCTTCCGGAGCAGCGTGTCGGCATCAAACTCCACGTAGTCAAGGACTTCACGCACGGTATCGCCCTTGATCACCGACTCAAGGACTACGTTGTCGGAAGAGTCGAGGCTCACATGCACCGCGTGGGTGTCGCCAAACAGGTTGTGAAGGTCGCCGAGGATTTCCTGATAGGCGCCGACCAGGAACACGCCAAGGTAGTACGGGTCTCCGGTGAACGGATGAAGCGCCAGCGTGCGCCGCACATCGCGCCGGTCGATGAACTGATCGATCTTGCCGTCCGAGTCACACGTGATGTCGCCGAGTACGGCCTGCCGTGTGGGCGCTTCATTCAGCCGGTGAATAGGCATCACGGGAAAGAGCTGCTTGATCGCCCACGAATCGGGGATGGACTGGAAGAGCGAGAAATTGCAGAAGTACGTGTCGGCCAACGTGTCGTCCAGCGATTGCAGGTCCTCTGGCACATCGTCCATCGTCTGCGTCATCTTGCGGATTTTGCTGCAGATGGCCCAGTACAACGTTTCGGCCTGACAGCGCTGGCCCAGAGGCAGGTAGCCGCCGTTGAACAGGTTTAGCGCCATGTCGAGCGCCTGTTGCGCGTCGTGATAACTCTCGAGCGCGTTGCGCGCCGTCAGGTTCTGATAGGTCTCTTTCAGGTCCACGAGCGGCTGCTCAAGTTCCTCGCCGTTGCCGTTGGTGGGAATCTCCTCGTCGCCAAACCCCGACACGCCCAGGATGTTGAACACCAGCATGCTGTGGTACGCCACCACCGCGCGCCCGCTTTCAGACAAGATGGTCGGATGGGCCACGCCCGTGTCGTCGCACACCGACTGGATGTGATAGACGACGTCGTTGGCGTATTCCTGCAACGTGTAATTCACGCTCGACTCGAAATTGGTGTTCGACCCGTCGTAGTCCACGCCAAGGCCGCCGCCCACGTCGATCAGTTCCAGCCCGGCGCCTTCCTTGACCAGTTCGGTGTAGATGCGGGCCGCTTCGTTGAGCGCGCCCTTGACGATGCGGATGTTCGGAATCTGGCTGCCCAGGTGGAAGTGCAGCAGCTTGAAGCAGTCTTCCATGCCGTGCGCCTTCAGTTCCTGAAGGCCCTGGCGGACTTCGGCCACGGTCAGGCCAAACTTCGACCGGTAGCCGCCCGATGACTGCCACCGGCCGCCGCCGCGGGCCGCCAGCTTCACGCGCATGCCGATCTGCGGCCGCACGCCTACTTTCTTGGCGTATTCGAGGACCAGGCCCAGTTCGGTGTATTTCTCCACCACCGGGATGATCTTCCGGCCCATCTTGAGCGCGAGCATCGCCATTTCGATGAACTCGGCGTCCTTGAAGCCGTTGCAGATAATCGGCGTGTCGTTGGTGGTCATGGCCACCACAGCCAGCAACTCGGGCTTGGAGCCGGCCTCGATCCCGAAGCCGTATTCCCGGCCAAAATCCAGCACTTCCTCCACAACCTGGCGCTGCTGGTTGACCTTGATCGGGTAGACGCAGACGTATTTGCCGTTGTATTGATGCTGCGCAATCGCCGCCTGGAACGCCGCGTGGATATCACCAAGGCGATGGCGGAGGATGTCGCTGAACCGAATCAGGATGGGCAGGCCGATGCCGCGCTGCTGCAGGTGATCGACGAGCTGTTTCAGGTCGATGGACCGGTCTGGTTCCTTGGTGACATGCGCCAGCATGTGGCCGTTGGCGCCGACTGAAAAGTAGCCCTGCCCCCAGCGAGGGACATCGTAGAGTTCGGAGGCGTCGGTGACCGTCCAGGGGTCACCTTGACGCCGGGTAGCTTGCGGGCGGCTCGTCGTTGGCACGTTTCGCATGATACCGACTTTTTTTGACCGTTACAGGACAATTCGCGCCCCAGCCGGTTGACAGCCCTCGCCCTGCTCCCAATAGGTGGGGTGTGTCGACACGTTCTCGGACCATCTGGCTGGTGATCATTGGCGCGCTGCTGACCGCGTCCTTCTCGACGACGCTGGCGCACCTGGCCACGCAGTGGTCCGGCCGGCCGCAGCGGCTTCAGAGCCTGGCGCTGCTGAACGCCGCCTTTTGGCTGGGCTGGGCCACCCTGAGCCTGCCGCTTGTGATGCTGGCGCGACGCGTGAGGATCGACCGGCGACCCCGCGTGGCGGTACCCGTTCATTTGGCCGCGCTGATCGTCGCCGCGATGTTGCATATCGCCCTCCAGACGTTTGCGCAGACTGTGGTGTGGCGATTCTCGATGAACATGAAGATGCCGATGGCGACTGCGCCCGACCTGTCGGAGTGGATGGGCCAGTGGATGGGCACCTTCCCCGTCCAGCTGGTCCTCTTCCTCGATTGGGAGCTGTTTGTCGGCGCCGGCATCATCGCGTCCGCGCACGCGATGTTTTATTACCGCGAGTCGCGCGAACGGGGCATGGCCTAGGCTAAACTCGAGACGCGGCTCATCGAAGCGCAGCTCGAGACGCTGCAGCGCCAGCTGCATCCACATTTTCTGTTCAACACGCTCAACGCCATTTCCACGCTCATGCATCGCGACGTTCGGACCGCCGATCGGATGCTCATCCAGCTCAGCGGCCTGCTGCGCATCACGCTGGAATCCGTCTCGCGCCCGCAGATTCCTCTCAGTGAAGAGTTGGATGTGCTCGACAAATTTGTCCAGATCGAACAGACCCGCCTCGGAGATCGTCTGACTGTTGCATTCGATGTGGATAGCGACATCCTCGACGCCATCGTGCCGACGCTCATCCTGCAGCCGCTGGTCGAAAACGCCATCAAACATGGCGTGGTTCCGACCGGTCGACACGGACGTGTGGCCGTTAACGGACATCGCGAGGGCGACATGATCGTGCTGCAGGTGACCGACGACGGGCCGGGGCCGTCGGAGGGCGCGATGGCGATGCTCTCCAAGGGCATCGGCGTGTCGAATACGCGCGCGCGGCTGATGCATCAGTTCGGCGTTCGCCATCGATTCGAATTCCACAAACAACCGGGTGCGTTCACCGTGCTGGTCGCCTTCCCAGCCACAATTCCTGAGGAAGCGTCTCAATGACCATGCATGCCCGAAAAATCTAAACGTTGATTGTGGATGACGAGCCGTTGGCGCGTGAGCGCGTCCGTTCGATGACCGGGCTGGAGGGTGACCTTGAGGTGATCGGCGAGGCCCGCGAGGGCGCCGAAGCCGTAGATGCGATCCTCAGCCAGTCGCCCGACCTGGTATTTCTCGACGTTTAGATGCCGAAGCTTGATGGCTGTGACGTCATCAAATCGGTGGGCGCCGACCGCATGCCCTCGGTGGTGTTTGTCACCGCCTTCGACCAGCACGCGCTGCGCGCGTTTGAAGTGCAGGCGCTGGACTATCTGTTGAAGCCGTTTGATCAGGAGCGGTTTCAGGGTGCCCTGCGGCGGGTGCGCGGGCAGATGGACGCGGCCGAGAACGGCGAGCTGTCCAAGCGGCTGCTGGCGTTGGTGCGTGACATGAAAACGGACGCGCCGCCCGAACCATACGCCGAGTCGGCGGACCGCAAGAGCGACCGCATGGTGGTGAAGTTTGGAGGTCGCCTGTTTGTCCTCCGCGCGGATGTGATCGACTGGGTGGAGGCGGCCGGCAACTACGTGCGCGTGCATGTGGGCACCGAGTCTCATCTGCTCCGCGACACCATGAATGCGATCGAGGCCCGTCTCAGCTCTGACATCTTCTTCCGCATCCACCGCTCCCGCATCGTCAACATCGAGCGCGTGAAAGAACTGCAGCCGTAGTTCAACGGCGAGTACGTGGTGATCCTTCGCAACGGCACCAAGCTCACGCTGAGCCGCGGGTACCGCGAGAAGCTGCAGGAGCGGCTCGGAAAGCCGCTGTAAAACCCTCGACTCGGGCTTGAGGAACAGCCCGAGCTACGTACCGGACTGAGACTCTCCGGACGTAGCTCGGCCTGGTCTTCAAGGCCGAGGCCCACGCGCCGACGAAATCGCTCTAGAATCGCGGCGGTGTCCTGCACACGCCGCCATTTTCTTGAAACCAGCCTGAAGGCCGGCGCTGCGACGTCGTTGCCTGTGTCGCCCGCGTGGTTCCAGGCCGCGCGCCCACGCCCGAGCGCTGCGCAACTGGCGTGGCAGCGCGACGAGCTGGCGATATTCATCCATTTCGGCGTGAACACCTTCACCGACCGCGAGTGGGGTGACGGCAAGGAATCGCCCTCGATCTTCGCGTCCTCACGACTGGACACCCGGAATAACCACAAGCCCACCGGGCGCGGTGACGATTGCCTCGACCTGACGGGCATGGCGCTGTTTCCGTTTGGGTTCGGGCTCAGTTACACGACATTCGAGTATTCCAACCTGCGGATCACGCCTGACTCGATGGCCGCGTCAGGCACGGCAACGGTCCGTTGCACCGTGCGGAATACAGGGGCCGTGTCCGGTGGGTGGTGGAGCCGGGCGAGTTCCGCGTCATGGTGGGCTCGTCGTCGAAGGACATCCGCCTGCGCGGCTCGCTGGTGGTGAAGTGAAAAACGACCCCCGGAAAAACGACCTCTGAGGTCGTTTTTCTTTAAGGTCGTCTTTTTCACTTCACCTTGAAAATCGCGTCGTCGATCGGGGCGTTGAACGCCACTGTCAGGATCTTCAGTTCCGCCTGCACGGCGCCGCCCTGAGAAGTCTTGACGCTGTGCGGCACCATGATGCCGTCAATCGCCTTGTAGTCCGAGAGGTCCGTCTCGCTGGCATTGGCGCCTTCGGTGGTGATCCTGAGTTCCACGAATGTGTCGGGGTCGAGGTAGACGTGCTGCGTCGGCAGGTCTTTGCGCGACACCTTGAGGTGGTGTGCCTGCTTGCCGGCCACGGTGACCGCAGGCAGCAGCTCCACCATGAAGCCCTTGGTCTTGTAGTCGATCAGGGCGCCGTCGAAGTCGGACTGCGCCTTGGCAGTCGCGCTTTCCGCGCCCGGCATCTCCTGCGGGGCATCGCTGCCGGTCATCGGATTGATCATCCACGCTTTGGTGCCGTCGAACAGG
>SHUF01000010.1 GCA_009694745.1 Acidobacteriota bacterium
ACTGAAAGGCGCCGTCGAATTTTCGGGCGACACCCAGCGCGTTCAAGTCCTCCTTCGTCTTGACGAGCCGCCAGAATGGAACCTTCCCTTCTACGTTCGGCCGCTGCTAGGCGGTGTGCTGAACCAGCCGTTTTCTGGTGATGGCGTACGTCTCAAGTGGGTCATCGAGGAGGAGGCAGACGCGGTGTATGTTGTCAGAGAATCCGTCTTTATCGTTCAGCCTCACTGGTTGACCTCGTTGTTGGGCTCTCCGATTTCGTCCGTTCGCGCGGGCGCGACTGGGCCTGTCGCGAGCTTTTTCGAGTCGGTATTACTTGCGAGTATTCAGGATATTTTCGCGATTCCACGTTTGCCTTCGGTCGGGTTGCCACGCTCGTAGACTCGTGCGGTCGTCACCGGACTTCCTGAAGCGCCATGCCTCGGTAGGACGCGCTGCCTCTTCCCGTGGCTCGAAACCAGAACATCATCGTCGAGGTCGCCGGCGGCACAGTGAATGCAAACGAATAGGTCTGCCAGCCTCCGCTCGGCTTACACAGATATCCTCCGCCACCTGGAAACACCTCCCCAATGACGCCTTTGGCGGAGTGTGCCGACGCGTAAACTCGCTCGCCCCTGAGCCCCAACGTAACGCGGTTTCGCCGCCACCGTCGGGCGATGGAGACGATCAGCAGTCGGATGTCCTTGACGATGCTTCTGAGCTGTGACGTCATTCGGCCGTGCGTAACCTCGGCTTTGAGTGAATGGAAGAACGATTCCATGTGGGCGTTCTCGTCTGGCCTCGACCTCGAAGCGATTGTTTTTCCGCACTACCTATCGGGTCCGCTCGACGGCCGCCAGCGACTCGAGTTCCTGCGTTTTCATATGGAGCGACACATTGAGCAAATCCGGCGCATCCAGTCGTATTCTGCATATCCGAGGTGACCCCTCGGGTTGGCCGTCTAACCTTCAAATGGAGCCGACGCGCCGGGCTGTCGATGCGATCATGTCGGTGTGGCGTGCGGCTCATTTGAATCGTTAGCCTGACAAGGGGCCGCTCTAGACAATGCTCCTAAGCCGTGCAATTTTGTGGGAGCAAACGAGGGAGCACCCACGGATATAGATAATAAATTCGTTTATTTACAATAAGTTAGACGATCGTATTGGCGGAGGGAGAGGGATTCGAACCCCCGGTACGGTTTCCCGCACAACGGTTTTCAAGACCGCCGCCTTAAACCACTCGGCCATCCCTCCGCGCTCTTACAAGTGTAGCCCACAGGTTTTCCCGTAGTACGCTCGGGGCTGATGTCAAAACTCATGGAAGTCCTGCGGGCCGTTGCAATGGCGGCCGCGGTGGCCGGTGTCACTGGCGCGGTGTTGTACCAGTTCTTTGGACTTCGCGTGGTGGTCTACGGTGGAGGCACACCGCGACTCGCATTTGTGACGCCCGCTCAGGCGCAGGCAGACGCTATTGAGCGTCATCGAGGCGCCCAGATTCCAGCCGCGCCGACGGCGGCGGTGGCGCCGGTCGCGCCTGATCTCGCGACCGTCGAGTCTGCTGTTGCCGCGGCCACTACGGCGACGCCCGATTGGTCCGACTTCCGAGGCCCGGCTCGCGACGGCCACTACACGGCGCGGCCGATTCTGACGAGCTGGCCCAACACTTCCCTGTCTCCAGTGTGGAAACAACCTGTGGGCGGCGGATACGCGTCATTCGTCACAGCGAAGGTCAACACCCTTGATCTGGCCTTCACCGTCGAACAACGCGGCAGCCAGGAAGTGGTCGCCGCATACAACGTGGCTACCGGCCGCGAACAGTGGACCTCTAAATGGTCCGACGAGTTCAAGGAGTTCATGGGCGGTGACGGCCCTCGCGCCACGCCCACATACTTCGATGGGTTCGTGTACGCGCAAGGCGCTGAAGGTGAGCTGCGCGCGCTCGACGCCGTCACCGGCCGCACCGTCTGGCGCACGAATATGCTCACCGACGCAGGCGCCACCAACGTGCAGTGGGGCATGTCCGCGTCACCCTTGATCGTGGACAACGCCGTGGTCGTGCTGCCCGGCGGATCGAGGAATCACAGCGTCGCCGCGTACGACCATCGCACAGGCAAGCCGGCCTGGTTTGTGCTGAGCGATCGGCAGGCGTATTCGTCGCCGATGCTCGTCACCATCGATGGTGTGCGCCAGATTTTAGTGCTCAGCGCCTCGCGCCTGATGGGGCTCGCACCTGGAGACGGCGCGCTTCTCTGGGAGTTTCCGTGGGTCACGATGTACGACGTGAACGCGGGGCAACCCATCGTGATTGGCCGCAACCGCGTATTCGTGTCGTCGGGGTATGACAAGGGCGCGGCGGTGATTGAAGTCACCATGACGGCCGGGCGCGGCACTGTTCGGGAAGTCTGGAAGAACAACCGGATGAAGAACCAGTTCAGCAGTTCGGTACTGTTCGAGGGTCACATCTACGGGCTCGACGAGAGCATCCTGGCGTGTCTCGATGCGCAGACCGGCGACGTGAAATGGAAGGGCGGCCGCTATGGCTACGGCCAGATCGCACTCGCGAGCGGCCACATCATCGTGCTGACCGAAGACGGCGACATGGCGCTCGTGCGCGCGACACCCGAGAAACATGTGGAGCTCGCACGATTCCCCGTGCTCGACGGCAAGACGTGGAACCACCCGGCGTTTTCCGACGGCCGCCTGCTGGTGCGCAATCTCAAAGAGATGGCGATGTTCGATTTGCGGAAGTAGGCCCTCGTGTCTCGGGCTGAAGCCCGGGACCCCCGCACTATTGAAGCCAGCGCGTGAATTCGCCAACTGTCGCATTCACCAGTCCAACATCCAGAATGGACAAGGGCGTCGCGCAATGGGAGCAGACGGCGGCCTCGGCAAGATCGATAGGCGCCCCACAGTTCGAGCAGTTGACACTCTGCAGGTTCTTGCGAAGTTCATCGAGCTGCGCTGACGACATCGGCCGGATGAAGTCTTTCTCCCGAAGGAAGTTGAAGAACGTAATCAGGCGGCCGTGGTCGTCAGGACACCGGCGGTATTCGAACTTCGACTGGCACTGCTGGTCGTGTGTCGCCACGAGCGGCTCGTGGCACCGTGAGCACGCGGCAGTACTCGACAGAGGCGCTCGCGCGCGGCCTCCGTTGTCGCCCACCATCCGGAAGAGCCGTAGGACCGGCGCCGGCGAGAGCTGCAGACTCTCGTGCCCATCAAATCAGAAGGCCTGACACGCCTCGCAGTAATCGATGGGCACCGGGCGGCCATGATGTCCCTCGAGCACGAGCGACGTCATGCCGGCGCGGCAATTGGGACACGTCATGAGCTAACGACCCCCGACACGGATGCCGATGTCGGTCCGATTGTTCAGAACGTGCGTCACCGCGCCGCTGCGATCTCGGACGAACGCCAAATGATCGATGTCGCCCTCACAGTAGTACGTCTCGTAGTTCTCCGTGACAAGGTCACAGCCTGTGCCGTCGTTGAACTTCAGGCGGAACTTCCCCTGCTCAATCACCGTGCGAAGCCTGAATCCGTCATCAAACCGATACGTGCCGACCCGCTTTCCACCATCTCGATGTGGTAGTTCACAAGCGTACGCTGCCGGGGCCGGTTGTACTTACCAAGAGGGTGCACACCTCCGCAAATGGTGCATGCGGAAGGCGCATCAATGTTGTCGATCACATGTTTGGCCGGCGTCACCGCGCCCAGATACGCGAACAGCGCATTCAGGTCGTCGTCACTGAGGTTTTTGAACACGGTCCACGGCATGATCGGACTCAGTTCCCGCCCCTTGGCCTGACCGGTGCGCATGACCTCGCGGAAGATATTCTCGTCGTAGTGGGCAAGTCCGGATGGATCACTGGTCAAATTGGAGCTGTACGACTTGCGCTCGCCGCGTGTCACCAGGTTGCCGCCGCCGAACAGGCCCGGGTTCTTCGGGGTGTACCAGGACGTGTGGCAGCCCGCGCAGTCGGCCAGCAGTGCCAGATGCCGGCCCTTTTGCACCACATCATGCGACGTCACGAGCGGCACCGGCGCCATCAAGGGCTCTGGCACGTCCAGATCCTTCGCCTCGTCCTCAGGGATTCTTGTTTGAGGCAGTGATCGGCGAATGGGCTTCAGTGATCGCAGGTAGGCGACAACCGCCTCGGCGTCTTCGTCAGGCAGCGCCCGAAACGACGAGTACCACATTTGCGGATGCAGGGTGCGGCCGTCGTGGCCAATGCCCTCGCAGATCGCGCGCAGCAACATGTCGTCGGTCCAGCGGCCGATGCCTGTTTCGACGTCCGGCGTCAAATTGACCGCCACAAGCCACGGCTTGCTTAGCCAGACTGCGCCCGCGCCCTTTGTGGCGGGGACGGGTGGCGCGCCAGGCTTCGTCCAGTCGCGCTCGGAGTGACATACAAAACACTGAAGGAGGCCTTCTGTCAGGTACTGGCCTCGCGCCACCCGTTCCGGAGTGCGCGGTACGGTGATGTCGCGCAACGCCCGCGCGACGTGCTCTGTCGGCGTGGGCACCGGTTCGGCCGCGGGCTCAACTGACGACGAACTACCGCACGCGCTGAACGTGACAACACCAACTGTCAGGATTGCGATCAGTTGTAAGGATCTGCACGTCATAACCGGCACCAGTGTCTACCGCGCGCCCCGGAGGTTCAAGGGCCTTGGGCGAACTGGGCTTAGAATGCCAGACACCATGCGAGCTTCCCTGTTTGGCCGATCAATCCTCTTTTTCTCGATTCTGGCCGTTGCTGGTTCAACCCTCTCCGCCCAGGAGGCGCGCCGGCGGTGGGAACTGCAACGGCAGATCCGCCTCGACAAGTTCGAACAGATTCTGCCCAAGGCGATGCGGGCACATGGCATCGACATGTGGATCGTGGCCGTGAAGGAAAACCACACAGACCCGCTGTGGGAGGACCTGGGACGGGGGTATGTGACGGGCGTCGGGTACTACGTCTTCACCGACCGTGGCTCGTCGCGGATTGAGCGTGCGGCCCTTGGGCCGTCGGGCTACATGCTACAGCAGTCTGGTGCCTACGACATCTTCGGGCCGTCGTCGATGCTGCTGCAGTTTGTGCGCGCGCGTGACCCGAAGCGGATCGGCGTGAACATGTCGCAAGAAATGGGCACGGCCGATGGCCTCTCTCACGCGATGCATCAGTCGCTGGTGACGACGTTGGGTGAGCCGTACGCCTCACGGTTGGTCAGCGCCGAGCGGCTCGTCAGCGACTTCAGGTCGCACCGCGTAGCGGCGGAAATAGTCGCGTATGGCGAGGCCGCAGGCCTGGCCGTGCAATTGGCGGAACGCGCCCTCTCCAATGAGGTGATCACGCCGGGCAAGACATCGTTGGAAGAAGCCGCGTGGTGGCTTCAAGACCGTCTGCTCGAGCGCGGACTCGGCTCGTCATTTGACATGCCGTCTGTCTACGTCACTGGCCCCGAAGGCATCGTCGCCACGTCCAGCTCGTACATCGTCCAGCCGGGTGACGTGATCATGATCGACTGGGGTGTGGTGCTGATGAACATGGCGACCGATGTGAAGCGTGTGGCCTACGTGCTCAAACCCGGGGAGACGCGCCCGCCCGCCAGCATCCAGGCGGCGTTCGACAAAGCGATCATGGTGCGCGACGCCGTCAAGCCCGCACTGCAGCCTGGGCGGACGGCCACCGAGACCATGAAGGCGATCGATGCGGCGCTTGTCGCAGCCGGGTTCGGCAGCATTGCCTTCAACCGTCCCAACGCCGACAGCAAGACGGACGTGGCCTACGGCTTTCATCCGGTCGGCAATGCCGGCCATGACGTGGGGCCGTCCATGACCACCTGGCAGCCCTTCCAGCAGACGTTCACGCTGCACCGGCAGCACATGTTTTCGTTTGAGTACTTCGCCTACTCCCCGATTGAGGAATGGGGCGGCAGGAAACTCCGGGTGCCCATCGAAGACAGCGCCATCGTCATGGAGGACGGAATCCAGTTCCTCCATGCGGCCAACTATCGACTGCTGGTGATCAGGTAGTTGGCGTAGGCACTGGTTTGTGTCCATGAAAAGTGATTGTGATATAAACATATTTCATGGTAAGTTGACACAATGCTCGGCCGTGCTGCTGACCTGGAAGAGCTACGCAGGCGTCTGCGACGGCAACCCGTCGTGGGCCTGCTCGGCCCCAGACAGATCGGCAAGACCACGGTGGCCCGCGAATTGGCCGGCCGCTCGAGTGGTGCCGTCACGTACTTCGATCTGGAGTCACCGGCCGATCTGAACCGGCTCGACGACACAGTCACCGCGCTCTCGAGCCTGCGCGGCCTCGTCGTCATCGACGAGATTCAACGCCGTCCGGACCTCTTCCCGGTTCTTCGGGTGCTGGCCGACCGCCCGAGGCGACCCGCAACATTTCTCGTCCTTGGTAGTGCGTCACCGCAGTTGTTGAAGCAGAGTTCCGAAACGCTGGCAGGCCGCATCAGCTACTACGAACTCAACGGCCTCGGGATGCCGGATGTCGGGTCCGCGCATTGGCGAAAGCTCTGGCTGCGGGGCGGGTATCCGCGCAGTTACCTGGCGCGGAGTGATGCGGAGAGCCTCTCATGGCGCGGCGACCTTCGGCGCACGTACGTTGACCAGGACCTGCCGGCACTCGGACCAGGCTTTCCCGCCAGAACTGTTGAACGCGTGTGGGAGATGCTGGTCCACCATCATGGGCAAATCTGGAACGGATCCGAGGTGGGTCGGGCCTTTGGGGTGTCACATACCACGAGCCGGCGATACCTGGACTTGCTCGTCGACACGTTTATGCTCCATCTGCTGCCGCCGTGGAGCCAGAACATCGGCAAGCGCGTGGTGAAGTCCCCCAAGATTTACTTTCGTGATTCGGGCCTGCTCCATGCGTTGCTCGGTGTCCGGACAGCCGATGATCTGGCTCGCCATGTCAAGGTTGGCGCCTCATTCGAGGGTTTTGCGCTGGACGAAGTCACGCGCCACATCGGCGCCGATCGCCGCGAGTGTTTCTTCTGGGCTACGCATCAGGGCGCAGAATTAGACCTGCTCGTCGTCCGGGGATCGCGCCGCCTGGGGTTTGAATTCAAGCACACCATTGCCCCCAGTGTGACCAAGTCAATGCGCGTGGCCATGGCCAATCTGGGCCTTGAGCGGCTCGACGTGATTCACGTTGGCAAAGAGACCTATCCGATGGCTCCTGGCATCCGGGCAGTGGCGTTCGAACGCATCCACAAGGACATCCGCGGACTGCGATAGCGGATCTTGTCCACGTGGCCAACTATCGACTGCTGGCGATCAGGTAGCTGACCTGATGACCTCCAGCCCGCGCATGTATGAACGCAGCACGTCGGGCACCACCACACTGCCGTCGGCCTGCTGGTAGTTCTCCAGAATCGCGATGAGCGTGCGGCCCACGGCGAGACCGGATCCATTCAGCGTATGCGCCAGTTGGGCCTTGCCCGTCCCGTCGGGCCTGAAGCGAATCTGGGACCGGCGCGCCTGGAAGCTCTCGGTGTTGGAACACGACGAGATCTCACGGAACGCGTTCTGGCTCGGCAGCCACACCTCGATGTCGTACGTCTTCGCTGAAGCGAATCCCATGTCCCCGGTGCAGAGCAGCATCCGTCGATAACAGAGTCCGAGCCGCTCGAGCACCGTCTCAGCATTTCGCGTGAGCGCCTCGAGCTCATCGTGTGACTGCTCGGGCGTCGTGAACTTCACGAGCTCGACCTTGTCGAACTGATGCTGGCGGATCAGGCCGCGTACGTCGGCGCCATACGAACCAGCCTCGCTGCGGAAACACGGCGTGTAGGCCGTGTACTTCAACGGCAACAACCGGCCGTCCAGGATCTCTTCGCGATGCAGGTTCGTGAGCGGCACCTCAGCCGTCGGAATGAGAAACAAGTCCCACTCACCGGCAATTTTGAACAGGTCCTGCTCAAACTTTGGAAGGTTGCCAGTGCCCACTAGCGCCTGGCGATTGACCAGGAACGGCGGCTCCACCTCGCGATATCCGTGCTCGACCGTGTGTAGGTCGATCATGAAGTTGATGAGCGCTCGTGCGAGCGTCGCGCCGGCGCCCATCAGCACGGAGAACCGCGCGCCCGACATGCGCGTGGCGCGCTCGAAATCCAGGATGCCCAGCGCGACACCCAGGTCCCAATGCGGCTTGGGCGTAAACGCCATCGCCGGCGCCGTTCCCCACTTGCGCACTTCGACGTTGTCTTCAGCCGATGCGCCCACCGGCACACTCTCGTGCGGCAGGTTCGGTATCGTCAGCAACAACTCATCGCGCTTCGCCTCAATCGTGGCCAGCTCGGCTTCCAGTTCCTTGATGCGGCCGCCGCGGACCTTGTTCGCCGCAAACACCGCGCTCGGATCCTCGCCGGCCTTCTTCGCGCGCGCGACGGCGTCTCCAGAGGTGTTCTGGTCCCGCTTGAGCCCCTCCACCTCAGGCAGCAGGCGACGCCGCTCAGACTGCAGGCCGGCAAGCGAAGCAAGGTCGGCGGCCGGGTCAAGGCCCCGGCTGCGCAAGCGAGCCGCTACCAGCTCTGGATTGTCTCGGACAAAGGCGGGATCTAGCATCCAGTCATGCTATACCGCCCGGTCATGCCGGTGCGATACGATGCAGGCAATGTCGTCCCGTGTTCGTAAAGCCGTCTTCCCTGCCGCTGGCCTGGGCACCCGCTTCCTGCCGGCCACCAAGGCGCAGCCTAAGGAAATGCTTCCCCTCGTCGATAAGCCGATCATCCAGTACGGGGTGGAAGAGGCACTCGCCTCCGGCGTCGAAAACATCATCATCGTAACCGGCCGAGGCAAGAACACGATCGAGGATCACTTCGATGTGGCCTTTGAACTTGAAGCGTTTCTCACCGCGCGAGGCAAGACGGAGCTCCTGGAGGAAATCAGGAAGGTCTCGGACCTGATCAACGTCTCGTACGTCCGGCAGGGTGAGCCGCTCGGGCTGGGCCACGCCGTGCTCATGGCCGAACCCCTGGTGGGTGATGAGACCTTTGCCGTTATCCTGGCCGATGACGTGATTGATGGAACGCCGCCAGCCCTGGCGCAAATGATTAAGGTCCACGAAGAGGTGGACGGCCCGGTGATTCTGGTTGAACGCGTGCGGCCGGAAGACATCTCGAACTACGGCGTGATTGCGGCTGAGACCATTCGGCCCGGTGTCTACAGGGTCACCGACATGGTGGAAAAGCCGCCGCGCGAACAGGCGCCGTCGGACCTGGCCATCATCGGCCGCTACATCCTCACGCCAGACATCTTCGGCGCACTACGCGCCACCAGGGAAGACCGCAGCGGTGAAATCCAGCTGACAAACGGGTTGAAACACCTACTCAAAGACCGGCCCGTGTACGCGTGCGAAGTCACCGGCGTCCGGCACGACACGGGAAACAAGCTCGGGTTCCTGAAAGCGGTGGTCTACTTCGCCATGCAACGGCCGGACCTGGCCGGGCCGCTGCGCGAGTATCTGAAGACGGTGACGTAGGGCGAGGGGCCGAGCTCCGTTCCGAACGTAGCCCGGCTGGTTCTCAAGCCCGAGTGTCGGGCTTCACCGTTGTGGGCTTTGCAGCCGAGTCAGGCTTGGTTTCGGCCTTGGTCTCAGTCTTCGTCTCGGTCTTGGTTTCAGACTTCGTGTCTGACTTGCCCTCTGCCGACGCGTCTTTCTTCTTGGCATCAGACTTCGCGTCGGCACTCGCCTCAGACGTGGCCGCCTCGGTCTTCGACTCGCCGGTGGAGCCTGACTTTGCGTAGTCGGTGACGTACCAACCCTTGCCCTTGAACTGGATCGCAGGCGACGAAATCAACTTCGTGACGTGTCCGCCACATTCCCCGCACGGGTCTTCCAGAGGCGGGTCGGAAAACTTCCGGATCCGCTCAAACCGATGGCCGCACGCGTCGCACTGGTATTCGTAAAGAGGCATCTGGTCTCCTCGGACAACCCCTGATTATAGATACACTTGCTGCAGAGACCATGGCTGGCACCCTTTATGTCGTCGCCACACCCATCGGGAACCTCGAAGACCTGACCTTCCGGGCTCTCCGAACCCTGCGGGAAGTTGACCTGGTCGCGGCCGAAGATACCCGACGGACCTCCAAGCTGCTGGCGCACTACGACGTGCGGAAGCCCCTGGTTAGCCTGCACGAACACAACGAAAACCGGGAGTCAGCGCACCTTATCGAGAAACTCCAGTCAGGCCTGGCGGTGGCCCTAGTCTCCGACGCAGGCACCCCCACCATTGCCGACCCCGGGTATCACCTGGTGGCTGCGGCGAGGGCAGCAAGGATAACGGTCGTGCCCATCCCTGGAGCCAGTGCCGTGGCAGCGGCGGTCTCGGTTTCAGGCCAGCCTGCCGACCAGTTCGCCTTCCTCGGATTCCCACCATCGGGTGGCGCGGCGCGGGAACGATGGTTTGACAGGCTCGCCAACGAGCCAATAACCTCAGTGTTCTATGAGTCCCCACACCGAATCGCCAGGACGCTGGCAGAGGCATCCGAATATGTGGGCAAACGACAGATTATTGTCGCTCGTGAGCTAACCAAGCTGAATGAAACATTGGTCGTATGGCAGATTAATGATCCTATTAGGGAACAGGGAGAGTTTGTGGTCGTCGTGGCAGCTGGCGGTCAGGTTGAGCTGGCGGAGCCAGATGCCTCCAGTGTGACTTATTTTATTGGTCAAATAACTGAACTTATAGGACTTGAAGAGGATGCTGCCGTGAAACTGGCCGCCGCCCACTTCGAGATTCAGGGCGCGAAGGTCCGCAAACTCCTGAAAAAAGGGCGAATCCTCGTCAAGCGCTCAAGCGATAATCACGAAGAATGACCGATCTTCACGTTGTCATCCTGGCTGCCGGCAAGGGCACAAGGATGAGATCCGATACGCCAAAGGTCCTGCACCCGCTGGCCGGCCGCCCGGTGATCGAGCACGTGCTGGCAACCGTTGACCACCTTGAGACCGCGTCCACCACTCTGGTTGTCGGCCACGGATCAGACATGGTCAGGGCCGCGCTGGCCAGTCGCCCCAACCTCCAATACGTGGTTCAGTCGCCCCAACTGGGCACGGGGCACGCGCTGTTGCAGGCCGAACCGGTTTTGAAGGGGCTGAAAGGCGACGTCCTGCTGCTTTACGCAGATGTCCCGTTGCTCGAGCCGGGAACACTGCTGCGGTTGCTCGAGACCCATCGCGGGGCCAAGGCTGCGATGACGGTGCTCACCGCCGAACTCGCTGACCCCTACGGCTATGGCCGCATCGTGCGCAGCGCCGACGGACGCATGGAGCGGATTATCGAGGAACGCGACGCGTCGGCGGAACAGCGAGCCATCAAGGAGTTCAACAGCGGCATCTATGCTCTGTCCTTGCGACAGTTGTTCAATAACCTGAACGATTTGGCCACGGATAACGCCCAGGGCGAGTACTACCTGACGGACTTGGTCGCCATGTACCGGCAGAAGAAGCTGCGCGTGGAAAGCCTCTGTCTGGACAGCGCGGACGAGCTGCGCGGCGTAAACAGCCGGCAGGACCTGGCAGACTTGTCATCGATCGTCCGTCAGCGAAAGAACCGGTTGCTGATGGTGGGCGGCGTCACGATGGAAGACCCTGCCACCACCTACATCGATGCAGACGTCACCGTCGGCGCCGACACGGTGCTGGGTCCGGGCGTGCGGCTCGAGGGCCGAACGGCCATTGGCGAGCGTTGCCGCATTCATGCCGGCTGCCGGCTCACCAATGTGGCTGTGGAAGACGACGTGGTGGTGCTGGATTACAGCGTGGTAGTGGACTCCAAAGTGGGCCAGGGCGCGCAGATCGGCCCAATGGCGCACGTCAGGCCGCAGTCGGTCATCGGGCCTTCCGCTCGCGTGGGCAACTTCGTGGAGCTCAAGAAGACGACCCTGGGTAGAGGGTCGAAGGCCAGCCATCTGTCGTACCTGGGTGACGCGACGATTGGCGAAGGTGTGAACATCGGCGCCGGCACGATCACGTGCAACTACGACGGCGAGAAGAAACACACGACGATCATCGAAGACCAGGTGTTCATCGGCAGTGATTCGCAGCTCATTGCTCCTGTGACCATCGGCAAGGGCGCGCACGTGGGCGCCGGGTCATCGATCACATCCGATGTGCCGGCAGGCGCTTTGGCTATTGCGCGCGGCAAGCAGGTGGTCAAACCCGGGTGGGCAACCAAGCGCAAGGCCAGCCGCCCCGCCACCAAGAGCGACCACTAACTTTCTATGTACGGCATTGTCGGATACGTCGGCGCGAGACCTCCGCTGCCGATTCTCGTTGAGGGACTGCGCAAGCTCGAGTACCGCGGCTACGACTCTGCCGGTGTCGCCATTATGCGCGACGGCCATATGGAAGTGCGTCGAAATGCGGGGAAACTGTCGCGCCTCGAGGACGTGCTGGCTGCCCATCCGATCTAGGGCGAGTACGGTATTGGCCATACACGTTGGGCCACCCACGGCCGGCCCACCGAAGAGAACGCCCATCCCCACCGCGACTGCTCCGGGAAGATCGTGGTGGTTCACAACGGCATCATCGAGAACTACCTCGAGCTCAAGCGCTCATTGGTGGCCCAGGGCCACACGTTCGTTACCGAGACCGACACCGAGGTGATGGCACATCTGGTGGAGCACGAGCTGGCCAACCCTGTGGCCAGTCTCGTGGGTAAAGAAACCGGCGACGATGGGTTCGTGGCGGCCTGGCGCCGTGCGCTCAGCCAACTACGTGGCCTGTTCGCACTGGTGCTGATTTCGGCTGACGCGCCAGACACCATCGTAGCCGTGCGCAACGGCCCGCCGGTGATTGTGGGCCTGGGCGAGGATGAGTACTTCGTGGCTTCCGATGTCACGGTCATTCTGAGCCACACGCGTCAGGTGGTCTTTCTCGATGACCGCCAGATGGTGGTGGTGACCAAAGCCGGCGCGGCGTTTTCTACGTTTGACGGCGTCCCCGTGGTGCGTGAGGCGCAGACGACCAACTGGGACCCCGCGATGGCCGAAAAGGCCGGCTACGCCCATTTCATGCTCAAGGAGATCCACGAGCAACCCTGGGCGGTCCGCGAAACCGTACTCGGCCGCGCATCAGTCGAGTCCAACCGCGTCTTCCTCGACGAGATACACATTGACGCCGATGCTTTGCGCACGATCGACCGCGTGGTGGTGCTGGCATGCGGCACGTCGTGGCATGCAGCGCTTGTGGGCAAGTTTCTGATCGAAGATTGAGGCGCGCCGGTTTGAAGATGTGCGGGTGATATCCTCGTACACTCCGGATGGATGCACTCGCTTCACTGAACCCCTCTCAACGCGACGCGGTGGAGCACACGCAGGGCGCGTTGCTGATTCTTGCAGGCGCAGGCTCCGGTAAAACCCGCGTCATTACCGTTCGCATCGCCCACCTGGTGGCGAACGGCCACGCCGCGCCCGACGAGGTGTTGGCCGTCACCTTCACGAACAAAGCTGCAGAAGAAATGCGCAACCGGGTTGAAGAACTCCTGGGCGCAGATTGCCGGCACGTGTGGCTCTCCACGTTTCACGCGCTTTGCGCCCGACTCTTGCGGCGCGAAGCGCCGGCCATCGGCCTGACGCGGGATTTCGTCATCTACGACTCGTCGGATCAACTGGCGGTGGTCAAACAGGCACTGCGCGCTGCCGACATCGACGACAAGATGCTGACGCCGCGGGCGGCGTTGTCGCGCATCAGCCAGGCCAAGAACCGGCTGGAAACACCGAGTGAGATGAAATCCAGCGGCTGGAGCCTGCGCGACCAGCAGGTGTCGAAAGTCTACGAGTATTACCTGCGCGTGCTCGGCGAAGCCGGCGCGCTCGATTTTGACGACCTCCTGCTCAAGACCGTCGAGTTGATGGAAACCAGCGAGCGTGTGCGCGACTTTTACTCGCGCAAGTTCCGCTACATCCTCATCGACGAATACCAGGACACCAATCGGCCGCAATACATGCTCATCAAGCGATTGGCCGAGTATCACCGCAACCTGTGCGTGGTGGGCGACCCCGACCAGTCCATCTACAAGTGGCGCGGCGCCGACCTGCGCAACATCCTCGACTTTGAGCACGACTTTCCGGAAGCCACCGTCGTGAAACTCGAGCAAAACTACCGGTCCACCCAGGTCATTCTCGACGCCGCATCGGCTGTCATCAGCGTCAACAAAAACCGGAAAGAAAAGCGGCTCTGGACCGATCGCAAGGGCGGCGAGTTGATTGTGTACGTCAGGGCCGGCGACGAAATCGAAGAGGCTGACTACATCACCAGCGCCATCAGAGAAACGCGCCTGCTCGACATCAAGACGATGACGGCGATTCTGTACCGCACCAACGCGCAGTCGCGGGCCATCGAAGACGCGCTGATGCGGGAAGGTATCGCCTACAAAATCATCGGCGGCGTCCGCTTCTACGAGCGCAAGGAAATCAAGGACGTGCTTGCCTACCTTCGCCTTGTGATGAATCCGCATGACGATGTGAGTTTCAGGCGGGTGGTGAATGTGCCGACCCGCGGCATTGGAAAAACGGTGATTGAGGCGCTTGAGGCGATTGACCTCAACCAGTCCGAGCACCTGACCACGCCCCTCTTCGCCACGGGGTTGCAGCCAATCGCGTCATCGCGCTCGATGTGGGCGAGGCTTGTCGTCGCTCTGGACCAGCGGCAGGCGCCGCCACGCGCCGTGGCCGCGCTGAAGGGCTTCAGGGACCTGCTTGTTTCGCTCGCGGCTGATTGCGCCAGCTCCAGCGTGTCTATTTCCCTGGGCCTGGTCCTCGACCGGTCGGGCTACCTGAAGGACCTGCGCGACGAACGGAGCGAAGACGCCGAGTCGCGGATCGAGAACCTGATGGAACTGGTGTCGGCAGCTCGCGAGTACGAGACGCGCGAGTCTGACGCCTCGCTGGGTGGGTTCGTAGACCGCCTGTCGTTGCTGTCTGAGGCCGATGAAGCCCAGGGCTCAAACGACGCTCGCGTGTGGATGATGACCATGCATGCGGCCAAGGGGCTGGAGTTCCCCGTGGTCATCGTGGCCGGCATGGAAGAGGGGCTGTTTCCGCACTCGCGTGCGGCTGAGGACGAAGACGAAGTGGAGGAAGAACGGCGCCTCTGCTATGTTGGCCTCACTCGCGCGCGCGAGCGTCTAATTCTGACAGGCGCGTCCAGGCGCCGGGTGTTTGGCGACTACCAGTCCACCGAGCCATCACGATTCCTTGATGAGATTCCGCCGGAGCTGATGCGCCGGGTTGAGCCCAAAGCGGCACCGGCATGGAATACCGGGCGGTATGAAACCAGGAACCCGTACGCGCGTCGCTACAGCGGTCCGAAGGTGAAGGAAGCCGCAGCCTTCCCGTCATACGAAGACGAAGATCAGTCGTCGGCCACCGGCCTGAAACTTGGTCTGCGTGTGCGCCACAAGCAGTTTGGCGTCGGCACCATCCTGGCCGTGGAAGAGCAGGGCGACGACACCCGCGTCACCGTCAGGTTCAACACAGTGGGCACGAAGAAACTTGTCGCCCGCTACGCTGCGCTGGAGCGGGCGTAAAAGTCCGCGGGTCCGTAGGTTCTCGGTGGGCGCTTTGCGCCCTCTTGCTTCCCAACAAAGCCCCGCGCCGAACGGCGCGGCTCCACGAACCCGCGCACCGACGGACCCGCGGATCCATGGACTATTCTTCCGGCGTCTCCGATGTCTCCAACGGGTCTTCCAGCTGCATCAGCGTGGCGATTGAGACCACGCGGTCTCCTTCCGCCAGGTCGATCAGCCGCACACCCTGGGTGTTCCGGCCGATAGCCCGCATCCCGCTCGTGGGCATGCGGATGATCTGGCCCTGCTCGGTGACCATCAGCAGGTCGTCCTGGTCGGTCACGCAGGCAATGCCGACGACCAGACCATTGCGGTCGCTGGTTTGAACGTTCTTGAGGCCGATGCCGCCGCGGTTCTGCTTGCGATACTCGGCCACTTCCGTGCGTTTGCCGAAGCCGTTCTCACACACCGTCAGCAGCGTCGCTTCGTCGCTGACCACTTCCATGGCCACCACGCGGTCGCCCTCGCGCAGGCTGATGCCTCTGACGCCATACGCCGTCCGCCCCATCGGCCGCGCATCGTCTTCGCTGAAACGAATGGCCATGCCGTCTTTGGTGCCGATCACGAGATCTTTCTTGCCGTCGGTTTCTGCCACCGCGATCAGCGTGTCGGTGTCGTCCACCTGAATGGCGATGATGCCGGCGGCGCGCGGGTTCGAGAATGCCTTGAGGTCGGTCTTCTTGATCGTGCCCTGCTGCGTGCCCATCACGATGAAGCGCTGGTCTTCTTCGTCAGGGAATCCCTGGACCCTGAGCAGTGCCGCGATTTTCTCGCCTTCCGCCATCTGGACGAGGTTGGCGATCGATTTGCCTTTGGCGCTTCGATTGACCTCTGGAACGTCGTAGACCCTGAGCCAGTAACACTTGCCGCGATCCGAGAAGATCAGGATGTAAGCGTGCGTATTGGCGATGAAGAGATGGCGCACCACGTCTTCGTCGCGGGTCTGCATGCCGATCAGGCCCTTGCCGCCGCGCCGCTGCTGCCGGTACTCGTCCAGCGCGCTGCGCTTGATGTAGCCGGTTTGCGTGGAGGTAATTACCACGTCTTCGTCGGCGATCAGGTCTTCCACGCGGAAGTCCGTGCTGTCTTCGATAATCTCGGTGCGGCGCTCGTCGCCGTACTTCTCGCGGACGGCCTTCAACTCTTCGATGATAATCTCGAGAATCAGTGCGTCGCTCGAGAGGATCGCGCGCAGTTTCTCGATGAGCGTCACAAGCTCTGTCAACTCATCGACGATCTTCTGCCGTTCAAGGCCGGTCAGCCGCTGCAACTGCATGTCGAGAATGGCTTGCGACTGCAACTCGGAGAGGCCGAAGTTTGTCATCAGGCCCACGCGGGCCTCGGCTGGGTTCCTTGAACCGCGAATCAGGGTGATGACCGCGTCGAGGTGATCCAGCGCGATCTTTAGGCCTTCAAGGATGTGCGCGCGAGCCTCGGCCTTGCGCAGCTCAAACTCGATGCGCCGCCGCACCACTTCCTTGCGGAACTCAATGAAGAGCTCGATGATCTGCAGCAGGTTCAACACACGCGGTCGGCCGCCAGAGATGGCCAGCAGCGTGATGCCGTAGCTCATCTGCAGCTTCGTGTGTTTGTAGAGATTATTGAGCACCACATCCGGCAGTTCGCCGCGCTTGAGCTCGATCACGATCCGCATGCCGTCGCGGTCCGACTCGTCACGCAGATCTGAAATGCCTTCGAGCTTCTTGTCGCGCACGAGCGTGGCCGTGTCGGCGATCAGGGTGGCCTTGTTGACCTGGTAGGGAATCTCGGTGATGACGATCGAGATGCGATCGCCCTTCTTGTTTTCTTCGAAGGTGGCCTTGCCACGCACCACCACGCCACCGCGGCCTTCGCGGTAGGCGCGATGGATGCCGGCGCGGCCAACAATGGTGCCGCCTGAGGGGAAGTCGGGCGCGGGAATCGCCTGCAGCGCCGCCCGGAAGCGATCGGCCTCCGGGGCGTCGCGCTGGTCGATCACGGCGAGCACGCCATCGATCACTTCGCGCAAATTGTGCGGTGGAATGCTTGTCGCCATGCCCACCGCGATGCCCGTTGACCCATTCACCAGCAGATTGGGATAGGGCGCCGGAAAGACCGTGGGCTCTTCGGTGGTCTCATCAAAGTTCGGCCGGTGATCGACCGTGTCCTTGTCGAGGTCGGCCATCATCGCCTCGGCCAGCGACTCGAGCCGTGCTTCGGTGTAACGGTAAGCGGCCGGTGGGTCGCCGTCGATCGACCCGAAGTTTCCCTGGCCGTCGATCAGGGTGTACCGCATGCTGAAGTCTTGCGCGAGGCGTACCAGGGTGTCGTACGCAGGCGCGTCGCCGTGCGGATGGTAGTTGCCGATGACTTCGCCGACGATTTTGGCGCACTTGCGGTAGGGGCGATTCGACGCCAGGCCCATCTGCCGCATGGCGTACAACACGCGGCGATTGGCGGGCTTCAGGCCGTCACGGACATCGGGCAACGCGCGCCCGATGATGACGCTCATCGCGTAATCCATGTACGAGCGCTTCATCTCGTCTTCGATATTGACGGGAATGCGCAGGGGAGAATTCTGGTCCATGGCGTCGGGCACTTAGATGTCGAGGTTCTTGACGTCGAGCGCGTTGTCTTCGATGAACTTGCGGCGCGGCTCAACCTGGTCGCCCATCAACGTGGTGAACATCAGGTCGGCTTCGGTATGGTCTTCAGCGCGCACCTGCAACAACGTGCGCTTGGTGGGGTCCATCGTGGTTTCCCACAACGTGTCGGGATTCATTTCACCCAGACCTTTGTACCGGTTGATCGCAAGACCGCGTTTGCCGGCGATTACGAAATAGTCCACCAGTTCGTCGATGGACTCCACGCGACGGTCGGCGTCCTTGTCCTTCGACGACGGCTTGGCAGCAACCGGGGCAGCAGCCTCTTCGCTTGCGGCCGTCTCAGCGGCGGTCTCCCCGTCCGTAGCAACTTCCACATCGTCAGACGATTCACTATGGCCGGTGGTGCGAATCACGACCGGACCCATCATCAGCTCGCGGATGTCCACGTAGGCGGCAGCCAGCGTCCGGAATTCCCCCGTGGTCACAAAATCCAGATCGAGGCGATGGTGTTTGTCGTAACCGAAGGACCTGTCCGTGATGACCACGGCTAGTGCGTGATGTTCAGGATCTTCCACCACAGTAGTGGAAATCTGCGGCTGCTGCAAATGTCGCGCGAGGCCATCAACCAACTCGCGGTCGGTCCAGAACGTCTTGTCGCGCGCCCCACCTTCGAGCAGGGCGGTAATGGCCCTGCGCGAGGGACCGCGCCGCTCAACCACCTGCAGGAACTTGCGGAACATGATCAGCTTCTCAAGTCGTCGCTCGAGTGGCTCACCCGACAACTCCACGCCGTTGGAGAGCAGCAGCGTGCGTGACTCGGTGGCGCGTCGAATGAGGAACAACTCAAGCTGCCGCTCGTCCTTGATGAACGATTCCTGGCGGCCGCGCTTGGCGCGAAAGAGCGGCGGTTGTGCGATGTAGATGTACCCGCGGTCCACAAGGTCACGCATCTGCCGGTAGAAAAACGTCAGCAGCAGCGTGCGGATGTGGGAGCCGTCCACGTCGGCGTCGGTCATGATGATGATGCGGTGATACCGCACCTTTGAGCCGTTGAATTCATCCGGGCCAATACCGCAACCGAGCGCGGCAATCAGCGTGCGGATCTCTTCATGGCCGAGCATCTTGTCGAACCGCGCCTTTTCGACGTTGAGGATCTTGCCCTTGATCGGCAACACCGCTTGGAATTTTCGGTCGCGTCCCTGCTTGGCTGACCCGCCTGCCGACTCGCCTTCTACGATGTAGATTTCGGCTTGCGCGGGGTCGCGCTCCTGGCAGTCGGCCAGCTTGCCGGGCAGCGCGGAACTATCGAGTGCGCCTTTTCGGCGGACAAGGTCGCGCGCTTTCCTGGCAGCTTCGCGGGCCTGCGCAGCTTCAATGGCCTTCGCCACGACACGCTTGGCGACCGCAGGGTTCTCTTCAAGGAACGCGCCCAACCGATCGTTGACCACGCCTTCGACAATGCCCTTTACTTCGGTATTGCCGAGTTTGGTTTTGGTCTGGCCTTCAAACTGCGGCTGGGGAATCTTCACCGAAAGGATGGCGGTCATCCCCTCTCGAATGTCATCGCCACTGATGGCTTCGGCCAGTTTGTCGCCAAGGCCGTTTTTGGTGGCGTACGCGTTGATCGTCCGCGTCAACGCCGACCGGAACCCCGACATGTGGGTGCCGCCCTCAGTGGTGTTGATGTTGTTCGCGAAACTGTACGTCGTCTCGGTGTAGCTGTCGTTCCACTGCAGCGCAATCTCCACCTGTGTGGCGTCACGCTCTCCGAACATGTAAATCGGCTTCTCGTTGGTGACGATGCGGTTGGTGTTCAGGTACTGCACGAACTCGCGAATGCCGCCTTCGTAGAAGAATTCGTGCCGCTTGCCATCCCGCTCGTCATCAATCGTGATGCGCACGCCGGCGTTCAGAAACGCCAGTTCGCGCAATCGTTGTGAGAGGATCTCGGCTGTGATCGTGGTGGTTTCGAAGATCTCGTGATCGGGCTTGAAGGTGACCTTGGTGCCGCGTTTTTCGGTGGTACCGGTGACGGCCAGGTCCGCTGTTGGGGTCCCGCGCTCAAACCGCTGCTGATGCACATGGCCGTTGCGCCAGATCTCGAGTTCGAGCCACTCAGACAGGGCGTTGACCACGGAAATACCGACGCCGTGAAGACCGCCCGAAACCTTGTACGCGGAGTTTTCGAACTTGCCGCCGGCGTGCAGCACCGTGAGCACCACTTCAGCGGCCGACTTGCCGCTTTCATGCATGTCCACAGGAATGCCGCGGCCGTCGTCAACCACCGTGACGGAGTCGTCGATGTGAATCGTGACGTTGACGTTCTTGCAGAAGCCCGCGAGAGCTTCGTCAACGGAGTTGTCAACAACCTCGTAGACCAGGTGGTGCAGGCCTTGTGGGCCTGTAGACCCGATATACATGGCGGGGCGTTTCCGCACCGCTTCAAGACCTTCCAGAACCTTGATTTGGTCGGCGCCGTACTGGTCGGCTGCGTTCTCGGTATTTTCCATCAGTGCTTTAGAGAGCCGTTCACAGACGCATCGGCATGATCACGTAGGTGTATTCGTAGCCTTCGGCCGAGATGGGTTTCATCACGGCCTGGCTCATCTCGTCCTTGAATTCAAGCAGGACGCCTTCGGTTTCCACCACGTTGAGAAAGTTGTCCACGTAGTCGGCGTTGAAACAGATCTGCAGCGCGGGCCCGGAGTACTGCACGGGCAACACTTCGTGCGCCTCGCCAAGTTCCGGCGTGCTCGAGGTGATTTCCACCTGGTCTGTGGCGATCGAAAACTTCACGGCTTTTGATCGTTCGTTCGACAGCAGGCGCACGCGGCGCACTGCCGACGCAAGCCGATCGCGGTCGAACTCAATCTGTTTGTCGTTGGTCTTGGGGATCACGCGTTCGTAGGCCGGGAAATTCGCGTCGATCTTGCGCGAAATCAGCAGGCGCCCCTCGGCCTTGAAAAAGAGATGGTTCTCTCCCTGCGAAAACTCGATGGCCGCACCACCGTCGATGAGCCGGGCCACTTCGTTCAGGGTTTTACGCGGAAGTAGTATTTCGGACGGCGCCGCGGCGCCGGACGACTCGTGCACGGTCACCAGTGCCAGGCGGTGGCCATCGGTGGCCACCATGCTCAGCGAATCGGGCCGCATCACCAACTGCGCACCGTTCAGGAAATATCGGGTGTCCTCACTGGTAATAGCAAAGCGCGTGTGGGAGATCATCCGCTTGAGCGCGGCGCCAGGCAACGAGGCTTCCAGTTCACCCGACTCCTTCGGCGGTGTGGGAAACTCGCTGGCGGGCAACGTCTGCAGTTTTGATTCAAACCGGTCTGCCGCCACCGTGACGCTCTTGCCGCCCTTGTCCGCTTCGATACGGATGTCGGTGTCGGGCAATGCGTTCACGATTTCGAATAACTTCTTCGCCGGCAGCGTCAGTGTGCCGGGCTTTGACACCGTGGCGTCGCAACGACTGCGCAGCGCCACATCCAGGTCCGTCGCCAGCAGCGACACCGATCCATCCGCCGCCTCGATGAGCACGTTGGCGAGGATAGGGATAGTGTTCTTGCGTTCGACGATGCCTTGCAGGAGGGAAAGTTCTTTAAGGAGATCGTTCTTGCGAACCACTAACTCCATGGGTAGGGCGGCCTCTCTCGACTCTCTCCCTCGCGGAAGGATCGATCAACTCTTTAAGGAAGATCAAAAAGACAACAGATTATAACAGTAATAAGAGGGTGTGGGTAACCGAAAAAACGTCGATTACCTGTTAAAAATCAACAACTTATCCTGTGCACTTTTCTGTGGGTATCCGGGCCCAAATCTTGGCGGCGATCTGTGAAGAAATCACCCTTCCTTATTTTCCGCACGTTATCCACAGTCCTCGGCGTTGACGCCTGTGGAAAACCTCACTGCAGCGACTGAAGAAGTGTGTTGATCTGGTTGTTGAAAACCGCGTCCTTCTTGCGGAGATCCTCCACCTTTCGGATGGAGTGGATGACCGTGGAGTGATGTTTGCCGCCGAAACCTTTCCCTATTTCTGGAAGCGACGCATTCGTCAGGGTCTTGCACAAATACATGGCGACCTGGCGCGGCAGGGCCACCGATTTCGAGTTGTTGCGTGACTTCAACTCGATCGTTTTCATCTGGTAGTAGTCGGCCACAAACTTCTGGATGCCGTCGATGGTGATGGCCCGTTCGTCCTGCCGCAGGATGTCGCGGAGCACTTCCTGGGCCAGCGCCATCGAAATATCGCGGCCCGTGAGAGACGCATACGCCAGCAGGCGGATGAGCGATCCTTCCAGTTCCCGGATGTTCGACTTGATGCGCCCGGCAATAAACAACGCCACATCACTCGGCAGCGACACGCCCTCGCTGTCGGCTTTTCTCGTCAGGATGGCGATCTTCGTCTCAAGGTCAGGCGCCTGGATATCAGCCGTGAGTCCCCACTCAAACCGCGACCGAAGGCGTTCCTCGAGCTCCACAATCTGATGCGGCGGACAGTCGCTGCTGAGGACGATCTGCTTCTGCGCGTCGTAGAGCGCATTAAACGTATGGAAAAACTCCATCTGCGTCCGCTCCTTGCCGGCGATAAACTGGATGTCGTCGATGAGTAAGACATCCACGCTGCGATACCGCTCGCGGAATTCGAGGATACGGTCATACCGAAGTGCGTTGATGACCTCGTTCATGAAGCGCTCGGACGAGATGTACGTCAGCTTCAAACCAGGGTGGTGGTTGAGCACGTAGTGGCCAATGGCGTGCATCAGATGGGTTTTGCCCAGACCCACCCCGCCATAAATAAACAGCGGGTTGTACGACCGCGACGGGGCTTCCGCCACCGCGCGGCACGCCGCATCGGCAAACTGGTTGGAGGCGCCAACGATGAACGTGTCGAAGCTGTAGCGGGGGCTGAGCCCTGCATGGTCATTCTCCGGCTCCACGACCGGCTCTTCGCGCCCCTCGGGCACCGGGAGGGGGTCTGACGCCGGCACAGCGCCTGACCCCGCCTGGGCGTCGTCTTCGGCCGCCTCGTAGGTGAGCTGCACGCCGCGGCGACCCACTTCACCCAGTGCTTCTTCGATGAGGGCCGGATAGTGCCGCGAGAGCCACTCGGCGGCCATGGGGTTCGGCACCTGGACGGTCATCTGATCGCCGCCATCGAGGAGAAGCCGGGTGCGATGGAACCAGCTGAAGTAGCTGAACCGGTTAACTTTCGTCTCGATGCGCGCCAGTACGGCGTCCCAGATAGTTTTCGACATTTTCCGTCCAGCCGCCCGCCAGAACGCCTGAAACTACCGTGTTTTCAGGCCTGAGATAGCAAAAACCCTTTGTTTTCCACAGTTTTTTCCACACCTGTGGAAAACTCACTTCCGCCCCCTGCACGCGCCGGTTGTCTTGTACGAGAAGAGTGCCGACTCTAGCATACGCCCGGCGACCCTTCAACGCCGGGTCCGGCGAGGGAAAAACCTGGTCGCAGAAGCGCTGGCGGCCGGCCCCAGACATTGACAGGGTTTTCCCCAGTCCGATAGCATTTACGTTTCTCCAGAGTTGTTAGACACTCCAAAGAGGGAGTCTCATGAAGCGTACTTTTCAACCCAACGTCCGTCGCCGTCGCCGGACGCACGGGTTCATCGTGCGGATGCGCACCAAAAACGGCCGACTCGTATTGAAGCGGCGTCGAGCCAAAGGGCGCAAGCGCCTGACGGTTTCCACCCGCTAGCGCGGGCCACAGACGGCCGCGCCGGGCGCGAGTGTTTCCAATGTCGGTGCGGTTCAGTTCGACGGTTCGCCTGAAGGCCCGCCCGCAATTCCTGCCGGTGCAGGAACATGGGCACCGCGTGGCTACGAAATATGTGACCGTGCTTGGCGTGGCCAACGGCCGGCCGTGTGATCGGCTGGGCCTGATCGCCTCACGCAAGTTCGGCAACGCCGTGACGCGCAACCGCGCGAAACGGAGGCTGCGCGAAATCTTCCGTCACCAGGAACCCGACACCGTTGGCGCACGCGGACTCAAAGGACTTGATTTGGTTGCCATTCCACGACGGGCGCTGCTTGAGGCATCCTTTGCTGTTGTGGATGCCGATTTTTCCTCCGCGGTCATGAAGATCCGGGAACACGTCTAAATGCCCATGCGGTGGACTTCCCGGATTGGCGTCAGCGTCGTACACGCCTATCAACTCCTGCTTTCGCCATTTCTTGGCGGCGCGTGCCGGTTCGAACCCTCGTGTTCCCAGTACGCCATCTCGGCGATTACCCAGCACGGGCTGCTCCGCGGCGGCTGGTTCGCGCTGCGGCGCATCGTGAAATGTCATCCCTTTGGACCACATGGACTTGATCCGGTGCCGGGCGATTCTCGCTCTGCCAGATCCTGACCGGCAGGTCACACCCACATGGAAAAACGCGTCTTCCTCGCAATCTTTTTGTCGTTCGGGATTCTGGCGGTCTACCAGACCTACGTGGTGCCGCCGCCCCAGGCTCCGGTCTCGGCGCCGATGCCGGTTGGGCCTGTCGAAGGTCCCGCCCTGACGCCTCAGACCGGCGAGCCGGCGAGTCCCACTGCTCCCGCTGCGGCTCCGGTGCCGGCGGCGCAAGCCCTGGTCACCGACGACATGGCTCGCGACATCACTGTTGACACCGACACGGTGCGGGCCGTGTTCAACACAGAAGGCGCCACGCTCAAGAGCTGGCGCCTCAAGCGGTATTCCGATGCGCGCGGAGAACCACTCGAACTGGTGCCCGAGGCGCTGCCTCCGAATTATTCTCGGCCCTTTTCACTGGCGACCGACACCGACGCCGTCTCTGCCGTGCTGATCAGCGCGAAGTACCGGCCGAGCGCGAGCGGTCCCTTGTCTCTGGGCGCCGCGTCAGGAACGCTGAGCTTCGAGTACCAGGACGCGAGCGGACTGACGGCCCGCAAGAATTTCCATTTTCAGCCCGACGGGCTGCCGTACTCGCTCACGGTGGACGCCTCGGTTGACGTGAATGGCGTGGCGCGTCCCGTCACGCTGCGGATGGGGCCATCACTGGGCCTGGGCTACACCACCGGCGGCGCGATGACCACCACGTATCCCCCGGCCGCGATCTACCATCGCGACGGCAGCGTGGAACGGCCCAGTGCCAGCAGCCTGCTTGAGCAGTCGGCCTTTCAGGGCGTCCTCCGGTTTGCCGGCGTGGGCGATCACTACTTCCTCTCGGCCGCCGTGCCTGGCACGCGCAGTGTTCGTGTGGACTTTCAACCTGTGACGCTGCCGGTCCCCGCGCCCGACGCGACCGCCACCGGTGAGACAGAACGGACCTACGTGTCTTATAGCGTGACCACCCCGGGGGCGATGAATATGCCGTTTTTCCTCGGCCCGAAAGACTTCGACATCCTGAAGGCCGTGGACACCCAGATGGTGCGCGCGATTGATTTCGGGATCTTCGCGTGGCTCGTGGTGCCGCTGCTGCAGACCCTAAAGTGGATCAACCGTTACGTGGGCAACTTCGGCTGGTCGATCATCATCCTGACAGTGGTGCTCAACGCCCTGATGTTCCCTCTGCGTCACCGCAGCATGGTCTCGATGCGCAAGATGCAGGAGATTCAGCCTGAGGTGAAAGCCATCCAGAAGCGCTACGAAAAACTCAAGCTGACCGATCCCGATCGCCAGAAGATGAACTCGGAGACGATGGCGCTCTACAAACAGAAGGGTGTGAACCCGGCCGGCGGCTGCGTGCCCATGCTGCTGACCATGCCGGTTCTCTTCGGGTTCTACTCGATGCTCTCGGTGGCGATCGAACTTCGTGGTGCGCCGTTCTTCGGGTGGATCACCGACCTGGCGACGATGGATCCCCTGTTCATCACGCCCATCCTAATGGGCGGGTCGATGTTCGTGCAGCAGAAGATGACGCCGAGTACCGCGGACCCCGCGCAGCAGAAGATCTTCATGTTCATGCCCATCATCTTTACGGTGATGTTCCTGTGGGCGCCGTCGGGGCTGGTGATCTACTGGCTCATGAGCAACATCATGACGATTGGGCAACAGTACCTGACCAATCACCTGACGAGTAATCCCAGCCGCCCGACAAGTGGCGGCGGCACGAGTTCGGAAAAGCGAGCCAAGCTGGCCGGCAGCGCCGCCACACCGAAGGCGATGGGCCAGTAAGTAAAGGACATCATGGATACACTAGACGCGCGAGTTACCGACTTTATCACCGACGTGCTTGGGGCCATGGGCCTGAGCCTCGACGTGTCGCTGGACGAAACGCCTGATGCGGTTCGCGTCAACATCACGGGCGACGGCGCCGAGGCGCTCCTTCGCCGGCAGGGAGAAACCCTCGACGCGCTCCAGGTTATCGTCAACACCGCGTTCCGGCGTGAAGAGCGCGGCGACCGCCACTATCTTGTGGATGCGCTCGGCTTCCGCAAGGGAAAAGACGACGAGCTGCGGGCGACGACGAAGTCGCTGATCGAGATGGCGAAGGCGTCGGGTATCGCGCAGGAGATGGGTCCGCTGAATCCGTACTCGAGGCGGCTGGTGCACCTGGCTGTTGCTGAGGTGCCCGGCATGACGTCTGAGAGCATCGGCGACGCGTTCCTGAAGGTCGTGGTCATTTCGTCGCAGCCATAGACGGAAGGTCCCGCCAGTGGGTGCATCCTTCTCCACAGCGGACACCATCGTGGCGGTGGCCACGCCGCATGGCCGCGGAGGCCTTGGCGTGGTGCGGATGTCCGGGCCCGAGTCTGCGGCGATCGCCCAGCGCCTGACCAGTCGCGAACTCCCCTTCGAACCTCGTCACGCGACGCTGGCCGTGGTTCGCGACATCGATCAAGTTGTGGTGACCTGGTTTGCCGCACCCCATTCATACACCGGCGAAGACGTGGTGGAGATCAGCGGTCACGGCAGCCCGTGGCTTCTGCAGTCGATCGTCGAATCCGCCTGCGCGGCCGGCGCCCGTCTGGCCCAGCCTGGCGAATTCACGTTGCGGGCCTATCTGCATGGCCGCCTCGACCTCATCCAGGCCGAGGCCGTGGCTGATCTGATTGATGCCGTCACGCCGCTGCAGGCGCGCGTGGCCTTTGATCAGCTTGAAGGCACGTTGACCTCGGCGGTGCAACGCATCGACGCACAGTTGTTTGACCTGGCCGCCAAGCTCGAAGCGTCGCTGGATTTTCCTGATGAAGGGTTTCACTTCATCACGCGAACAAACGCGAGTGCGGATCTTGCCGCGGTGCAGACGGAACTCGAGCGACTCATCACAGATGGACGCCGCGGCCGGCTCATTCGCGAAGGTCGACTGGTGGTGATTGCCGGGCGGCCGAACGTGGGCAAGTCGAGCCTCTTTAATGCTCTCATCGGCACCAACCGCGCCATCGTCACTCCCCTGGCCGGGACCACGCGCGACTTGCTGACCGAACAGGTGGATGTGTGCGGCGTGCCGCTGACACTGGTAGACACCGCGGGCTTGCGCGAGTCTGCGGATGTGATCGAAGAAGAGGGCGTAAGGCGAGCCGAGCAGGCACGCGAAGTGGCGGCGCTCACGCTGTTGGTCCTTGATGGCAGCCAACCACTCGACGGAGACGACCAGCGGTTGCTGGCCGAGACCGGCGGACCTCGGGTGGTGATTGCGAACAAGGCGGACCTGCCGTCGGTGTGGTCTGGATCGGGGATCGCGGTGTCGGCTGTGACAGGCCGTGGACTCGACGAGTTGCGCGCGGCAATTGTCGGCGCGTTGTCGGGCGAATCGGGCGACACCGCTGGAACTGAAGACCTCCGAGACGTGCCCCGGGTGTCGAATCAGCGGCACCTCCTGCAGTTGGAGGGCGCCGTGACGGCGGTCACCCGAAGCCTGGAGCAGTTGAATCAGGGCGCGACCGAAGAGCTGGTGCTGGCCGAACTCACAGATGCGCGCGAAGCGCTTGAGGCGCTGACCGGCAAGCGCACGTCGGACGATTTGCTTCGGCACATCTTCAGCACATTCTGTGTAGGCAAGTGATGGCCGTCCCTGATTTCGATGTCATTGTGATCGGCGCCGGCCACGCCGGTGTGGAGGCGGCGTGGGCCGCAGCGCGCATGGGCCGCCGCGTGGGGATTTGTACGCTGTCGGCTGAGACCGTGGCGCTGATGCCGTGTAATCCGGCGATTGGCGGCACGGCCAAGGGACATCTTGTTCGCGAGATCGACGCGCTCGGCGGCTTGATGGGCCGCGCGATTGATGCGACGGGCTTGCAGTTCAAATTGCTCAACCGCAGTCGCGGACCGGCGGTGTGGTCGCCTCGCGCGCAGGCCGACAAGCGTCACTATGGACGCTGGGTGCGCGAAGCGCTCACGAGCGCACCGAATATCACGTGGATCTTCAGGCGCGCGGGTCGCGTGTTGGTGGAGGCCGGTCACGTGTCGGGGTTGGAGTTCGAGGACGGCGGTGCGGTGTCGTGCCGCGCGTTGGTTGTCACGACTGGGACGTTTCTCAACGGCCTGGTCCACATCGGCGACGAGCAACGGCCTGCGGGTCGCGCCGGCGAGCCACCCACCCATCAATTGGCGGAATCCCTGCGGGCATTCGGATTCGAGATGGGGCGCCTGAAGACAGGCACGCCGCCACGGCTCGACCGCAAGAGCATCGACTTCTCGCGGTTCAAGGAAGATCTCGGCGACGACCCACCGGTACCGTTTTCGTTTTCGACCGATCGGATTGACCGGCCGCAAATGGCCTGCCACATCGTTCACACGACGGAGGCTGTGCACGATCTGGTGCGGTCGCATATCGATCGATCGCCGCTGTACAACGGCCAGATCAGCGGCGTCGGGCCGCGGTACTGTCCGTCGCTCGAAGACAAAGTGATGCGGTTCCCAGAGAAGGAACGGCATCAGGTCTTCCTTGAGCGTGAAGGCCTGGACGTGGATGAGATCTACGTGAACGGCATGTCGATGAGTCTGCCGGCCGCGATTCAGGATGCGATCGTGCACGCGATGCCCGGGCTCGAAGACGCGGTGGTGATGCGGCATGCGTACGCGGTGGAGTACGACTTCGTGCAGCCCACCGAGTTGTCGCTTTCACTCGAAGCCAAGCGCGTGCCGGGGTTGTTTCTAGCGGGACAGATCAACGGCACGTCGGGCTACGAGGAAGCGGCGGCGCAGGGACTGATGGCGGGAATCAACGCCGCGCAGCGGTGTGTTGACGCGACGAACGTAGTGCTCGGGCGCGACCAGGCGTACATCGGCATTCTCATCGACGACCTGGTGACGCGCGGGTGCCTTGAGCCGTACCGAATGTTTACGTCGCGCGCTGAACACCGGCTGGTGTTACGGATCGACAACGCCGACCTGCGGCTTACGGCCATTGGGCGCGCGGTTGGAATGATTGACGACGCGCGTTGGGCGCGCTTTGAGACGCGCGCCGCGCGTCTCGATCGGAATCGCGCGCGGGCCGCCACCACACGCGTGGTGGTCAACGGACTCACCGGCACTGCGGCAGAGGCACTGGGACGTCCGCTGGTGTCGATGGACAACGTGGTATCGGCCGGGTACGCGTTCGAGACGGACGGCGTCCGCGAGATTGACGCGGCCACGCTTGAAGCCGAGTGCAAGTATCGTGGGTACCTCAAACGTCACGATGCGCAGCAGGCGCGCGTGGAGTCGCAACACGCGCGGCGTATCCCCGAGGAGTTCGACTACGAGGGCGTGCCCGGGCTGACTCGCGAGGTGGTCGAGCGTTTATCAGCGATTCGGCCCGTCACCCTCGGGCAGGCCGGCCGAATCCCCGGGGTCACCCCGGCCGCCCTCGCGATCGTCGCGTCGCGCGTACGGAAGTTAGGAACTTAGGAATTGGGGAACTGGGCACGTCGCTGGTAACACGTACGTAGCTCGGGCTGGTTCTCAAGCCCGAGTGTCTGCCGCCCGCCGACCAACCGCCCTAACGCCCACGGCGGTTTAGACCGACAATGGGTCCCGGTGGCTGATCGCGAGACTGTCTCACGCCTGTCCAGACGCATCACGAAGGCGGGCGGGAGCGCGTCTCGCGAGCAGGTCACAAACCTTGCCGCGTATGTCGAGTTACTTGCGCGCTGGAACAAGAAGATCAACCTTACCGCCCTCCGCGTGGCCCCCTTGTCCGACGATGCCGTTGATCGCCTGATCGTGGAGCCGGTGATGGCCGCGCGGCGTCTGCTGCCGTCGGGTCAATTTGTGATTGATGTGGGGACCGGTGGTGGATCGCCAGCCATCCCGCTCGCGGTGATGTCATCGCACGTGCGGCTGTTGATGGTGGAAGTGAAGGTGCGCAAGTGTGCGTTTCTCCGCGAGGTGGTGCGCCAGTTGAACATGCCTGGCGCATCGGTTGAGAATTGCCGGCTCGAGGAATTGCTTCTGAGAAGCGAACTGCACGAGTCCGCTGATGTGGTGACGGTCCGTGCGGTGCGGCCGGACAAGCGCCTGATTACGGCGATCCAGGCATTCCTGAAACCCGGAGGCCGTTTATTCTGGTTCGGGGCAGAAGCGTCGGTGAGACCGGAGATTCAATTACCGTTCGTTTCCGGTTACATGGAGCCGCTAGTAGCCGCGCTCGGCAGCCAGTTATGGATCCTAAAAAAAAGCTGTAAGTAGTTGTAAAACAACGACTTATAGTAATATATCCAAGAACTGAAAAGGCCATGTTCCACGTGGAACAATTGCGCATCCCACGACAGATCACAAGAGAATCAGAGGCTCTGAGGCTGAACTCAAGGCTTCAGCATCAACTCGCGCTGCCAGTGGACCCCTTGAAACCCCAGGCGCAAGACTCGCCTTGATCGGTCTTTGATCGCCGCAAGGCCAGCCTTCGATCCTCAGGTCAACCTCCGCGCCTTCTGACCTCCCGTGGTCCGTCGTGATCGCTTGCCGTGGCCCTGAGACCAAAGCCTGGCCACGAGACCGAGACAAGGTTGCGGAATGCGACACTCGGGCTTGAAAACCAGCCCGAGCTATGTACGGGCCAGGTGCCTTCCCCACTTCCCCAGTTCCTCAGTTCCTCACTTTCACTTGACCCTGTCGCCCTTTCAGCCGGACAATAGTCGCTCCGGCACCCATGGCAATAATTAATTAATTTATCTATCATATGACCAAAAAAGCTCGCGTCATCTCGGTGTCAAACCAGAAAGGTGGCGTCGCCAAGACGACCACCTCCATCAATCTGGCCGCCTCGCTCGCCATGGCGGACAGGCGCGTGTTGCTGATCGACCTGGACCCGCAGGCCAATCTCACGTCAGGCGTCGGTCTCAAGGGACAGTCCGCGGCGGCCGGCACCATCTACGACGCACTGATGACCACTGGCCAGCCGGCGCAGGACTTCGTGTTGCCCACTGGCGTCGACCATCTGTTCCTGGTCCCCGCCGACCGCCACCTGACCGGCGCGGAAATCGAACTCGTGATGCTCCCCGACCGCGATCAGCGCCTGCGCACCTTCGTGAATCAGTTGCGCGGCGACTACGACTACATCTTTATCGACACGCCACCCTCGCTCGGGTTACTCACACTGAATGCCCTCGTCGCTGCCGACACAGTGTTGATCCCGCTCAACTGCGAATACTTCGCGCTCGAAGGCATCGCCGATCTCATGTCCACGCTCGACCGTGTGCGCGAGGTCCTCAACCCCGGCCTCCTCGTCGAGGGCGTGTTGCTGACGATGTATGACGACCGGACGAATTTAGGCCAGCAGGTGGGCACGAGCATCCGCGAGTTTTTTGGCGACCAGGTCTTTCGCACCGTCATTCCGCGCAACGTGCGCCTGGGAGAAGCGCCCAGTCACGGCGTGCCCGTCATCCTCTATGACGCGCGCTCGCGCGGCGCCGAAGCGTATGTCGCGCTGGCGCGCGAATTCCTGTCGCGCGATCTCGCTGCCGTAGGGAGTCACTGACCATGGCCATCAAACGCCCCGCGCTTGGACGCGGCCTCAGCGCGCTCATTCGAGATACCGCACCGCCACCGCCACGTGAGGCGCCGCCCGTTGATCGCGGCCGGCCAACGGAACTGGACATCGATCTGCTCTCGCCCAACCCGCGTCAACCGCGGCTGCATATCGACGACGCCCGCCTCGAGGAACTGGCTCAGTCCATTCGCGCCAACGGAGTCATCCAACCCATCGTTGTCCGCCACGTCACCACCGCCGGAGACACGGCCGGCACGTATGAGATCGTCGCCGGCGAACGGCGGTGGCGCGCGGCGCAACGGGCCGGCCTTCTGAAAGTCCCCGTCGCAGTACGGGATGTGCCAGACGACAAGCTCCTGGAAGTGGCGCTCATCGAAAACATCCAGCGCGAGAATCTCAACCCAATTGAAGAAGCGCAGGCGTATCGCAGCTTGTCTGAAGACCTGCATCTCTCGCAGGAGGCGATCGCTGAACAGGTGGGCAAGGATCGCGCGACCGTGGCCAACTACATCCGGCTGCTCCGCTTGCACGCCGAGATTCGCACGGCGCTGTCGGACGGCGCGCTCACCATGGGGCACGCGCGTGCGTTGCTGTCACTGACAGATGAAGCGGCGCAACGCCGAGTGGGACGAGACGTCATTGCGCGCGGTTTGTCGGTGCGCGAAACGGAAAGCCTCGTGCGCGACGAAATCACTCCGAAGTCCGAGGCTGCTGAGGCGCTCAAGCCCAAGGTTGACCCGAACACACGCGCGGCCGAAGAGCAGTTGAAACTTGCGCTCGGCACTCGCGTGCGCATCGTCCGCAAGGGCAAAGGCGGACGAATTGAAGTGGATTTTGCCAGCGAGCCAGAACTGCAGCGGCTGTACGAAAAACTGACGGAGTCCTGACGTGAAGAAACTCACCGACTACGCCGACTGCGCCGGTTGCGCCAGCAAACTCCAGGCGGCCGATCTCGAGCGCATCATGGAAGGCCTGCAGCCCGCGCATGTAGACGACCGGATCCTCGTGGACTTTCAGACTGCCGACGATGCCGGGGTTTACCGGTGGTCGGCCGACTCAGCGCTCGTCCAGACCGTGGACTTCTTTACCCCCATCGTTGACGACCCGTATCTGTACGGGCAGATTGCGGCCGCCAACGCACTCAGCGACGTGTACGCCATGGGCGGGGAACCCAGAACGGCTCTGGCGATCGCCGCCCTTCCCAAAGATGGCCCCCCTCCGGAAGTGGTTCGCGAAATTTTCCGAGGTGGTTCAGACAAGCTCCGCGAAGCGGGAGTGGTCCTGCTCGGCGGCCACACCGTCACTGACCCGGAGATTAAGTTTGGCTATTCGGTCACTGGCCACGTCCACCCCGACCGGATCCTGACCAATGCCGGCGCCCGTGTTGGCGACGTCCTGGTGCTTACCAAGGCCCTCGGAACGGGAGTCGTCGTTCGGGCCACCAAGTTTGGGCGTTCAACAGAAGATCAATTGAGATCTGCGGTTGCGTCGATGGTCGCCCTTAACAGCACCGCATCGAAGATTGCCGCGGGGCTTCCGCCCGGAACAGTCAGCGCCTGCACGGATATCACCGGTTTTGGCCTGATCGGGCACGCAACCGAGGTGGCCCAGGCCAGCGGGACCACGCTTACCTTCACGGCCGGAGCCCTACCCCTCCTTAACGGTGCCGCGGAACTGGCGGCTGCGAACCTGCCGTGCGGTGGCCGCTCGAACCTTGGCCACTTCCGCCGGGTGACCGTGGGCCCGGATGTCGCACCCGAAGTTGCGCTCCTTTGCATGGACCCTCAAACGTCCGGCGGACTCCTTTTCAGCCTTGCGCTGGATGCGGCTTCGGGCTTCGTGGACCAGCTCGTCGCTGCCGGAGTGCGGGCGGCGACAGTCGGACGGGTCGAATCGCGCGGTGCCGATGACGTTCTGGTTCGGCTGTCCTAGTTGCCGGGCCTCGGGCCCGAATGGTATAAATGGTCGTTTGGCTGGGGTAGGATCTCCCCCGGCGGAGGCCCCACGTGTTCGGTGAAATCGTCAACCACATCCTTGCCTGCTCCGCCGCAGGAGCCCATTCATGAGCGTCCGATCCGCTGCCCGCCGTTACGCGGCCGTGTTGTTTGAGGTCGTGCAGGCGAAGGGCGATCTGGCCAGGGTCGAAGGTGAACTGAACGCGTTTGTGGAAGTGGTCGACGGTCACGCCGAACTCAAGACGGTTCTGGCCCACCCCGCAATTCCCGCGCTGAAGAAGCGCGAACTCATTGAACAGATTCTGAATACGTCGGGCGAATTCTCCGGCGAGGTGCGTCGCCTGCTCCTGATGCTGGCCGACCGCGACCGGATGGGCAGCGTCCGCGATGTGGCCGCGGCCTACACCGAGCGACTGATGGCGCACCGCAAAGTGGTGAACGCGCAGATCGTCACGGCAACCGAATTGCCGGGCAACCAGCGCGATGCGCTGGCCAAGGCGCTCAGTGCGGCGGTGGGCGCCGACGTGCGTCTGAAAGAGTCGGTAGACCCCTCTATCATGGGCGGCATTGTCGCCCGCGTGGGCAGCGTGGTGTATGACGCCAGCCTGACGCGGCAACTGGAGAAGATGCGCCGACAATTGTTGTCGCCCGCATAGCCAGTCACGAGCAAGCAGTAACACCACGACCGGCGGGGCCAGCGCGCACCGCCATGAGGACACGATGCAGATCAAGGCCGAAGAAATTTCCAAGATTATCCGCGACCAGATTGGCAACTACGCCGTTGATGTAGACGTTGCGGAAGTAGGCACGGTGGTGTCGGTGGGCGACGGCATCGCGCGCATCCATGGCGTGGAGCGCGCCATGGCCGGCGAAATGCTGGAGTTTCCGAACGACCTGTTCGGCATCGCGCTGAACCTTGAAGAAGAAAGCGTGGGCGCCGTGCTCTTGGGCCGCTCCACCGCCATCAAGGAAGGCGACGTCGTCAAACGCACCGGCCGCATCATTTCGGTGCCGGTGGGCGACGAAATGCTCGGCCGCGTCGTGAACTCGCTCGGCCAGCCGATCGACGGCAAGGGACCGATTGCGACGAAGCAGTCGATGCCGATCGAGCGCCTCGCGCCCGGCGTTGTTGACCGCCAGCCCGTCAAGGAACCGATGCAGACGGGCCTCAAGGCCATCGACGGCATGGTGCCCATCGGCCGCGGCCAGCGCGAATTGATCATTGGCGACCGCCAGACGGGCAAGACCGCCGTCGCGGTGGACGCGATCATCAACCAGAAGGGCCTCGGCGTCATCTGCATCTACAACGCCATCGGCCAGAAGCAGTCCACGATTGCCCAGGTGGTGCGCATCCTCGAGGAAGCCGGCGCGATGGAATACACCATCGTGGTGGCAGCCGGCGCGTCGGACCCGGCGCCCATGCTCTACATCAGCCCGTACTCGGCCTGCACAATCGGTGAGTACTTCCGCGACAGCGGTCGCCATTGCCTCGTGGTCTACGACGACCTTTCGAAACACGCGCAGGCCTACCGCGAAATTTCGCTGCTGCTCCGGCGTCCGCCGGGCCGTGAAGCGTACCCCGGCGATGTCTTCTACCTGCACTCGCGTTTGCTCGAGCGCGCGGCCAAGCTCAACAACGAACTTGGCGGCGGCTCTCTGACGGCCCTGCCGATCATCGAAACGCAGGCTGGCGACCTGTCGGCGTACATCCCGACCAACGTCATCTCGATCACCGACGGCCAGATCTTCCTAGAAGCCGACCTGTTCAACCAGGGCTTCCGTCCGGCCATCAACGTCGGCAACTCCGTCTCACGCGTCGGTGGTTCCGCGCAGATCAAGGCTATGCGTTCGGTGGCCGGCACGTTGCGACTGGACCTGGCGCAGTATCGCGAACTCGCGGCCTTCGCACAGTTTGGCAGCGACCTGGACCCGGCCACGCAGAAGCAGTTGAACCGCGGCCGTCGCCTCACGGAAATCCTGAAGCAGCCGCAGTATCGTCCGCTGCCAGTCGAGAAGCAGGTGGCTATCGTGTTTGCTGCCACCAACGGGTATCTCGACCCCGTGGCGGTTGAGCGCCTGCGCATGTATGAAGACGAGCTCTTCCGCTTCCTCGAGTCGCAGCGGCCCGACGTGCTCACCGCCATCTCCACGAAGAAGGTGCTCGACGACGAGACCAAGGGCGCGTTGAAGGCGGCCCTTGAAGAGTTCGGCAAGCAGTTTGCGACGATGGTGTAAGGGATGCCTTCACTAATTGACATGCGGCGGCGCATCCGCGCCGTCAAGAACACGCAGCAGATTACGAAGGCGATGAAGATGGTCGCCGCGTCGAAGTTGCGTCGCGCGCAGGAGCGCGTGATGGGCACGCGCCCATTTGCGAAGCAGGCCAAACACGTGCTGGCCAGCATTGCCGCGCGCGTCGATCAGTCGCATCATCCGCTGCTCGCGCAGCGTGCCGGTGTCAAGACTGGCAAGACGCTGCTCATCGTCATGAGCAGCGACAAGGGACTGTGCGGCAGTTTCAACACCAACATCGTCAAGACCGTGGGCAGTTACCTGCGCGAGCACAAGGGTCGCGAGATCGCGCTCGGGCTGGTGGGCAAGAAGGGCCGCGAAGCGTTGGGGCGGCGCGGGTTCCCGATTCGGTTCGAGTACACCGCGATGCCCAAGGTGATCGGGTTTGCCGAGGCCGAAGCCGTGGCGCAGCCGGCGATGGAAGACTTCATCGCGGGAAAAGTGGACAGCGTGCACCTGGTCTACAACGAGTTCAAATCGGTGATGCAGCAGAACCTGATCGTTGAGCAGCTGTTGCCGATGGAGCCGATTGAAGTCGGCAAGGGTGAGGCCGGCACGGTGGACTACCTGTACGAGCCCTCGCCGCAGCGAATCTTCGACGAATTGCTGCCGCGGCTGGTGGAGGCGCAGGTGTTGCGCGCGTTGCTCGAATCATCGGCCGCCGAACATGCTGCCCGCATGACCGCCATGGATGCGGCCACGCGCAACTCGGCCGACATGATCGAGGGGCTGACGCTCACCATGAACAAGGTGCGTCAGGCCGCGATCACCAGGGAAATTATCGAAGTGGTGTCTGGGTCGCAGGCACAGGGCTAACGAGGATCACATGTCAGTTGCAACAGCAGTGAAGGTTGGCAAGGTCGTCCAGATTATCGGACCCGTCGTTGACATCGAGTTTGCCGGTGGCGATTTGCCGGCCATCTACAACGCCGTCCGGATCACCGGACAGGCTGGCACCAACACCGTTGACGTCATCGTCGAAGTGGAGCAGCACCTGGGCGAGAACCGGGTGCGCACCGTCGCGATGAAAGCGACCGACGGGTTACAGCGAGGCATGGAGGCCACCGACGAGGGCGGCCCCATCTCGATGCCCGTCGGACCGCAGACGCTGGGGCGCGTGCTGAACGTGCTCGGCGAGCCGGTGGACTTTCCGGATCGTCCCGTCGAATCCGCCGAGCGGTGGCCGATTCATCGCGAGGCGCCGACGCTTGAAGAGCAGTCAACTGAACTGAAAATGTTCGAGACGGGCATCAAGGTCATCGACTTGCTGGAACCGTATCTCACGGGCGGCAAGATCGGGTTGTTCGGTGGCGCCGGCGTCGGCAAGACCGTCATTATCCAGGAGCTCATCCACAACATCGCCGTGAAACACGGCGGCGTGTCGGTGTTCGGCGGCGTCGGCGAACGCACGCGCGAAGGCAACGACCTCTGGCTGGAATTCCAGGAGAGCGGCGTTATCGATCCGAACGACCCGGCAAAGTCGCGCGCCGCGCTTGTGTACGGCCAGATGACCGAGCCGCCGGGTGCGCGTTTGCGGGTGGCGCTGTCGGCGCTGACCGTGGCCGAGTACTTCCGCGACGCCGAGGGCAAGGACGTGCTCCTGTTCATCGACAACATCTTCCGGTTCACGCAGGCCGGTTCTGAAGTGTCGGCGCTCCTAGGCCGCATGCCGTCGGCTGTCGGCTACCAGCCCACGCTGCTGTCGGAAATGGGCGAGTTGCAGGAACGCATCACGTCCACGCGCAAGGGATCGATCACCTCGGTGCAGGCCATTTACGTGCCCGCCGACGACTACACCGACCCGGCACCGGCCACCACGTTTGCGCACCTTGACGCCACCACGAACCTGTCGCGCGCCATTGCCGAACTGGGCATCTATCCGGCCGTGGATCCGCTCGCGTCCACCTCGCGCATCCTCGACCCGCGCGTCATCGGCGACGAACACTACAATGTAGCTCGCCAGGTGAAGCAGATCCTGCAGCGCTACAAGGACCTGCAGGACATCATCGCCATCCTCGGCATCGACGAACTGTCGGAAGACGACAAACTCACGGTGTCGCGCGCGCGCAAGATCCAGAAGTTCCTGTCGCAGCCGTTCTTTGTGGCCGAACAGTTCACCGGCCTCAAGGGCGCGTACGTCACCGTTGCCGAGACGGTGCGCGGCTTCAAGGAAATTGTTGAAGGCAAACACGACGACATTCCGGAACAGGCGTTTTACCTGGCCGGCACTATCGACGAAGTCATCGAACGGTCGAAGAAGCAGTAAAGACGTTCCATGGCCATCCCCACCACCTTACGCCTTGAATTCGTCACGCCGGAGCGTGCGATCGTCCACGACGAAGTGGACGAGTTGCAGTTGCCTGGCGAAGAGGGGTTCCTCGGAGTCCTTCCAGGCCACACGCCCATGCTCGTCAGCCTGAAGGTGGGCGAGATGTGGTACCGGAAAGGCACGCAGAAATTTCACGGCTTCGTCGGATTCGGATTTGCGGAGATCCTGCCAGACCGGGTGACCATTCTGGCGCGCATTGCCGAGAAGGCCGACGACATCGATCTGGAACGTGCCCAGTCTGCCAAGCGGCGCGCCGAAGAACGACTGGCCGAGGTCGTCAAGGGCGGCGCATCGGAAATGGACTACGAGCGCGCCCGAATCGCGCTGCTGCGGGCGATTACTCGCCTTCAGGTGTCGCAACACTCGCGGACACGAAGCTGACCTGATGCCACAAATCACCTCGGTCGCCGTCACCAATACAGGCCTTCGACGCGAGAACAACGAAGATGCGTTTCGTGAACGTGCGGACCTGGGCCTGTACGTGGTGGCCGATGGAATGGGCGGCCACCAAGCCGGCGAGGTGGCGTCGCGTCTGACCGTGCAGGTGATCGAACAGTTCATCGACAATACCCGCAACGCGGACCTCGATCAGACGTGGCCCTTTCCTTTTGACACGGCGCATTCGCTGGCAGCCAATCGCCTGATTGCCGCGCTTCGCCTGGCCAACCAGCGCGTGGGGTCGGCCATCGGCGCGGATCCCGAACTCAAGGACATGGCGACCACGGCCGTTGCGATCCTGCTGCAGCCTGCAGGCATGGCGCAGGTGGCGCACGTCGGTGACAGCCGCGCCTACCAGTGGCGCGAGGGCAAGTTGCGACAACTGACCGACGACCATTCGTGGGTGGGCGAGCAGGTGCGCGCTGGTGTGCTCACGGATGACGATGCCCAGCGGCATCCGTGGCGGAATGTGGTGACGCGCGCCATCTCGGGCGGCGTTGATCCCGAAGTGGACGTCAAGGAAGTGGATCTGAAGTCCGGGGATCGCTTGCTGATGTGTTCCGACGGATTGTCCTCAGTGGTGCCACCGGCCCGCTTGAGTGAGCTGATGAACACGCCAGGCGATTTAGCCGTGTGCGCGCAGTCCCTGATCGACGCCGCGAACGCCGCCGGCGGGCCCGACAACATCACCGTGATTCTCGTCGAGGTCGACGGCGCGGAAGATGTGGCATAACCTCGGACAACTCCTTCGATATCGCGGCCTCATCCAGAGCCTGGTGGCGCGCGACCTGAAGGCGCGGTACCGCGGATCGATGCTGGGGTTCTTCTGGTCGTTCGTGAACCCGCTTCTCCTCCTGACAATCTACAGTTTCGTTTTCACCTACCTGCTCCAGAATCGCGCTGAAGGCCTGCAGCCGTACGCGGTGTTCATGTTCACGGCCCTGCTGCCTTGGACGTGGTTCTCTTCATCGCTGACGGAAGCCACAGGGTCGCTGATCTCTGGAGGCAACCTCATCAAGAAGGTGCTGTTTCCGGCTGAAGTGCTGCCGTTCGTGACCATTCTCTCGAACATGGTGCATTTCCTGCTGGGCCTGCCCATCCTGATTGGGTTCATGGTCTATTACCATGTGACGCCCGACTGGCCGCAACTGCCATGGTTTCTGGTCATCGTCTCGGTCCAGTTGTTGTTCACGGCGGCGTTGTCGTTGTTTCTGTCAGCCCTTGCGGTGCATTTTCGCGATGTGCGCGACTTGGTGTCCAACCTGCTGACCTTCTGGTTTTTTGCCACTCCGATCATCTATTCGTACAAGGATTTCCCGAACTACAAGAACTACTTCGACTGGAACCCCTTTACGCACTTGGCGATTTCCTATCAAGAGATCTTGTTCTTCGATGGCGGCTTCGGCCATTGGAAGTGGCTGCTGGCTCTGGGCGGCGGGTCGGTGGTGTTGTTCCTGGCGGCCTACTGGGTGTTTGATCGATTGCGTGATTCGTTTTCGGAGGCCGTGTGAGTTCGCCGGCCATCACGCTTGAGCACGTCAGCAAAATCTATCGCCGGTACGGCGGCCGGCAGTTTTCCACGCTGAAAAGTGCGCTGCTCTCCGGGGATCTCGTCCGCAAGCTCAGGCCTGAGGAGACGTTTCAAGCGCTGAAAGATGTCTCGTTCACGGTGCCGAAGGGCTGCACCTATGGTGTGGTCGGCCGGAACGGATCGGGCAAGAGCACGGCGCTGAAGCTCGTGGCCGGCATTACCAAGCCCACCATTGGCACGGTCCAGGTGGAAGGCCGCATTTCGGCGCTCATCGAACTGGGAGCCGGGTTCCACCCTGAGATCTCCGGTCGTGAAAACGTCTTCATCAACGGCATCATGCTGGGCTTGACGAAGAAGGAGATCACGAAGCGCTTCGACGAGATCGTGGAATTCGCCGAGCTCACCGAGTTCATTGACGCACCCGTAAAAACGTACTCGTCCGGCATGTACATGCGCCTGGGTTTTGCCGTGGCCATTCACGTGGACCCCGACGTCCTGCTGGTGGACGAGGTGCTGGCGGTTGGCGATGAGGGATTCACGCACAAGTGCCTGGACAAGTTCGGCGAGTTCAAGCGGCGTGGCAAGACCATCCTGCTCGTGACGCACTCGCTGGGATTGGTGGAGCGATTCTGCGACGAAGCCGTGTGGCTCGACGCGGGTGAAAAAAAGGCCGAGGGCGACCCCACGCGCGTGGTTGGGACGTACGTCACTGACGTGGCTCGTCAGGAAGAGCGTTTCCTGGCGGCGTCGGATGAAAAGGCGAAGCACGATGCCGGCGGCGCAGGGCAGGCCACGCCGGCCGGTCCTGTTGAAGTCGAGAGTCACTTTGGCGACATGAATCAGGCGGGCGAGGGCCGGTGGGGATCTGGCGGCGTGGAAATCGCGTCGGTGGATTTCCAGGATGAGAAGGGCCAGTCCACGCACGTGTTCCACACCGGCGAGCTGATGCGCGTCATTCTTGGCGTGAAGGCCGCGTCGCCCGTGCGCGACTTTGTGTTCGGCATTGGCTTGTTCACGGCCGATGGCGCCATGGTCTATGGCACCAACACGGACATCGAGGAACTGGAGTCCGATCGTCTTGAAGGCGAGGCGACCGTGACGCTCACGGTGGATTCGCTCGACTTGGTTGAGGGCACCTACAAGTTGGACGTCGCGGTCCATAAGCGCGACGGCGCCCCGTACGACTACCACCGCCTCCTGCACACGTTCCGCGTGAAGTCCCGTATCAAGGATGGCGGTATCTACCGGCCGAAACACCGCTGGGACTTCTCCACCGCGATCAAGTTCAAGCCGCCCAAGTAGGGCGTGGCTTCAGCCGCGCTGGCCTGCATGTCGTAGCTCGGCCTGACCGGACGTAGCTCGGCCTGATCCTCAAAGCCGAGATCCAGGTTTTCACCCGCCGTGCGGGTCGCCGTGCCGCCCTCCGGCTCGACGACGCGCAAAAACGACGCTTCAGGGTAATCGTCTCGTGTCCAGCGCGTGGGTCCCTATCCCACGCGGCGTCTCCCCCTTCCGCGTCGTTTTTCAGACTGTGCTGTCGCGTCGCTCGCAGTCGGGCGTCCCGGCGACCCGCACGCCGGCTGAAAACCGCGCCCGGGTGATAACCTGGCGCGCACTCAGTCAGATGTCGGACCCCGCATTCTCCAGGTCGTACTACGCTGCCAATGTCGCGGACTTCCTCGCGTGCACGACCGAGTCAGTTCTTGGCGCCCTTACGGCAAGAAGTGGGTTCTCGGTCGATCCGCCTCAGCGCGATGCCTGGATCGGCGAGATCGAAATCCTTAAGTCATCACTCGCCGGGATAACAGGAACCCTCTTCCTTGAATTTGACGTTCCTCGGGTTGGTAGCCGGATCGACGCGGTGCTTATTAGCGGGCCTGCAGTAATCGTGATTGAGTTCAAGGTGGGTGAGCGGCTAATCAAAACCGCAGATCGCAACCAGGCGTGGGACTACGCGCTGGATCTGAAGAACTTCCACCAAGCCAGTCATACCGCCCCAATTATTCCGATTCTAGTTGCAACTGAAGGACCCGACTTCGAGCCGATCCTCCTGCCGCCGGCCGACGACGCTGTCTATTCACCAATGACCTGCAATGCCCTACGACTTCGGCGCGCAATTCAGATTAGCCTTGACGCCACCCGTGGGCCCGATCTCGATGCTGCCATCTGGGCGCAGGCACCCTACCAGCCAACGCCGACGATTATTGAAGCCGCGCAGGCGCTTTATTCCCAGCACTCTGTTGATGCGATCGCCCGCCATGATGCTGGCGCCCGCAATCTCAGCCTCACTTCCGCAGCTGTTGAGTCAATCATCGACGCCGCGAAGTCCGAGGGACGAAAAGCCATCGTTTTCGTCACGGGAGTACCGGGAGCCGGAAAGACGCTCGTCGGCCTGAACGTCGCTACAAAGCGAAGAGATCAAGCGAGTCCAACTCACGCGGTGTTTCTGTCTGGAAACGGCCCGTTGGTCAAAGTGCTCAGCGAGGCACTGGCTCGGGACGAGATGACTCGCCTGCGCGCCAGGAAAGACAGGACGCGGAAGGGCGACGCACGGCAGAAGATAAAAGCCTTCATCCAGAACGTGCACCACTTCCGCGATGAGGGTCTGAACCACCCTGGTCCACCAAGCGACCATGTCGTGATCTTCGACGAAGCACAGCGCGCCTGGAATCAGGCCATGACGTCCAACTTCATGCGTCGCAAGAAGGGGCGCCCAGGATTCACGCAATCCGAACCTGAGTTCCTGCTCTCCTATCTCAACCGCCACCCAGATTGGGCCGTGGTTATTTGCCTTGTGGGCGGCGGTCAGGAGATCCACCGTGGCGAGGCGGGCATCTCTGCTTGGCTGGACGCGGTTTCGACGACTGCTTCAAACTGGACCGCGCACATTTCGCCAAACCTGACGGACTCTGAGTACGACGCGGTGGGCGCCATAGACCGCCTGGCCGCCATAGCCAAAGTCGTTCAGGACGACCGCCAACATCTAGCTGTGTCCATGAGGTCATTCAGAGCCGAGAATGTCTCACACTTCGTCAAGGCCATTTTGGATCTTGAGGCGGCAGAAGCCCGTCATCTGCTCAAGGAGGTCCTTCCACGCTACCCAATCGTCATCACCCGAGATTTGGGCCGAGCCAAGGACTGGATTCGCAAGAAGGCGCGAGGCTCTGAACGCTTCGGACTGGTCGCGTCGTCTGGTGCTCAGCGGTTGAAGCCTCACGCAGTCGATGTGCGCGTTGAAGTTGACCCGGTCCACTGGTTTCTCAACGATCGGGATGACACGAGGTCAAGTTTCTACCTGGAGGATGCTGCGACCGAGTTTCAAGTGCAAGGCCTGGAATTAGACTGGGTGTGCGTGATGTGGGATGCCGATTTTCGCTTCGCCAAGACAAGGTGGAGCGGTCATTCGTTCAAGGCGAGCAGATGGGAGAACGTGCAAAAGGAGGACCGGCGCAGCTATTTGCGGAACGCCTACCGAGTTCTCCTGACTCGTGCCCGCCAGGGAATGGTGATTTGCGTTCCACCCGGTGATGAGGCCGACCCGACCCGATCCCCTACTTTTTACGACCCTACGTACGACTACCTTTCGAGCGTCGGGCTTCCCGTGATTTAGCCTGACTGGACGATGCTACAGTCGCCGACAGGAGGGCTTGGCCATGACTCACACGACCCATCTGGCCAGCAGTTGGACCGACCTATGCGGCGAGATTGAATCACTGCGAGCGGCCTTTGATTCCGGAGAGAGCCCCGTTCAGTTCGCCCTGTGGTGGGCCGAGAAATACGACTTGATGTGGGTCGGCGAGGGAATGGGCTACTGGCCCGTGAGTCTGCCGACCTAACCCTCGGCCTTGAAACCCAGGCCGAGCTACGTCCGGAGAGGGCCAGGCCACCCGAGGGTGAAACCCAGGCTGCGCCTTGTTTTCCGAGCCACGCAAACGGCGAACGCTCTGGAACTTGCGATACCCTTCATTGGTGGTCCTCTCGTCCAGATCCGAAGCCGCCACATGGGCCGAGCGCGCGCGGGCCGCGGGCCAGCGCATCGCCTATACCAACGGCGTATTTGACCTGCTCCACCCCGGCCATGTCAGGTACCTGCAGGCCGCTCGCGCCGAAGGCGACGTGCTGATCGTCGCCATCAACTCCGACCGGTCGGTCAGCGCGATCAAGGGACCAACGAGGCCCCTCACGCCCGAGGCCGAACGGGCCGAAGTGCTGGACGCGTTGGCGTGCGTGAGCGCTGTCGTGGTCTTCGATGAGGAAACGCCCGCCGAGATCATCAAGGCCATTCAGCCCGACGTGCTGGTAAAAGGCGCCGACTGGGCACCAGACAAGATCGTCGGCCGCGACACGGTTGAAGCCAGAGGCGGCAAAGTGATCCTGATGCCCGTTGAACAGGGCTGGTCCACAACCTCGATCATCGAGAAGATCAAGTCACACGAGGCATGAAGGGCTGAAGGTTCGCAGCTCCTTCAAGTCCTTCATGCCTCGTGTACAACCACCCCATCCTGTTAGGATGGAGTGTTCTCTTTCGTGCTTCATCCGTCAGCGTCCCTCGCGTTCCGATCGCTGCTGAAGTCGGCCGCCACTCGCGCCGGCCTTTCTCGATCGCTTCAGCGCCTGGCCGGCCTTGGCCCAGGTGCTGTGGCGTTCCACGCCTCCGCACTGGCTCAGGACGGCGCCGTGGTGTTGGTGGTGCCCACTGACCAGGACGTGGAACAAGTCGTTCAGGACGCCCGGTTTTTCCTGGGGGTCATGAAAGGCCTGTCGGACTCACAAACCGAACAGGCCGTGCTGCCCTTTCCCTCCCAGGAAGTGGATCCGTACCGTGGGCTCGCACCGCACCTCCAGGTGGCATCAGCGCGCGCACGAGCCCTGACCGCATTGGCCACGGGCACGTCGCAACTGGTGATTGCCTCCGCCCGTGCGCTGCCGCCCAGGCTGACCGACCCTTCCCGGCTGGCGGCCGCCACCATCATTCTCAAGCCCGGTGTCGAGATCTCGGTGCACGAACTGCGCGAGCGCCTGGCCGTCGCCGGCTTCACTCCTGAGGACCCGGTCGATCAACACGGCGAATTCTTCGTCCGCGGCGGCGTCGTCGATCTGTACCCAACCTCGGAGGAACAACCGTTCCGCCTCGAGTTCATCGGCGACATTATCGAATCCGTCCGCCGCTACGACGCGGCCACGCAGCGCTCACTCAAAGCGCTGGACTCACTCACGCTCACACCCCAACGCGAGTTGATGCCGGCGTTTCTCGGCGTTGAGGAACACGCCGAGCTACGAAGTTCCGGACACGACGAAGCGGCGTCTGACCGTAGCGCGACCTTCATCGACTACGTGAGGCGCGCTGGCGCCACGCTTCTGATCTACGAGATAGACGACGTGGCGTCGCGCGGGCGGGGGCTTGAAGAACAGTGGCGACTGAGCGCGCAGGACGCGGCCGCCAAGAACGCGACCGCGTTGCCGTACGAACACTTCGCCCTGCCATGGGCGGATCTGGAAGCCTGGCTCGAACGCGGTTCCCGCCTCACCCAACTGGCACTCGACGACACCACGGGTGAAGTCCACGTGCCGTGTCAGCCGGTTCTTGAATATCGAGGGCGCATCGGGGACTGGGTCGAAGAGATCCGAAAAGCCCGCGAACGCGGCGACACCGTCGTCTTTATCGCAGCCACGCCTGGGCGCGCCGAACGCACCATCGAACTGCTGGCCGACTACGAGGTTCGTGGCCGCGCCATCGGCGACAACGAAGACATGGCGCGCGCCACCGTTCTGGTCACCACTGGCCACCTCTCGCGCGGGTTCCACCTCCCCACCGGCAACCTGGTGCTGTTTGCCGAGACCGACCTCTTCGACGAGGAACGGCGCAGCAGCCACGAACGCCGCAAGTCTGCCGCACGCACATTCGTCTCAGACTTCCGCGACCTCAAAGTGGACGACCTGGTCGTGCACATCGACAACGGCATCGGCCGGTTTGTCGGCCTCAAGAAAATGGCGATCGGGCCCGGCGGCGAAGCGCAGGAGTTCATGGAACTCCGCTACGCCGGCGAAGACAAACTCTTCGTGCCGCTGGATCGACTCGACCTTGTCCAGAAGTACACCGGCGGCGCTGCACCGACGCTCGACAAGCTGGGTGGTGCCACCTGGGAAAAGGCCAAGACGCGCGTCAAGAAGGCGATGCGCGACATGGCCGAAGAGTTGCTCAAGCTCTACGCCGCGCGTAAGGCCGTGGTCGGCCACGCCTTCACGCCAGACTCCCACTGGCAACACGAGTTCGACGACGCGTTTGAGCATGTGCTGACTCCAGACCAGCAAACGGCGATCGCGGACATTTCCAAGGACATGGAATCCACGATGCCGATGGACCGCCTGCTCTGCGGCGACGTCGGCTATGGCAAGACCGAAGTGGCCATGCGAGCCGCGTTCAAAGCCGTGATGGACGGCAAACAAGTCGCATTTCTCGCGCCCACAACCGTGCTGGCGTTTCAGCACGAACGCACGCTGAAAGATCGGTTCGCCGGCTTCCCTGTTCGTATCGACATGGTCAGCCGCTTCCGCAGCAAGTCTGAGCAGCAGGCTTCGCTCGAAAAGCTCGCGTCAGGCCAACTCGACATCATCGTTGGCACCCATCGCCTGCTGTCGAAGGACGTGGCGTTTCGCGACCTGGGCCTGCTGGTGGTGGATGAAGAACAGCGATTCGGCGTGGTGCACAAGGAACGGCTGAAACAGATTCGCAAGAAGGTTGATGTGTTGACCATGACGGCGACGCCGATTCCGCGCACGTTAAACATGTCGCTGGTGGGCATCAGGGATATGTCGGTGATCGAGACGCCGCCGCGCGACCGGCTCTCGATTCAGACGCACGTGGTGAAGTTCGACCAGGACGTGATCACGCGCGCGATCAGGACCGAGATCGAACGAGGCGGCCAGGTGTTCTTCGTCCACAATCGCGTGGAATCGATCTTCTCCATCGCCGGCCTGATTCAACGGTTGGTCCCGGAAGTGCGGATAGGGATAGGGCACGGGCAGATGGGCGACGGCGAGCTCGAGAAGGTCATGGTGGATTTTGTCGCCCAGAAGTACGACGTTCTCGTCTCCACCACCATCGTCGAAAACGGCCTGGATATCGCCAACGCGAACACCATCGTGATCAATCGCGCCGACCGGTATGGCCTGTCGCAGCTGTATCAACTGCGCGGGCGAGTTGGCCGTTCAGATCGGCGGGCGTATGCGTATCTACTGATTCCACCCGAGCAGTCGTTGTCGCCGACCGCCCGGAAGCGTTTGGCGGCGATTCGGGAATTCAGCGACCTCGGGTCCGGCTTCCGGATTGCAGCTCTCGACCTTGAAATCCGTGGCGCCGGAAATCTCCTGGGCGGCCAGCAGAGCGGGCACATCGAAGCTGTCGGCTTCGACATGTACACGAAGCTGCTCGAAGAGACCATTCGGGAACTAAAGGGCGAGGAGGTCGAGGATGACCGCCGGACTGCGGTTAACTTGAAGCTCAATCTCCGGATCGACGAGCAATTCATCCCCGACATTAACCAGCGTTTGGCAGCCTACAGGCGCCTGGCAAACACCAGGACAGTAGCCGAAGTCGATGAGCTAATTGCCGAACTATGCGACCGTTATGGGCTATTGCCAGAAAAAGTGCTCAATATGGCCGAATACGCCAAGATCAGAACGATGGCCGATAGGCTGGGCCTGGAGACGCTGGAACGTGAGGGCCAGACCGTAGTGTTCAAATTCAGACAGTCTGCCAAATTAGACCCTGTTTGGCTGCTGCGAATGGTTCAAACCAGGGGTGATTTGACGCTTTTGCCACCCGCCATACTGAAACTCGATATGACCAAACCGGTGCTTCGGCCGGCTGCCGCAGTTGTCAAACCGACTGTACCGCAGCCCGGGCGTCTGAATCCAAAGACAACCGGGAAGATTAAGGCGCCGGATGTGGCACCTGGCCGCGAGTCGTGGTGGACGACCAGGGCAACGACCGGAGAGGTCACCACCGGGTTCACCCGAGAAGAGATTCTCGCCGAGGCCCTGACGGATCCGGGGGCGCCCGGCGGTGTGTTGGAACGGGTGCGGCAGGTGCTTGAGGAGTTGGGGCGCGGCCTCACGGGGTAAGATCAAGATTCGTAGGGCGTCCCTTCAGGGGCGCCGGGGAGCAGGGATTCTTGGAAATGAAGCAGCGAATAGTGATGAGCGCCGTCGCGCTGGCAGTGGCGTCGGCGGGTGTGCTGGCCGCGCAGGCGCCGGCTCCGCCGGTCCAATCCAGGCCGGTGGTATTGCAGAAGGTGCTGGTGAAGGTCAACGGGGCCATCTTCACCAAGACCGAGCTTGAAGAACTGCAGGTCGAGGCGCTCAGTGAGCAGAACAAGCGTCAGTTGTCACAGCTGGACCTTCAGAATGACGCGACACTTCGTGAGGAGTTGCTCAAAATCACGCCCGAGATCATCGCCAACGCTGTGGACTACTTGATCGTGATCCAGCGGGGCCGCGAACTGGGCCTTCGGTTGAGTGACGCGCAGTTTAAGGATTACATCGAGGGCATCAAGAAAGACAATCAGCTCGACGATAAGACGTTCCTGGTGGCCATGCAGCAGCAGGGCATGACCATGGAAATTCTTCGCAAGCGGCTCGAGAAGGAATATCTGCGTCAGGGTGTGATGTCGCGCGACGTGGCACCGCGCATTGCGATTACCGAGGAAGAGGCGCGCCAATACTACCGCGCTCATCCCGATGAGTTCATGAAGCCGACGATGATCACGGTGCGTGAGATTTCGGTGCTTGGGACGAGCGAAGCCCGTGCCGGCGAGCAGGTGGTGAATGTGGCGCTGGACGAAGCCGCGCTCGACAAAATCAAAGCCGCTCGCGAGCGCGCGCTCAAAGGCGAAGACTTCGCCGCGCTCGTCACGGAATTTTCGCAGTCGGGATCCAAGTCCAACGGAGGTCTGATTGGGCCGCTCAACCTGAATGAGCTGGCTGAAGGTTTGCGCAAGCTCCTGGGGCCGATGAAGACCGGAGAGATCGCGGAGCCCCTCCGCACTCCCACCGGTTATCAACTGCTGAAGGTTGAATTAAAAGACGAGTCGACGGTTGAGTCGTTCGAGGCGGTGCGCAACCAGGTTGGCGACAAGGTGCAGGGTGAACGCGGCCAGGTCGAAATGCTGAAGTTCGTCGAGAGCCTGCGCGGACAGGCCATCATCGAGTGGAAAGACGAAGACCTGAAGAAGCTCTACGAGCAGTACCGCGCGTCGCAGAAGAAAGTGGACTGACGTGACGCCGAGAATCGGCACCGTCAGCCTGCACTCGCCGGTGGTGATGGCCCCGATGGCGGGCATGACCGACACCGCGTTCAGGCGGTTGGTGAAACGTCAGGGTGGCTGCGGACTGGTTGTGACGGAAATGGTCAGCTCCGAAGGCCTGGTGCGCGGCATCGACCGCACACTCGAGTACGCGGAGTACACCGAAGAAGAACGGCCCGTCTCCATTCAAATCTTCGGCGGCGATCCATCAAAGATGGCCGACGCTGCGCAGATCGTTGAGGGTATGGGCGCCGACATCGTGGACATCAACATGGGATGCCCGGTGCCGAAGATTGCCAAACACCATGCCGGCTGCAGCCTGATGCGCGAGCCGTCGCACGCGGCGAGCATCATCAGCGCGATGGCGAAGGCCGTGAAGATTCCGGTGACGGTGAAGATGCGCGCCGGATGGAACGAACACGACATCAACGCGCCCCTGCTGGCGCGCATGGCGCAGGACGCCGGCGCGGCAGCAGTAGCCGTGCATGGCCGCACTGCGGCGCAATCGTATTCAGGCGAATCCGACTGGAGCCTGATCGCTCACGTGGCGGCCGGTGTGTCCATCCCTGTGTTTGGATCCGGCGACTGCGTGGAACCGGCCCAGATCGTGGCGCGCCTGCGTGAATCCAGCGTGGCAGGCGTTCTGGTAGGTCGTGGCGCCCTGCGAAATCCCTGGATCTTCCAACAGGCGACTGATGCGGCGATGGGCCGCGTACCCCGAACGGTACCGATCGAAGCTCGCGGGCAGTTCTTGCTCGACTATATGGATTTACTGATCGACGAGCGGGTCAGCGAGGCAACCGGATTCCGCCACACCGCGCCAGGCCAGAGCGACGGCCCGCCTCCCGAGGCCCGCGGCCGCGAACGCTGGGTCATCAATAAACTCCGCGCTCTGGGCTCCTGGTACACCAAAGGCCTGGACGGAGGGGCTCAGTTGCGGGTGTCGATCAACAGCGCCAAGTCGATTCCAGAACTACGTGACCTCATCACCAAGTTCTTTGTTTCTAGTTAATAAGTATAAAAAGCGCTTAATAGTCCGTTTGACCAACTCAATTTACCAATTATTATAGTTGTTACAGCACTTATTTGGTTTATTAACCAATCACAAAGACGCTATGATCGCCGTTTGGGCGGCTTGAAGCCACCCCCGCGACCAACTGGGGGACGACCAGGCCGGCCCGTGTCGGGCCCCCGATCGGGGCGCCGATCCGGCCGATCCGGACGACGCTCACGCTTGGGCCGATCGCCGAACGGGTTTTCCATCGGCGGACCGGGCGGCCGGTCACGGCGCGGCGGTCTTCCCTGCCCGCCCTCGCGGTCGTCGCGTCGCGGAGGCCTGGGGCCTCGATCCGGGAACGGGCTGCGGCCGGCAGGCCGATCCTCGCGTGGCCGCGGCGGTCCACCGGGCGACCAGGGCCGGTCCGAGCGGGGCCGATCGGACTTGGCGCGGTCAAACGGCGGCCGCGGCGGGCGCCCATCGGGTTTCTTGCGGTCGGACCAGGGCCGATCGGAACGCGGTCGATCGGAAGGCCGCGGTCGATCTTCGCGAGGTGGCCGCGGGCCAAACGGCGACTCAGACTTCGGGCCGTCCCCACCTGTCTGTTCCCGCTTGAACTTCGCACGCTTTTGATCGCGCGTCATCTCGAATCGAGCTCTGGGGTCGCGATGCTCGCCGCCGGGCCTCCACTCCTTGGTGCGTTTTTCTCGCGCCTCGGTCTCGGCGAGCTTGGATGCACCAATGGCGGCTTCCGGAGACTCCCAGACCTTGCCCCGCTCAAACCACCGGAGCGTGACGTCCGTTTGTGTGCGTTGCAGTTGCCGCAGAGTGGGCACCAAATCCTCGCGTTCCTTCCCGCGGAAGGACGTGGGCGTTTTACCGATCAGAATGACCCAGAACGAATGTGACGGAGGCATATTCAGGAACGCTCCAGGCGTTTGAGTTTCTCTATCAAGGTGGTGCGTTTGATCTTCAGCAGGTCCGCGGCCACTCGTTTGTTGCCGCCACCCTGGTCCAACGCGCGACGAATCAGGCCATGTTCAAATTGCGCCACGAGCGCGTCAAAGTCAACACCATCGGCCGGCAGCGCCTCTGGCTCGGCTGTGGTCTGGGCAGGCATGGACAGAATCTCATCGGACATGTCGGCCAACTCGAGCTGGGCGCGTCCCGGCGATAGCGCAAACGCCCGCTCCATCACATTCTCGAGCTGGCGCACATTACCCGGCCAGTGATACGCCATCAGGGCCTGCTGCGCGTCCTGCGCGATGGTGACCCGGCCGCGCGCGGGCGATTCCTGGCTCAAGCGATCGAGAAAATGCTGCGCCAGCAACGGTACGTCCGACCGGCGGTCGCGCAACGCCGGCACATGCACGGGAATCACGTTGAGCCGGTAGTACAGATCCTCTCGAAACGTCCCGTCCGCCACCATCTGCTTCAGGTCCGAGTTCGTCGCAGCAATGATGCGCACATCAACTTTCACTGTCTGCGATTCGCCAACACGCTCAAACTCGCGCGACTGAATTGTTCGCAGCAACTTCACCTGCAGCGGCAGGCTCATGGTGCCCACTTCATCCAGAAACAACGTGCCTCGATTGGCCTGCTCGAGACGGCCCTGCCGATTGGCCACCGCGCCGGTAAACGCGCCCCGGACATGACCGAACAGTTCCGCTTCAAGCAGCGTTTCTGGAATGGCGCTGCAGTTGATCGCCATGAATCGCTGTTGCCGTCGCGGGCTCGCGTCGTGAATGGCACGCGCGGCCAACTCTTTTCCCGTACCCGTTTCGCCAGTGATCAGCACCGTGCTCGACGTGCCTGCCACGGTTTGGATCAGCTCCAGCATCCGCACCACGGGAGCAGCCTGGCCGATGATGCCGCCCAGATGAAACCGTCCACGCAGCTGTTCTCGGAGGTACGCGTTCTCGGAACGCAGCCGGCGCTTCTCCACCGCTGTAGACAACGCGTGCAGCAACTCCTCGAACTGGAAGGGCTTCGTGATGAACCCCTCCGCCCCCAGGCGCGTCACCTCCACGGCCTCGCGCACCGTGCCGAACCCGGTGATCACCACCGCAATGATGTCGGGATACCGCGCAAACGCCTCGTCAAGCACCTGGCGGCCGTCAACGCCAGGCAACCGCAAGTCCGTGAGCAGGATGTCGAACGCAAACTCGCTGAGGCGAGCCACCGCCTCCTCTCCCGTCCCTGCCTGCTCAACCCGGTAGCCGTAATCAGTCAGGCGCTCGGCTATTACATCTCTGAAAGCCTCCTCGTCATCAACCAACAGGAGGTGAAGTCGAGGATTGGTGTCAGAAGACATCGAAGAGATGACGACATATTGACATCCAGACCCCGTAGCGTCAATCGTCCGGCGATGTTTATAAGAGGGGTTCTACAGTTTCCCGAAAGGCCTGCCGATAGTTCCGGACGTATGCTTGAACGCACCACCGTTTCAATCCCCCGCGCCTGTGATGTGGTCGGAGTCAGCCGCCGCACCATCTACAACTGGATGGCCAGTGGAAAGGTGCAGTACGTAAGAACCGCCGGCGGCTCCGTGCGCATCTTCACCGACACCCTTTGGCGGGATGGCGCCGCCCCCGACCGCGCAGACTCAATGGCCTCACCACTGCAGCAGCAGGGCGACACCCACATCCGCCGGTCGGCCTGAGTCGATGACTGCACTCACGCCGCAGGTCGTGCCCTCGGGCAACGACCTGAACCAACTGTTCCACCTCCTGAACAACCAACTCGGGATCATCCTGGCCAACGCCGAGTTGCTGGAACATCGACTCGTCGAAGACACGCACCGGGCTCGGGCAGGCCAGGTCGTCGCCAGCACCGTAGACGCGATTCGAACCACCCAGCGCATCCGGAGCGCCGCCCTACCGCCGGTGTCATGATGGAATTTTGACACTTGACCACGCCAGCGTCATTAATTTGACCAATTAGGCGTGGTTCGGCATAAGACTGCACACGGATTCACACCCTGGCAATTTCAATCTAACTCACTGTAACTAAACAACTTAACGGCATCAATTCGCCATTTACCGCATTCGTATTTTATTCGTCTAACGAATTGGCACCACTGTTGCCATACACCTCTATGCCAGCAACCATCGCCGGCTCAATTTTGGAGGTTTTTCATGCAACGCGCGCCCCTCGCCGATCATCAGAATGACCGTGTTGTCGCCACCCTGCCGTTTGTGGAATCGATGGCCAGACGGCTGGCGTCCACCATGCCAAATTCTGTGGCTGTCAGCGATTTGGTGCAGGACGGCGTGCTCGGGCTGATGGATGCGGCGCATCGTTTTGATGAAAGCCGCGGAATCAAGTTCGAGACATTCGCCGAGCGGCGCGTACGCGGCGCCATGATCGATGCGCTGCGCCGTGATGCCTGGCCGCGCGGCGTACGCCGTGTTCGCCGCGAACTCGAAGCCGCCCGCGAATCCCTGCGCCGCGAATTGGGTGCCGAGCCATCCCTGGCCGATCTCGCCAAGCGCGTCGGCGCCGACGAGTCGCGACTGGAGCGCACCATCCTCCGGATCACCACCATTGAGTCCACGTCGCCGCTTGCGAACCACGACAACGTGGACACGGGCTCGCTGCCCGCTGTGATGGTGCCAAGCTCGCCGGCGGCGCCAGACCAGCAGTTTGAACATAAAGAAGTCCGCGACCATGTGCGTGCCGCCCTCGCCGCCCTCCCCCCTCGCGAACGCCGCATCGTCAGCCTCTACTACTTCAAGGAGGCGACGATGAAGCAGATTGGGAAGGAGATTGGCGTCAACGAGTCGCGCGTCTCGCAGTTGCATGCGAGGGCGATGAGCCGTTTACGCAAGACGCTTGCGCCGGCCGCCGGACAGTCGATCTGTTCGAAGTACGCCGTGGCGTGATTAGGCAATCAGTTCGCGGGCCGTCCGCACGACGTCGCGGAGGCGGAACGGTTTGGCGAGCCAGCGGCATCCGCTGCGCTCGAGGAACGCCTCGGCTTCGGTGCCGGCCACATCACCGGTCACAAAAATCACGCGGCGCGTGAGGGCGGGGGCCGTCGCCGCCAAGTGGTTGTAAAACGCCACGCCGTCCACGCGTGGCATTTTCAAGTCGCAGACAATCACGTCGTAGGCGCGGCGCTGCGTGCGGGAAATTGCCTCTTCGCCATCGGCCGCGCGATCCACTTCAAACCCGGCGTCGCGCAAGGCGTCGGCCACGGCTTCACCAAGCGCGTGTTCGTCCTCGACGACCAGGGCGCGGGTGCCCACGGGCACTTCAGCAGGCGCCGGCGCAGCTGCCGGTTCAGGCGCGCGCACGTGGGTGCCCCCCGCAGGGAGTTCCAGCACAAACGACGCGCCGCGCCCAGGCACCGACGACACGGCCAGGCGTCCGCCGTGTTCCTGCGCAATGGCGTAGGCCACAGTCAGCCCGAGGCCTGTGCCCTTACCGACAGCCTTCGTCGTAAAAAACGGGTCAAAGATTTTTTCCTGCACATCCGCCGACATTCCAGGGCCGTCGTCGCTCACTTCGAGCATCACAGCGTCGCGTTCGGCGTCGTGCCACGAGCGCAACACCAGCCGCCCCCGGCCGTAGGCGCCGAGCATGGCGTGTTCGGCGTTGATCACGAGGTTCAGCAGCACCTGCTGCAGCTGATGGTGGTCTGCAAAGACGAGTGGAAGGCCAGCGGCCAGCGCTTCGATGATCACGACATTGGCCACGTGTTGTTCGTAGGCGCGCAAGGCGAGCGTATCGCGCACGACGTGATTGAGGTCGACCATCGTGCGCGTCGTGTGACGCTTGCGCGCAAAGGTTTGGAGGCTGCGGACGATCCGGGCGGCCCGTTCGGCCGCGTTGTGGACGGCATCCAGATCACGCCGGGTGTGGTCGTCGAGGCGGCGGCTGGTCAGGCGCTCGGCGCACGCAAGGATGGTGGCGAGCGGGTTGTTCAGCTCGTGTGCCACGCCCGACATGGTCTGGCCGAGCGCCGCCAGCTTTTCCGCCTGTGACAACTGGCGGAAGACATCCCGTGCTTTGTCCTCCAGCTTCTTTCGCTCTGTGACGTCGCGCATCAAGGCTTCTACCCTGAGTGCGTGCGCCAGTGGCTCGGCGCGGGCGGTGACTTCAATCCAGATGGCGGTACCGTCAAGCCTCCGCAGTCGCAATAAGTGATCATGTACGGCGCCGTCGCGGGTGAGTTGTGCGAGGAACCCTTCGCGTGCCAGCGGATCGACAAAGCAATCAAGATCAAACGGGCGCACGTCGGTGACGCTCACGTCTTCAGCCCATCCCATCATGAGGCGTAGATACGGGTTGGCCGCCAGTGTTGCCGTGGCGTCGGCCGACACCAGGCCGATGAAGACGCCTTCGCGAAGCCCCTCGAACAAATGCAGGAACGCATCGTTGCCAAGCGTTGGATGAGGAACGCCGGCCATGGGGGTGGGAGGCGACATGGCTGCTGAATCTTAGCATCTCGCAGTACACTCGCATTGACCATGACTCAATTACCTAGGATTGCTCAGCTGACCGGCGCCGCCAATGGATGGGGTTACTTTCTGTGTTCGAAGAAGGAGCTGCGTAGCGGCAAGAGCGGCAACTATCTGGCGTTGGTACTGCAGGACATCTCTGGAGAGATCAAGGGCAAGGTCTTTCAGGATGTGGACGGCTTGAAAGAGGAGTTCGACGCCGGGGAGTTCGTCAAGATCCAGGCTCGAGGCAATCTCTTCAACCAGCGTCTCGAACTGGTGATCGACAAGATTCGACGCATTGACGCGCAGCGTGACGGGCTCGAAGGTTTTCGTGAGGAAGACTGCATTCCGTGCGCCCCGCGCCCGATCGACGACATGTGGCGCGAGCTCGAGGCGCATATCGCGCGTGTGTCATCGCCTCCAGTCCGTGAGTTGCTGACCCGCGTGGCGCAGAAGCAGGGCGACCGCCTGCGCATCTGGCCCGCGGCTCAGACCGTGCACCATGCGTATCGCGGCGGCCTGCTTGAGCACGTCCTGAAGATCATCGACTCGGTCGTTTTCCTGGCCGACGCGTACGGAGCCAATCGGGATCTGCTGGTCGCCGGCGCCATCCTGCACGACATCGGCAAGCTCGAAGAGCTGTCCTATGGTGTGACGACGGATTATTCGGTTGAAGGGAACCTGCTCGGCCACATCACGATTGGCGCAGGCATGGTGCGCGACATGACGCGGGAGATTCCAGATTTCCCGCACGACCTGTCGGTGCAGATCGAGCACTTGATCTTGTCGCACCACGGCCAGAAGTCGATGGGTTCACCCGTGGAGCCGATGACCGTGGAAGCTTTTATCCTGGCTGCGGTTGATGACCTCGATGCCAGGATTCACCAGGTGAGAAAACACATCGAGGCCGATGACAGCGACGGCCCATTCACGGCCTATCACCGGCGGCTGGAGCGCGTGCTGTACAAGCCGTCCTGAACATGAATCCAGCGGTTCGGCGGAACGCGTGGATAGCCTGGGCCGCCGTGTGCCTGATTTGGGGCACCACGTACCTCGCCATCAAGATTGCGCTCGAAACCATCCCGCCATTCCTGATGGGCGGGATCCGGTACCTCATTGGCGGATCGATCCTCGCCGTGTGGGTGCTCGCGCGCGGGCAGGCATTGCCGCCTCCACGCGAGTGGGGCCGCCTGGCTCTGCTCGGCTTCCTGATGATTGCGCTCGGCAACGGCGGTGTGGTGTGGGCAGAGCAGTATCTGGCCAGTGGCCTCACGGCCGTCGTCATTGCCACATCGCCGTTCTGGATGGTGGCGATTGATACCTGGCTTCCCGGCGCTGACCGCCTCTCGGCGCGACAGTGGGGCGGACTGTTCATTGGGTTTCTCGGCATCGTGATGCTGGTGTGGCCCGACATCTCGCTTGGTGGAGTCACAGGCCGCGGCGTGGTGCTGGGCGTCTTGTCGGTGCAGGTCGCGTGTATTGGATGGGCGATTGCGTCGGCGTATACGCGCCGACACTCCATGTCGCGCAACGTGCTTGGCGTGGCGGCAGTGCAGATGTTCTTCGGCGGCCTGTTCATGACGCTTGCGGGCACCGCGATGGGGGAGTGGCCGCACCTGACGTTTTCCTCGCGCACGTTGGCATCGCTGGTCTACCTGACGCTGGCCGGATCGGTGATCGCGTTTGCGGCCTATTCGTACGCGCTGCGCCATCTGCCCATTGCCACTGTGTCGCTCTACACGTATGTGAATCCGGTGATTGCAGTGGCGCTGGGAACACTCCTTCTGGGAGAGCCTTTTCGCCTGTCGATGATCGCCGCCGCCCTCGTCATCGTCGTCGGCATGCTGGTGGTGCGCCCGGTGAGGCGCCCGTCACGAGCCTGATATCCTTGGCAGGACCGACCGTGCCATGTATACCGTCCAGACCCTGAACAACATTTCTGCTGCCGGCCTCGAGCGGTTGCCACGGGAGCGCTTCACGACCGGCGCCGACCTTGCCGACCCGGATGCCATCCTTCTGCGATCTGCGGACCTGCATAAAGCCACGTTCGGGCCGTCGCTCAAGGCCATCGGCCGCGCCGGCGCCGGGGTGAACAATATTGCGGTGGCGGCGATGACCGAGCGCGGCATCCCCGTGTTCAACGCGCCTGGCGCCAATGCCAATGCCGTCAAGGAACTGGTGATCGCCGGTTTGATCCTGGCGAGCCGGCACATTGTGCCGGCTGTGGAGTTTGCGCGCCGCGCTGGTGACACCGCCGCGTCGGATGCCGAACTGCACAAGGCGGTGGAAGCCGGCAAGAAAGCGTTCGCCGGCACCGAGCTTCCTGGGCGGACCCTCGCGGTGATCGGTCTTGGGGCCATTGGCGGCCGCGTGGCGAACGCCGCAGTGGCGCTGGGCATGCAGGTGGTCGGGTACGACCCAGGCCTGACGCTGGACGCCGCCTGGCAACTGTCATCTGCCGTGGTTCGCGCGCGTTCGCTGGATGAAGCGTTGCGGACGGCGGACCTTGTCACGCTGCACGTGCCGCTGGGACCGGCCACGCGCCACCTGATTGACGCCGATCGGCTGAAGGCGATGAAACCCAGAAGCGCCGTGCTGAATTTCGCACGTGAAGGCATTGTGGACGAGGCGGCCATGCTGGCCAGCCTCGACGCCAGTCACACGCTCGCGTACATCAGCGATTTCCCCACGGCGCTAACCGTGAAGCACCCAAAGTGCGTGACCACGCCTCACCTGGGCGCGTCCACGGCCGAGGCCGAAGACAATTGCGCAATCATGGTGGCCGATCAGGTGCGTGATTTCCTGGAACACGGTCACGTGCGCAACGCCGTGAACTTCCCGGACCTGGCGGCCCCGCGCCAGACCTCGCATCGCTGCGTTTGCGCATGCGTGGCGTCAGAGCAGGCTGCGGCCCATGTCACCAATGCGTTCGCCGAAGCCGGCGTCGTCGTCGTGGGTTGGGCCAGCGCCACCAGAGGCGTGACCTACGTTGTGGCCGACGTGGCCGCACCAGTGCCCGCCGCCGCACTCGAGCGCCTCAAAACCATCGACGGTCTCTTGATGTTGCGGCTGATCTGAGACAGACACTCGGGCTTGAGGACCAGCCCGAGCTACGTACCGGCCGAGCCCGTCCCTTCCGAACGTAGCTCGGCCTGTTCCTCAAGGCCGAGGACCGAGGGCAAACGTCATGGTGCCGTCGAGGACGACGCGCCCGTTGACGGTGGCCTTGCCCTGCAGCACACCCATGCGGCTGCGCAGACGTTTGACGACGGCCTCAATCCTGACCACATCGCCCGGATGCACGGGGCAGCGGTAACGCACGCGATCGATCCCCATGAAGAAGATCAGTTTGTTCTGGTTCTCGGCCTTCGAGAGGATCAGGATGGCGCCGACTTGTGCGACGGCCTCGGTCAGCAGGGTCGGGGGCAGTGCCGGCCGCTGTCCGGGCGACCTCGACAGAGATTTTTCGTTGTCAGAGATGTTCTTGATACCCACTATCCGGTGGTCGGGTTCGAACTCAATGATGCAATCCACCAGAAGGAATGGATACCGGTGGGGCAGGATGCGTTTGATCGCCGAATAGTCGAGGGGAAGCTGCAGGTCGGTCATGGGGTCAGGGCGCCGGACGAACCAAGTATAATTGGAACGAGTTCCTCCCGCGTCGTTTGCCTGCCATGAACCTGCCTCCCGCCAACCGTCTGCCCTCACACCTGTCTGCGGGCAGCCATGAGCGCGATGTCCTTCTGACCCTGTTTGATCTGGGCCGTCAGGTGGCGTCGGTGGTGGAACTGGATGAGCTCCTGCAGAAGATTCCCGAGCTGATTGGCCGCCTGATTCCATTTGACGCGTTTGCCGTCTACCTGCTGGACGACAAACACAGCGAACTGCGGATTGCCTACGGGGTGGGATACCCGGACACCTCGCACTATCGTCCCCGCATCACCGACGGCATCGTGGGCCACGTGGTCAGCACCCAGGAAACCATGGTGGTGGGCGATATTACGCTCGAGCCGAGCTACGTGGAAGTGGTGCCGGGTATGGCGTCGACGCTGGCCGTGCCCCTGGTGCACAAGAACAAGCCCATTGGCGCGCTCAACGTGTTGAGCCGATCGCGCGACATGTATTCAGAGCGCGATGCGGCCATCCTCCGGCAGTTTGCCGCGCACGTGGCGATGGCGCTGGTCAACGCGCGTTTGTTCGAACAGCAGCGGCTCGATGCTGAAGCGTTCGAAACGCTGGCCGAGATTGGCCGCGACGTGGCCGCGCTCATGGATCTGGACGAGCTGCTCTCAAGGATCGCGCAGCTGGCCAGGCGCGTGGTGGACTACCGCACATTCGGCATCCTGCTGCTTCACGAGGCGAACAAAGAACTGGAAATAAAGGTCGCCGTGCAATTCGGCGATCGGGTGGCGCTGCCCAAGGTGTCTCTGGGCGAGGGGCTGGTCGGCTACTCGGCGCTGCACCGTGAGCCGGTGATGGTGCCCGACGTGTCGAAGGACCCGCGCTACATCAAGGTAATTGACGACGTGCGGTCGGAGCTGGTGGTGCCGATGCTGCTCAAGGATCGCTGCATCGGCGTGTTTGATCTCGAGAGCCCGGAGCTCGACGCCTTCACTAAGCGCGACGTGGAGATCCTGACGCTGCTGGCGAGCCAGACGGCAGTCGCGATCGAAAACGCGCGGCTCTACGAAGAAGCGTCGCAGACCGAGGCGCGCCTGGAAAAGGAACTGCGGTTTGCCCGTCGCGTGCAGGCGGCGTTGCTGCCCACCAAGCTGCCGAAAAAAATGACGGGCGTTGAAGTTGACGCGTCATTCTCGGCAGCGCTAGAGTTGGGCGGAGACTTCTACGACTATCTCGTGCCCGAGTCGCAGACGCTCATCATGGCGTTGGGCGATGTGTCAGGCAAAGGGGTGCCGGCGGCTCTCTACAGCGTGTTTGCCGGCGAACTGGTGCGCGGCCGCACGTTCCGACGCCGCTATGTGCCCGAGCGATCGTCGCCCGCGGCGGTGCTGATGTCGATCAACACCATCCTCTACGAGCGCCAACTCGAGGAGTATTACTGCACCCTCTGTTATGCGATCTTCGATCTGAAGCGCAGGCGCGTGACGCTGGCCAACTCCGGTGTGCCGTATCCCGTGCGGGCGTCGGGCGAGACCTGTGGCCTGATTGAAGCGCCGGGCGTGCCGCTCGGGGCATTCCCCGGGATGACGTACGACGAAGTGACGTTGCCGCTCACCTCGGGCGATGTGTTTGTGTTTTGCTCGGACGGCGTCTCAGAGGCGATGAACCGGAAGAGCGAGGAGTTCGGAAGCGGACGCCTTATCGACGTGGTGGCAAAGACCAAACACCTCACTGCTAAGGAAATCGTCTACTCCATCGTTGAGGCCGTCGAAGCGCACCGCGCCGGGTTCCCCCCCAACGACGACACGACTGTGGTGGCATTGAAGATCACGCTGTAATTAGGAACTTAGAAAATTTGGAACTGAGGAACTGCGAGCTCCCCAATTCCCAATTTCCCCAGCTCCTAAGTTCCCCAGTTCCCCAGTTCCTAATTTAGTGAGGCCGCTCGGCCGTCAGACAACGTGCCGCGAAATGCTGCGATGCCAGCGCCTGCCTGTCGTGAGAAAGACACCCCCCGCGTGACGTCGAGCGGCTTCACTACGCTTCGATAATCAAAACGTGTGCCGTACGGAAACCCGAGGAAAACCGCGCCAGTCTTCGCATCTCACTGTACGCAACCGATGACGGTTGCTTGGGAACCTGTGACATGAGGGGGACGGGTGTCGATCTGTGGAAATCTCCAGGTGCGAAAACGACCTCTGAGGTAGTTTTCATGGGTGAGTCAGTGAAAACTACCTCAGAGGTCGTTTTCGCACATTAGGGCCCGTAAGGAAATAACTGACGCATTCTGGCTGCCGAGGCATCCCGCCCCGCGGCGTTGCTCGTCGGTCGAATACACTGGGTATTCTCCCTCCTCGCGCCTGGCGGGATCGGGCGCCTCGGCACCCAGAATTGCGCCAGTTATT
>SHUF01000058.1 GCA_009694745.1 Acidobacteriota bacterium
CAGCACGGTGGGCGCGATGTCGATGATGTTGGCGCGTCCCTGACTGTTGACCATGATCGGACGGCTGGAAATCAGCATGCCGGAGGTGGCCGCGAAGTCGTAGCCGCCGTGGTCGCCCGACCACTTCCTAATATTGGGGTAGACGATGCCTTTGGGTGATCCGCCCAGCGTGGTCTGCCAGGACACGCGATAACCGTCGGCCAACCCCACCTGCAGGTCCGATGCGTTGTGCAGGTACTCGCCCGTATACACGTCGTCTCGCTTGTAGACGTTGGTGACGATCGTCGCGCCGGTGTCGGGGTCCACCAGTGAGGCCATCAGGCGTTTGCTGAGGTCGTCGGCGAGGGCCCGGTATTCCTCACCGGTCGAGACGATGCCCTGGCCCTCGCGCCCGCGGAGGTTGAAGTAGATCTGGCCCAACCCCATGGCGTAGGCGCGCGTGCGCGACCAGTCCACGTCTTCGAAGTACTGGCCGCCACCGCCAAACAGATCGGCCAGTGTCTTGTCGGCGGCCGTGGTCTGTCCCTTGAGCACCATGAAGCCCTGCTCAACGAGCCAGGTGTTCAGGTTGACGGCTTTACGCCACGAGTGGAAGCCGTGGTCAGAAACGATCATCAGCGTGGTGTCGGCGCCTGTCTGGTCCAGCACCTCGCCGATGAACTGATCCGCGCGCCGATAGACCCGCTGGATCTCGCCGCCAAACTTTGCCGCGCCCTCCGCGGTGTACGAAGGATGCGTGGTGTCGCGGTGCCTCCACATCATGTGTTGCACCCGGTCCGTGGCCTCGATGACGCCCACAAGCAGGTCCCACGATCCGGACGTGAGCCGGTTGAGGATGACCTGGGCGCGGTCGTCGAACGCGCGGTACAGGTCGTCCATGAAGGTGGCTTCGGTCATGCGCTCTTCATCAAGCGGCATCGTGGACTCGGACCACCCGAGCGTACGGAACGGCCCCAATGACTTGTAGAGATCGCGCGCCAGACGCGCAGGGGACGACATCGGGAGCGGCGGTGCGTCCGGCTTCCAGTTCACGGGCGAGACATACACCTGCAGGTCGTCATCAGCCTTGCGCAAGTGCACCTGTGTGATGCCTTCAACGGACATGAAAACGTTGATGCGGAACTTCAGGTTGATCCACTTGCTCCATTCGCCGACTTTGAGTGTCATCTTCTGGCCGCCCAGATCGATATCGGCCTCACCACGTCCCTTTGTCCACGTGACGGTCAGGGGAAGTGTGACGTCCTGCTTCGCTTCAAGCTCGGCAATCGCGGTGCGGTCGGCATCGGTGCGCTGTGGCTTCTCGCGCAGCGCCGCAAGCTGCACACGCACGATGGGATTGGGCGGGCCGAAGAACGTGGCGCGTGCGGTGCCGCCATCAAAAGCCAGGCGCCTGACGATGCCGCCCATCTCCGAGTCGCCTTCTTCGAAACGGCTCACGTCGGTGCCGTAGTAGTGGTACGTGCCCATCGTGCCCCGAATGTCAGGCAGAGGGAGACCGGCCAGCAATTCACCATTCGGCACGTCTTCAGGTGGAAACGTGACCGGCACTGTCAGGATGCTGCTGCGCACACCCGCCTGGCCGGCGGTGACCCAGAACGACGTGCCGCCACGCAGCGTGTTGATCTTTGGTCGTGACGTCGGGATCCAGTTCCAGAGGAACGTCGGCGGCGTGCGCGTCACCATACCCAGATCGGGTGTGTAGTTCGCCGCGTCGCGCACGAGGAAGTCGTAGATGTTGTGTTTGCCTGGGTTCACGCCGGTCGCAAACGATGCCCACGCTGTCGGCGACTCCGGCGACACCGTCGTCTCGAGGTCGTACAGGCCACCGGTCTTCATCACCTTGGCGAAGTTCGGCAACTGTCCCGCGGCCATGAACTCACGCACGAGGTCGGGGTCCATGCCGTCGAAGCCGATGATCACAAGCTTCTTTCGACCAGCATCGGGCGAGGCTGGGGTCTGTCCACACGCCGACGCGAGCGCGAGAAGGGCCACTGCGCCGGACAGGACAATTCGGTTCGCCATGGGGCTTCATTGTATGACCCCGGGACTCCGGGACCCCAGGACCCCGAGTAAACTTTCTCTCGTGCGGTATTTGGGCGTGGACTATGGGGCGAAGCGCATTGGGCTCGCGCTGTCTGACCACACGGCGACAATGGCGCGACCGTGGCAGATGGTCACGTCGGCTGCGGGGCCGCGACGGGCGGCGGCCGTTGTGGCCGACGTCGTCTCACAATTGCGCGTGTCCGAAGACCCAGACCTTGACGGCATCGTCGTGGGCTTGCCGCGGCGGCTGAACGGCGAGGACACGGACCAGACGCCGGTGGTCAGGCAGTTCGTCACGGCACTGGCGGAACTCACCGGCATTCCCGTGGACACTCAGGACGAACGATTAACCAGCGTAGAGGCCGAGGCGCGGTTGGCCACGCGCGAGCGCGACTGGCGCAAGCGGAAGGCGCTGATCGACGCCGAATCGGCTTCGATTGTGTTGCAGGATTTCCTGGATGCTCGCGCACGGGCACTTCCACCGGAGCAGAAGCACGCATGAAGAAGTTCCTCACGGCAGTCTTGCTCCTCATACTGTTTGCTGCCGGCGGAGCGTGGTGGGGACAAGACCTGTTGCGAACGCCCTACAAGTCGTTTGCCGAACCAGAGATCTTTGTGGAGATCCCGGCCGGCACCGGCGTTGCCGCGATCGCCTCGCGCCTCTCTGATGCCGGGGTGGTGCCGCATTCGCTGATCTTCCGCGCGGCCGTGCGCCTCGCCGACGCGGACAAGCGGCTGCAGGCTGGTGAGTACCGTTTTGCAGAGGCCGCCACGCCAGGTGCAGTCGTTGATCGCCTCGCGCGGGGCGACGTCTATACCAGAGCCGTGACATTTCGTGAAGGGCTGACGATCTGGGAGATGGCCGATGTCTTCGTCGAGGGTGGTCTCGGCACGAAGGCAGAGTTCCTGCGTGAGGCGCGCGACGTCTCGCGCATCGCCGCGATCGATCCCGAGGCCTCATCCCTGGAAGGCTACCTGTTCCCCGACACGTATCAGCTCCCTCGGTCTGCCGGCGCCAAGGGTATCGTCGATGCGATGGTCGCCGGTTTTATGCGGGCGTTTGATGCCGACCTGCGGGCAGCTGCAACCGCGCGGGGCCTCAGCGCGCGCGAAGTGGTGACGATCGCGTCTCTGGTGGAGAAGGAAACCGCGAGCGCACCAGAGCGACCGATCGTTTCGGCGGTGTATCAGAATCGGCTGCGTATTGGCATGGGACTGCAGTGCGACCCCACGGTCATCTACGCGTTGCAGCTGGCCGGCAAGTGGAAGGGCAACTTGACGCGCGACAACCTGCGTGTTGATTCGCCTTACAACACCTACCGCTATGCGGGTTTGCCGCCGGGACCCATTGCCTCATCCGGCCGCGCGTCGCTCGAAGCCGCCGTCCGGCCCACAGAGGCGCCGTATCTTTACTTTGTGAGCCGCAACGACGGCACCCACGCCTTCGCCACCACGCTCGGTGAGCACAATAGGAACGTTCAGCAGTGGCAAGTGCGGTATTTCAGGAATCGGCCATCAGCAAATCGGTAGTCGGTAGCCGCCTACCGATTCCAATTGAGTTTTTCCCGAAGCATGTCGAAGTGGGTGCGCGTGGTGGTGCGTAGCAGCTGAAGCACGCGGTCTGCGCGGCGAATCACCACCGCGTCGCCGCTTTGCAGTGGCGCGCCGAACTGGCCGTCGAACGTGGCCACGACGTCGGTGGGCGCGCCTTCGAGTAGCGGCCGCAGCACAATCTCGGCCGATGCCGGTAAGACAATCGGCCGATTCGTCAGGGTGTGTGGCGCGATGGGCGTCAGGATGACCGCGTCCACCGACGGATGCACCACAGGGCCGCCGGCCGACAGGTTGTAGGCAGTTGACCCGGTTGCCGTTGCGACAATGAGCCCGTCGGCGCGAACGTGGCTCATATGTTCGCCGTTGACCGAGACGTCAAGCTCCAGCATGCGCGACAAGGTTCCTCGCGTGATGACGATGTCGTTGAGGGCGAAGCGTGAGGCGGCGATGCTGCCAGCGCGCTCGATCCGTCCTTCAAGCAACAGTCGCGTTTCGGTCCACGTGCGTCCCTCAAGGACGGACGCAAGCGCATCGGTGAGTTCGGCACGGCGGACTTCCGTGAGGAACCCCAGATGCCCCAGATGCACGCCGAGCACCGGCACGCCGGCGTTTGCATGCACCACGGCGCTCGCGGCGGACAGCAGTGTGCCGTCTCCGCCGAACGCGATGACGACGTCCACGTCTTTCGCAATGCCTTCACGCGGCGCGGTCGGCCAGCGCGCGCCGGTGGCCGCCGCGGCGGCCTCTTCCTGAGCGAGCACAACCGACGCGCCGCGGGCGGTCAGCCACTCGGCAGCATCCACCATCGCGGCAAGTGCCGAGGCGTGCGGTCGTGCGATTAGGCCGAAGCGGGTGAAGGACATAGGTGCAGCAGGAACTCGCGGTTGCCCTCCGCGCCGGTAATCGGCGACGGCTCAAGCCCGCATCGCGACAATCCTACCTGACGCGCGGCTTCGATGACTTCGTCCACCACCCGGGCGTGGATGCGTTCGTCGCGCACGATCCCGCCTTTGCCCACGTCTGACTTACCCGCCTCGAACTGCGGCTTGACGAGCGCAACCACGTGGCCGCCCGGCGCAAGTAGTGGGGGGACAACCGGCAGGATGTGGCGCAGCGAAATAAACGACACGTCAATCGTGACGAGTCCGAATGTCCGCGCGTCGGCGGGCAGGTCTTCCGGCTTCAGGTAGCGGGCGTTGGCGCCTTCGATGACCTGCACTCGCGCGTCGGTCCGGATCTTCCAGTCCAACTGGTTGTGGCCCACGTCCAGAGCGACGACGCGTGCGGCACCATGGTGGAGGAGCACATCGGTGAAGCCGCCTGTGGACGCGCCGATGTCGAGCGCCGTCATGCCCGCGGGATCGATCGCAAATACATCAAGTGCGCGGACGAGTTTGAGTCCGCCGCGACTGACCCAGGGGTGATCGGGGGTGCGGAGCGTGACGAGGGAGGTGTCGGATGTGGCGGTGCCGGCCTTGGTGGCGGGCTGGCCGTCCACGTTGACGTCGCCGGCGAGGATGAGCGCGCGCGCCCGTTCACGCGAGGGGGCCAGGCCGCGATCGACCAGTAATTGATCCAGACGGACCTTCACGTGTGGCGGGCCTTCACTTCGTTCGCGAGAGGCTCCAGTCGGCCAGTTCGGTCAGCCGACCGTCGAGCCCGGCGGCCTTCAGCGTGTCTTTCGCGCGCGCCACACAATCCGTGGCCAGCCGCCGCGACTCTTCCACCCCATACAACGCGGGATAGGTGGGTTTGCCGGCGGCTGCGTCCTTGCCGGCGGTTTTGCCCAGCCCGGCGGCGGAGCCCTCGACGTCCAGCACGTCATCGATGATCTGGAACGCGAGGCCCACTTCCTGGGCGTAAAAGTCCACGGCCGCGACCAGGGCATCTTCGACGCCGACGATCATCGCGCCGGAAACGGCGGCGGCGCGGAACAGCGCGCCGGTCTTGCGCGCGTGCATGTCGCGCAGTTCGCGTTCGCCCATCGGCTCGGCCGGGTGCGACGGGACGCGGCCTGCGGCACGCAAGTCGACCGCCTGTCCCCCGACCATACCAATTGCGCCGGCTGCCGTGGCGAGCACACCCATCACGCGCAGCCGCCGTTCGGCCGGGGCCTCGGGGGCCCCTGGAGGCGAGACGGGAGAAGGGGACTCGGCGATCACGCCAAACGCCTCGGTCAGCAGGCCGTCGCCGGCGAGGATCGCGAGACCATCGCCGAACATGACATGGGTGGTGGGGCGTCCGCGCCGCAACGCATCGTTATCCATCGCGGGCAGGTCGTCGTGCACGAGCGAGTAACAGTGGATCATCTCCACCGCGCACGCGCTCGGCAGGGCCAATAATCGCGCCCGGGGCGTGGTGACGTGCGCGAGCGGCGCCACGGCTTCGGCGGTCATCAGCGTGAGGCACGGCCGCAGCCGCTTGCCCCCGCCCATCAGGCCGTGTTGCATGGCATCGATCAGGAGCGTGGGGGCCGCGCCTTCAGGCAGCGCGTGGCGCAGGGCCGTGTCCACGGTCGCGCGCAGTTCCGTGAGATAGGCGGCGAGATCCTGGGGCGCGCTCACCATCACCCCGCCGCGTCGTCGATTGACAGCAGCCCGCTGCCGTCTTTCAGGTCGCCGCGTTCGGTGAGTAGTTCGATGCGTTTCTGTGCCGCGCCGAGTTGGTCGTGGCAGTACCGCGACAGCTCGACGCCGCGCTCGAACAGTTTCAGTGACGTGTCGAGAGGCAGGTCGCCGTCCTCGAGCTGTTTCACCAGCGTCTCAAGTTCCGCGATGGCGGATTCGAAGTCTTTGATGGCAGTGCTCATGAGTCTGTCCGTTCTGTGACCGTGCAGCGCAGCTCGCCGTCAGCGACGATGACGCGAACCGCCTCACCGGGGCTCACGCTTGCGGCCGATCGAATGATACTCGTGCGGGTGTCGTCCCAGCACACCGCATATCCGCGACCGAGGACGGCCAGCGGGCTGAGGGCATGCAGGCGTGCGGCCAGCTCGCGCGACCGTGCGGACGCGTGCTGAACGCCGGCACGCGCCGTCTGCCCCAGGTGGCTGTCCACCTTGGCCAGTCGCAGTTGCCAGTCGGCCGTCACCCGCCTGACATCGCGGGCTTCGAGGCGCCGCCGCAGGCGCTCGAACATCTGGCGGGCGCGCCCGATCCGGGTGGCCTGCGCATGACGCAGCCGCAGTATGGACTCCTGTATGTCGCGCTGCTGCAGCACGATGCGCGTCGGGTAGCCGTCCAGGCGCGACGCCGTGCGCATCACCCGCTGGCGCCGGCCGTCCAGGGCCCGTCGCGTTGCAGCGGCCAGGCGTTCGGCCGCACGATCGATCCGGTGCTGGAACGAATCGGCGCGCTCAACCACCAACTCGGCGGCGTTGGACGGTGTGGCCGCACGCAGGTCTGCCACGAAGTCGGCGATGGTGAAGTCCACCTCATGGCCCACGGCCGAGATGACCGGCACGGGGCTCGCGGCGATGGCGCGCGCCAGGCCTTCGTGATTAAAGGCCCACAAGTCTTCGGCCGACCCGCCGCCGCGTCCGATGATGACTACGTCCACACCCGCGACTCCGGTGATGGCGCGCAGCGCCCGCACAAGATCCTCGCCTGAGCCATCGCCCTGCACGCGCGCATCGCGAACCACAACATGCGCGGAAGGGTAGCGCGCGATGAGCACACGCAGGATGTCCTGCAGAGCCGCGCCGGAGCGCGACGTCACCACACCGATCTTGCGCGGCAGAACCGGGAGCGGCCGCTTGCGCGCGACGTCGAACAGGCCGTCGGCGGCCAGACGCCGCTTCAGTTGTTCGAAGGCGAGTTGCAACGCACCTTGACCATGCGGCTCGAGGCGATCGCAGATGATCTGGTATTCGCCGCGGACTTCATAGACGCTCACGCGGCCGCGCGCCACGATGTGCTGGCCGTCTTCGAGCCGGAAGGTCAGCTTGCGCGCGTCGGTCCTGAACATCACCGCGCGAATCTGCGAGCGGTCGTCCTTCAGCGTGAAATACAGATGGCCTGAGGAATGGGGCCGGTGTCCACTAACCTGGCCTTCCACTTCAACCCGGGAGAAACCGGACTCAACCAGTGACTTGAGTCGAGCGGTCAGATCCCCGACGCTGAGTGGAGGCTCTGGGACCGGCGGCGCCTTGGCCACCTCCGGGACGTCATCAAACGGCAGGCCCCACGAATCCGCCATGGTCAGCGCGCGGCAACGGGAGTGACGGACATGACGTCCAGTTCTTGTAGCGACAGGTTCAGGCGCGTGATGCTCTGCGCGCGGCCCGTGGCCTCATCGGCCTGGATGACCACGCCGTTGAGTCGCGGGTTTTCGGTGGCGGTCTCGAAGCGCTGCGGCAACCCTGTCAGGAACCTGTGAATGATGGCGGCGCGATCGACGCCGATCACCGAATCGTGCGGGCCGGTCATCCCGACGTCGGTGATGTACGCGGTGCCCTTGGGCAGCACGCGGTCGTCGGCCGTTTGGACATGGGTATGCGTGCCGACCATCGCCGCCACGCGGCCGTCGAGATGCCAGCCCATCGCCACTTTTTCCGATGTGGCTTCGGCATGGAAGTCCACGAAGATGATCTTCGCCTGCTCCTGCACGGCCTGAATCTGCTCCAGCACCACCCGGAACGGGTCGTCAAGCGGATTCATGAAGATGCGGCCCATGATGTTGATCACGCCCACGTGCACGCCGTTGGCCGCGCGCGCCACGTGCCAGCCTTGGCCGGGCGTGCCCTCGGGAAAGTTCGCTGGACGAAGCAGCCGGGGTTCTTTCGCAAAATACGGAATGATCTCCTTCTTGTCCCACGTGTGATTGCCGCCGGTCATGACGTTCACGCCGTAGTCGAACAACTCGTGCGCAATCTCCGGCGTCACGCCAAAACCCGCCGCCGAGTTCTCCACGTTCGCGATCACCAGATCAATGTTGTGGTGCGAAGAGATCGCCGCAAGGCCACGGCGAAGCAATTCGCGACCGGGGCGTCCGATGATGTCGCCAATAAACAGAAGATTGGTCATGGGGTCTCGATCGGGATCTGGATCAACTGGCTGCGCCGTTCGACAAGGCGGGGCAACACCACCCGCAATTGACCGGCAGACACAAACGCCCTGGCCGCCCCTGTGTCCACGGCGGTTGACAGGCGAACCCCGCGTGCGAACCGCCCCGAACTGCGCTCGGCCACGTGATACCGGGCGTCGGGCGGGGCCGTCGCGCCCAGTTTGGCGCCGACCACCAGCACCGTGTCCTGGCGTACCCACACTCGAACGGCAGACACCGGCACACCGGGGATGTCCATCAGCACTTCAACACCCGAGGCAGTGTCCACCACGTCGAGCGCGGGCCGGCATTCACCGGTGGCCATGGCCGCGCCCGGAACGCTCCGGTCGAGTTCCATCAGCAATTGCCGGGCGTCTTCCGCCAGCTCTTCTGCCTCTCGTCCGCGTCGCGACTCCACCATTTCACCTTCGATTCTATGGGCGATCGGCCGGCGGCAACCTCTTATTGGCCGCCTGCTTTGGCTCAGAGAGAGCGCCTTGGATATTGATATTAGTGCTGATGACTAAGAAAATGCGCCTTTGCATGAAGCGCGAAGACATCACGGTGACGTTCGAGAACAACGTGCTCACCGTGGCCGGGTGCACGCCGCGTATGCCGATGGCGTGTTGATCATCACCTTGCCGTAGCGCGCGGAAGCGAAGCCGCGCCAAATCGCCGTCGAGGGCTGAGCGTCCAGAGTCCAGGGTCCAGAGTCCAGGGTCCTGAATTCGGAGGCGCCGGGGTGCGATCAGCCCGGCGCCTTTCTTTTTTTGAACCGAGCTGCGGGCCGTGCGTCGAATTGCATATGACTGGATTGCTGTCGCTCGGGGGAGTGATGCTGGCGGGCTTCGCGTTTCTGTTGCTGATGCTCGTCTTTATGGTCGTCTTCGTGAAGGCGGCCTTTTGGCTGGTCCTGCTGCCGTTCCGCCTGCTGTTCTGGGCACTCGGCGCGGTCGTGATGCTGGTGGGAGGCCTGGCGCTGATCCTGACGCCCCTGCTGCCGCTGGTGATTCTTGGCGCGCTGGTCTACGGCCTGGTCCGCCTGATTCGCCGCCCTGCGGTCGCTTAGCTACTCACTGAACCCTGCAACTGAGTTTGTGAAGACCTGCAGGGACATCCTGCGGGCGATGCACTTTGATGTACCAAGCGTGAGATGAGTTTGGGCGGCAGATGGTAGAGTGCCGCAAATGTCGCTCGTCGCAGGCAGAGTCGTGGATTCAGTCACCCGGGCTCCCGTGCGGGCCGCCGTGGTGGCTTTGTACCTGGACGGCAACTCTGCGTTGCCCACGAAGGTCCTGACCCTCGCCGATGGGCGCTTCCTTTTTCGCAGTGTTCCCAAAGGGACTTATCGCCTGTACGCCGATAAGCCCGGATACCTCCCTGGCTCGTCGGGATGTCGGGCGACGAAGTCGACGACCCATCTTTCCTGGAATCGCTGCGGGGCGCGTCTGAATCGGTTTCGGTGAAAGACCGCCAGAATCGCTCTGCGAATAGTGGACGTGTTCGTTATTCCCAAAGTGGTATAGTTCAGTGGCACGCATCCAAACCACCGGCGAGAAGCCGCTGCATTGGGTCGGTTCCTCCAAACGCGATTTCCTGGCCTTTCCTGCAGCGGTCAAGGAGGACATGGGGAACGCCCTTGGCGTCGCCCAGTTTGGAGGGACCGCTCCTACCGCGAAAGCGTGGAAGGGTCTCGGTCCAGGTGTGATGGAAGTGATTGAGTCGCACGACGGAAACGCCTATCGCACGTTGTACACGGCTCGGTTCGAGGCGGCCGTTTACGTGTTAGATGCGTTCCAGAAGAAGTCTCCGTCTGGTATTCGGACGGCCAGGCGAGATGTCGAACTTGTCGCCGAACGCTTGAGGACCGCGCAGAGGGATCACATGGAGCACTATGGCAAGCCGGAACGCTGAACGGAGAGAATTGGTCACTCGCGGCACCGGGAACGTATTCGCTGATCTGGGATTCCCCGATGCCGCGGAACGCCAGGCGAAGCTCCGCCTGGTCTTCGCTCTCAATCAGGTGCTTGACGCGCGCAAGCTCTCGCAATCTGATGCGGCGAAGGTGTTGGGGGTACCGCAGCCAAAGGTGTCCGCGCTTCGTCACTACAAGCTGGCTGGGTTTTCGGTCGAACGTCTGATGAATCTGCTGACAGCGCTCGACCAGGACGTCGAGATCGTGATTCGACAAAAACCACGTTCGCGCAAAGCCGCCCGGATAAGCGTCGTCGCCGCCTGAGTCTTCGCAGCGGCTATTTCGCCATTGCGACAGGCACCCGCTCGCCCCAGGCCGTCGCCTGTTCGTAGGCATCCGCCGTGCGCAGCATCGTGGCCTCGTCCCAGGGCCGCGCGATGAACTGCAGGCCGATCGGCAGGCCCTCGGTCGTGAACCCACACGGCACACTGATACCGGGCAGGCCGGCCAGGTTGGCTCCCACCGTATACACATCGGCCAGATACATCTGCAGCGGATTGTCCACGCGTTCGCCCAGGCGGAACGCGGCGCACGGCGAGGTGGGCAACGCCACCACGTCCACCGTCTCGAACGCGCGCGCGAAGTCGCGGGCGATGAGTGTGCGCACCTGCTGGGCCTTCAGGTAATACGCGTCGTAATAACCCGCACTCAGCACGTAGGTGCCGAGCATGATGCGACGCTTCACCTCTGCCCCGAACCCGTCGTGACGCGACCGTTCGTACAGGTCAGGCAGTGACGTCGCGCCGGCGGCGCGATGGCCGTAACGCACACCGTCATACCGCGCCAGGTTTGCGCTCGCCTCGGCTGTGGCAATCAGGTAATACACGGCAATGCCCCGATCGGCATTCGGCAACTCGACGTCGCGCACCTCCGCGCCGAGCGATTGCGCCACGGCCAGAGCTGCTTCGAACGCCGCCCGCACATCCTCATCCACATCGTTTGTAATCAGGTGCCGGGGCACGCCGATGCGGACGTTGCGCACATCACCGGTCAGCGCTGCGACGAATGCCGGCACCGGCTGCTGGGCGGACGTCGAATCACGCGCGTCATGCCCGCTGATGACCTCGAGCACGGCTGCCGCTTCACGCGTGGTGCGCGTCAAGGGACCAATTTGGTCGAGCGACGACGCGAAGGCCATCAGGCCGTAACGCGAGACGCGGCCGTAGGTGGGTTTGACGCCAACCACGCCACACAGCGACGCCGGCTGCCTGATCGACCCGCCCGTATCGGACCCGAGCGCGATCGGCACGAGCGACGCGGCGACAGCTGCCGCGGACCCACCACTGGATCCTCCAGGCGTGCGCGTCAGGTCCCAGGGATTGTGCGCCGGCCCGTACGCACAGTTGTCGGTGGAGGATCCCATCGCGAATTCGTCGCATCGCGTGGTTCCGACAATCACCGCGCCTGCGGCCTCAAGGCGTTCCACGACTGCCGCGTCGTACGGGGCCTGGTACCCTTCCAGAATTTTGGATCCCGCCGTCGTCGGGATGCCCCGCGCCACGATGTTATCCTTGAGGGCGAGGGGCAGTCCGTGGAGCGGCCCTTCGGGCGCGTCCGCTCGGTCCAGCGCGTCGGCGCGGGCCAGGGCGCGATCTGCGGCGACATGCTGGAAGGCCTGAAGGGCCGGCTGGGTAGCCGCGATACGAGCGAGAGCGGTTTCGACCCCGGCCCTAATCCGGCCGCTCATCCGATCACCTTCAGCACCCGGAAGAGGCCGGCCTCGCGGTTGGCATCAGGGGCGTTGGCGAGCGCGTCGGCGTTCGGCAACGAGGTATGCGGCACGTCTTCGCGCCAGGCGGCATCGGCCGCAAGCGGATGGGATGTGGCGGCGATGCCCGTGGTATCCACCTGGCGGATCTGTTCGACGAAACGGAGCACGTCGTTCAACTGCCGGGCGAACTGCAGGCGTTCGTCCGGCGTCAGGGTCAGTCGCGCCAGTGTCGCGATTCGGTCCACATCTTTCGGCTCAAGCGTCGACGCCATCCGGGGATGCTAGCATGGGCGCATGAGAGTGCCTGGGCGAGTGATGACGCGTCTCCTCTGGACCGCGTGTGTAACAGCGGGTGTGCTCGTGTCCACGACCGGTACCGGCGCGTGGGGCATGGACGTGCACCGGTGGATCACCGAGCGTGCGATCGACGGATTGCCCGAACCGATCACGCCGTTCTTTGTGGCCGAGCGCGCGTTTATCTCTGAACATTCGGTGGACCCGGATCTGTGGCGCACCGTCGATCTGCGCGGCGAGCGTGGCGACGAGCCACCCAACCATTTCCTGGATATGGATTTCGAGGAAGGGTCGAAGGCGCCCTTCGCCAACATTCCGCGTGAGTACGACGCGTATGTCGCGAAGTATGGCGCTGGTCCTGCGAATCGCTATGGCCGCCTGCCGTGGCGGGCCGAGGAGATTTACAACAAGCTCGTGGGCGCCTTCAAAGGGATCGGGCAACCCAATGCGCCGTATGCGGCCGACAATGCCCGCTACTTTGTCGCGGTCTTGGCGCACTACATTGAAGACGCGCATCAGCCGTTCCACGCGGTGATCAGTTACGACGGCCAGGCCACCAATCAGCGCGGCATCCACTCACGCTTCGAGACCGACTTGGTGTTGCGCAACCAGAAGACACTGAAGCTGGAGCCGGTGAAGATCACCGCGATTCCCGCGTTCCGCGAGTTTATGTTCCAGACACTCCTTGATAGCCAGTCGTTGGCGGACGGTGTGCTGGCGGCGGATAGGAAAGCGACTGAGGGCCGCGAGTTTTACGACGCGGCGTACTTTGATGTGTTGCTCACTGGCGTCAAGCCCGTGCTCGAACGTCGGTTGAGCGAGGCGGCTTCGGGCGTGGCCAGTGCGGTGTTCTCGGCGTGGGCCGAGGCCGGGCGACCGGTGCTGCCGGCGGGGGGCGTCCGTGCTCCCACCCGCATCAGGCGGTAGCCGTCACGTGGCGTACTGCTGATGGATGTATTTCTCCTGCCGGTTGGCCCGGCGAAGCCTGGCGGGGAACCCGGGTTCCAGATGTACTGTGAGCCTCCAACGGATCCTGTTCCCGACGCCGTCGAGGGCCAGCCCCAGCGCCGCTCGTTCTTCGGTCGAATGGCGGACGGCTTCCGCAAGGCCCTGGCCGAAGGGGAAGCGGAAGAACGGCGCCAGGAAGACGGACACGCGCCGAGTGAGTCTGGCAGCCGCTTCACCCGTTTCATCAAACGGAAGCTGGCCGCGGCCGTCGCCGAGCAACGCCTGCTCTGGCACCTGCGCCACGCCACCGCGGCCCGGCTGCACCACCCAGCCACGATGACCTCGGCGCAGGCGCTGGAGATGGCCATTGCCGAGTTCAAGAAGGACTTCGCTAAACACCGGCTCTGGGGCATCATCGACGCCGTGATCGTTGTGGCCCAGACGCCGCTCGCATTTGTGCCCGGTCCGAACTTTGTCGCCTACTACTTCATCTTCCGCGCCGTCGGGCATTTCTTCTCGATGCGCGGGGCGCAGAAGGGCATGGATCCCGCCTTGTGGACGACCCACTCCTCTGAACCGCTCTCTGATCTTCAACAGGCGCTGACGCTTGAGCCGTCGGCCCGAACCGAACGCATTGCGGCCATTGCGGCCACGCTGGGCCTCGCCCGACTGGCGGCGTTCATGCGGCGCGTGGTCGATCGCAGTGTTATTCTTCGCGCGTGACCCTCGCTGAACTCGCGGCGCATCTGGGATGCCGCATCGACAATGCCACCGCCGCCGATGCGTCGCGGCCGATGCTCCGCGTCAACAATCTGCATGATTCCGGTCCGGGCGACCTGACGTTCCTGACAAATTCGAAGTTCACGTCGAAAGTCGCCGGCACACAAGCATCGGCGATTCTTGCCGACGACGCCCTCACTGCCGCGCCTTGCCCAATCCTGCGTACGCCGACGCCGGCCGTGGCATGCGCCGCTGCCATCGCGCTGCTCACGCCTGTGGTGGTGGCCGTCGCACCGGGGATTCATCCGCTGGCGTGGATCGATCCGACGGCGGATGTGGGTGCGGGTGTGGCGATCGGCCCGTTCGTCGTCGTCGGGGCCGGCGCCACGATTGGCGCGCACACGGTGTTGCACCCGCACGCCTCCATCGGGCCGCAGGCGCGTATCGGTGAACACTGTGTGATCCACGCCCACGTGTCGGTGCGAGATCGGGTGGTTGTCGGCCACCGTGTGACGCTTCAGGACGGCGCGGTCGTCGGCAGCGAGGGATTCGGCTACGCGACCCGGCCCGACGGCACGCACACCAAGATCCCCCAGGTCGGCATCGTCGTCATCGAAGACGATGTGGAGATTGGGGCCAACTCGACCGTGGATCGGCCCGCGATCGGCGAGACACGCATTGGCGCTGGAACAAAAATCGACAACCTCGTCCATGTGGGCCATGGCGTGAAGATCGGGAAAAATGTCCGGCTCGCCGCCCTGGTCGGCATCGCCGGCAGTTCGGTGCTGGAAGACGACGTGGTGCTGGCTGGTCAGGTGGGCGTGATCAATCACGTCCGCGTGGGACAAGGCGCACAGGTGGCGTCCAAGTCTGCAGTTATGAGTGATCTGGCGGGCGGGCAGACGTACGCAGGCATTCCCGCCATTCCTATCGGGCAGTGGCGACGATGGGCTGTGCAGTATCGCAAGGGCACCAAGGGACCGCTATAATCAGCGGTAATGCTGCGAAACCAAACGAGTCGCGCGCTGGCCGTGGCCGGCGCTCTGTTGTTATCGTTGGCCGCGACGCCCCAAGACACCATCGTCCGGCCGCCCAAGTTTGATTACACGATGACCACGCTCCCCAACGGGCTGCAGGTCGTGTTCCTTGAAGATCACTCGACGCCGATCATCCACCTGTCGGTGTGGTATCACGTCGGGTCCAAGAACGAGAAGGCCGGCCGGACAGGTTTTGCACATCTCTTCGAACACCTCATGTTCAAGGGGTCCAAGAACGTGCGGGCCGACCAGCATCCGTCGTGGATCACGAGCATTGGCGGACAGGCGAACGCGTCCACTGACGAAGACGCCACCATCTTCTGGCAGACCGTGCCCGCGCAGTACCTGCCGTTGGTGTTGTGGCTCGAGGCGGATCGGCTGGGGTCGCTCGAGGTGAGCGAAGACAAGTTCCTCAGCGAGCGCGAAGTGGTCAAGGAAGAACGCAGGATGCGCGTGGACAACGTGCCGTATGGTGGTCTGTCGGAGGTCATCTTCGACAAGGCGTTCACCACGCATCCTTACAAGCACCAGACCATCGGCAGCATGAAGGACCTTGAGTCGGCCTCGATCGCCGACGTGCGCGGGTTCTACGAGACGTACTACGTGCCCAACAACGCCACCCTGACGCTGGTGGGCGACTTTGATTCCAAGCAGGCGTTGACGCTGGTGCAGCAGTACTTCGGCCGCATTCCGCAGGGCAAGCCTGTGCCGCGCGACATTCCGAAAGAACCCAAGCCCACGGCCGAGCGCAGGTTCACGGTGGAGCAGCCGTGGCCTCTGCCGGCGGTGGTGGTGGGATATCCGATTACCAACGACGGCCATCCGGATGCGTATCCGCTGCACATCCTGGCCAAGGTGCTGTCTGACGGCCAGAGTTCCCGCATCTACCGTTCGATGGTGTACGAGAAGCAGTTGGCGCTCGCGGCATTCGGCGATGCCAAACTGATCGCGCATCCGAATCTGTTTTACGCCGTGGCGGTGATTCCCCAGGGGCGGTCTCCGGAAACTGCGCTCAAGG
>SHUF01000059.1 GCA_009694745.1 Acidobacteriota bacterium
CCATTGGCCACGAGCGCCCGCAAGTGCGCTCGATCAGGGGCAGGAAGTACCACGCACAGCGTGGGCATGAACATGCGCCACACCGTACCGAATGTCGATTCGAACGTACAGCGAAATCACGTACTAACAATTCGTACGCATCACACTAGACGTCGTTTGACACCGTCAAGTCGGTGAGTGCTGTCGCGATGGCGAATCCCCTCGCCAAACGTCGAGCCCTGGCAGGGCCGCGCCCTCGAGGACGCCGCCGCAGCGATCCGCGCCGACCGCATGCCACGCGAGTATCAACGCTACCTTGCGCATATGCACTGACGGCTGCGGGCAGCCCGCGCTCGGCCGCGTTGGGCGCACTTGTATTGCGTAGCTCGGCCTGGGTTTCAAGGCCGAGGCGAGACCTCGTGCCCCTTGATCCCATGGGGCACATACGGTGTTTGGAGGGCATGGGCTTTAGCCCGTGCCGCATGTCCCGGGCTGAAGCCCGGGACATGCGAACGTGCGGCAGCGCGCGGGCGCCCTCGCCCAGACGTGCGTCTAGACCTCGTGCCCTTTCACCCCATGCGCGACGTAAGGCGCCTCGAGAGAGGCGCACTCTGCGGCGGTCAGTGTCACCGCCACGCCCGCGATCGCGTCGTCGAGGTGCGCCATCCTGGTGGCGCCGATGATGGGCGCGACGACGCCGGGGCGTGAGAGGAGCCAGGCGAGCGCGACCTGGGCCATGGGCAGGCCCCGCGCGGCGGCCACGCGTTCGACAACGTCCACTACAAGCCAGTCCGACGGAGCGCCGTAGAGGGTGGGGGAGTAGGTGTCGGACAATGACCGCGCGGTGCCGGGGCCCTTCACGTGGCCGTCGGCCGGGCGCGGACGGGTGAGCAGGCCGCGACCGAGTGGGCTCCACGGAACGAGGCCGACTCCGGCATCGAGGCAGAGCGGGATCATCTCGCGTTCCTCTTCGCGATACAGAAGGTTGTAGTGGTTCTGCATGGAAATGAAACGCGCCCAGCCATGTTGTTCGGAGATCGACAGCGCTCTCGCCATTCTCCAAGCCGAACCTGAACTGCCACCCAGGTAACGGACCTTGCCTGCGCGCACCAGGTCGTGCAGCGCCTCCAGGGTTTCGTCCACAGGCACATCCGGGTCGAAGCGGTGGATTTGATAGAGGTCGATCGTGTCGACGCCCAGGCGCTTCAAACTCGCATCACAGGCCTGCAGAATATGTTTGCGCGACAGGCTGCCCATGTTTGGGGCCTCGGCGTCGGCGCTCATGGGGAAGTTGACCTTGGTCGCAATCACCAGTTCTTCGCGGCGCGCCAGTTCCTTCAGCAGGCGCCCGGTCACCACCTCGCTTGCGCCATTGGAGTACATGTCCGCGGTGTCGAAAAAATTGATGCCCGCCTCGATGGCCCGCACAAATAGCGGCCGTGCCGCATCTTCCTCAAGCACCCACGGACGCCACGCCGACGAGCCGAAGCTCATGCACCCGACGCCGATGCGCGACACCTTCAGGCCGCTCTTTCCAAGCCGCTCGTATTTCATGACAGGAGTCTACTGGCGGCCGCGTGTAATGGCGAAATGTCACATAATGTGCGAAATTTCGCCATTTCGGACATTTGTGACATTGCGCCACTACGGGCCGGGAGCGCGTCCCTATCGCCGAGCGAGAATACGCTCCCGCACACTCGCGGCGACCGTCTGTTTCTCGGCGGCGACTTCCACCGTAACCGCGTAGGTTCCAACCCCAAGCGGCCCACTGGCCGCCGCGCCACCAGGGGCGCCACCGCGACCCGCGCCAGCGCCGCCGCCTCTGCCGCCACCGCCGCCCGCCAGAGGGACGTTGACGCGATTGAGCCCGGCGCGCGTCGGTCCCGTCAGTTGCCGCACGGTGCGACCCGCCGCATCAGCCACGGTGATCTGCGCCTGTCCGGTGCCGGCTGCCGCGAGGTGATACTGCACGACAAGCGCTTCGGGCTCATTGGGCACCTCCAGGAACTTGTCGCCGAACAGGTGGTAGTTCATCCCCTGACCACCGAATCCGTAGCGGGCCTTCGACTCCACCGCGAACACGTGGAACTTCTTCGCGAGCACGTCGGCCGACAGTTCCTGCAGCGGCGTGATGTCGCCCGCCCAGATCGCACGACCATAGGTCGCGATTACCAGATCGTTCTCGCGAGGATGCACCGTCAGATCGTGCACCGCCACCGTAGGCAGATTGGCCTTCAGGCGCGTCCACTCCCCGCCGCCATTGATCGAGACATACACACCAATGTCGTTCCCCACAATGAGCAGGTTGGCGTTCTTACGGTCCTGCACCACGACGTTGATGGGTGAGTTGGGCAGGTTGCCGCTCACCGACGTCCACGTGCGGCCGCTGTCGGTGGTGCGATACAGGAAGGGCCGGAAGTCGTCGTTGCGAAATCCGCTCTTCGACACAAATGCCGTGGCCGCATCATGTGACGACGCATAGACGCGGCTGACCCAGCGGTCCACCGGGGCACCTGCTGCCGTCAGTGCGGGTGTGAGGTCCGTCCATGCACCGCCGTGGTTCTGCGACACATGCACTTTCCCATCGTCCGTGCCAACCCAGAGGACGCCCGCCTTCAGCGGCGACTCAGAGATCGAGGTGATGGTGCAGTACGGCACGTTGAGCCCAATCTTCGCGGGGTCGTTCGTCGTCAGGTCAGGACTGATCTCTTCCCAGCTGTCTCCCCGGTTCAGCGACCGGAAGAGCACCTGCGCGCCTGCGTACAAAATCTGCGGATTGTGCGGTGAGAGCGCAATCGGCGCGATCCAGTTGTATCGCAGCCGCGGCGCACTCGCGTCGCGCCTGGGCCGGATGTCGATGCGCACACCAGTCAACTGATCCATGCGGCCCAGCTGGTTCAACTCGCGCGTGTTGTACACCCAGCGGCTGTCGGTGGGGTCGATGACGTTATACATGCCGTCGCCCGGGCCCACGGTGGTCCAGTGCTCAAGCGTGATGCGGCCGGTCGGGCTGTTGCTGGGGCCCTTCCACGAGTCGTGATCCTGAAAGCCGGCATAGACGTTGTAGGGGTCGTCCATGTCCACGCCAAGTGCGTACGCTTCACCAATGCCCATGTTGGGGAAGTAGTCGCCCGTGCGGCCGCCGTCATACGACACGTTGACGCCGCCGTCGCTGCCCAGCATGATGCGTTGTTCGTCCAGTGGATCCCACCACATGCTGCGGAAGTCGCCGAACACGCCTCGGAAGAAGTTGCTGTCCCAGGTCTTGCCGCCATCGCGCGAGATATACATCGAGTCGCTGGTGACGATGACCGTCTGGTCGTTGTGCGGATTGATGCGAAGCTGGTTGAAGGAATACGGCGCTTTTCCGCCCGCGACATTCACGTCGGTCACGCTGCGCCACGTCACGCCGGCGTCATCGCTGCGATAGAGCTGGTTGCCGATGATGCCGCTCGCAAGCGGACTTGTCGGATTCGCGCCACCCACCCGGCCAGCCGCGCCCGGGGCCGGATTCTGATTCTCAAGCAACGCGTACAACACGCGCGGGTTGCGCTGATAGATGTCGATGCCGATGCGGCCAATCTTCCCTGTCGGCAATCCGCCGGCAAGCCGCGTCCACTTCGTGCCGCCATCCGTCGTCTTGTAGATGCCGCTCTCGGGTCCGCTTTCGATGATCTGCCACGGCTTGCGGTCTTTCTCATACATCGCCGCGTACAGCACGGTGGGCGTCTGCCGGTTGATTACCAGATCCACGGCCGCCACGCCATCGTTGACGTACAGCACCTTGTCCCAGGTCTTGCCACCATCCATCGTCCTGAAGACGCCGCGTTCCTCGTTGCGTGAGAAGAGGTGACCGATCGCCGCCACATAGACGACGTCCGGATTCTTCGGATGAATGACGATGCGCGCGATGTGGTGGGAGTCGGGCAGGCCCATGAACTGCCAGGTGGCGCCGGCGTCTACAGACTTGTAGACGCCCTTGCCGGAGTAGGAGGAGCGCGCGATGTCCTGTGCGCCCGTGCCCATCCAGACCACGTTGGGGCTGGACGGGGCGATAGTGACTGCGCCGACTGCGGCCGCGTCCACGCTGTCGGAAATTGGGTTCCAGGTGATGCCGTTGTTGGTGGTCTTCCACAAGCCGCCGCTGCGGGTGGCGGCATAAATCGTATAGAGCTGGTCGCGGCCCGTGGTCTCGGGCACGGCAATTTCAGTGACCCAGGCCGACGAGCGGAACGGGCCAAGGTTGCGGAAGGTGAGCGCATTGGCCACCGCCTCAACGCCGGCGGCCGACTGTGCCTGCAGCGGGCTGGTGGGAATCAGCGCAGCGACGTTGCACAGCACCAGGCCAATTGCGAATACGAGAACACGAGATACACGAGACGTCATGGGAACTCTCCGGGATAGGCCAATTGTACGTGCGCCGCGTGGGAAGCTCTGTGGGAGATTTCCGCTATCGCCGCGGGATTTCAAGCGTCGGACGCTGGCGCAGGACTGTGGACCCTGGACCCTGGACTTCGGCCTCGGCACGCCGTGTGCAAGAGGAACCCGTTGCCGAATGCTCACTCTGGCCACATTGCGCGAGAACTCTGTGCTCCTGAAGCTCGATCTGTACTGCAAGGGCGCACGTCTGGACGAGTCGTGTCTGGACGGGGAGGGCACCGGTCGCGGGTTGCTCAGGACGCGAGCGGGCCTCGGATCGGGGCTCGAGGTCGTGCTCGCCGGGGGATTCTGGACCAACGTGCCGGTGCTGGAAGCCTTCGCGTAGCGGTCGCCGTATGTGATTCGCCGTGAGGCCGGCGGCCTCACGCTCTATCGCGATAACGCCGCGGTCACGTCCCTTACCCTGTCGCCAAGGCCGGCGTGGTACGACGCCAAGACGCGATCTGGCAAACCGATGACACGGGTCGGCACGCTTCAGGGTACCTACCTGGGCGTGTATCCCGCGAAGGTGTGTGACTACTGGGTGGCCGAGCCCACCAAAACCAATTGCCACTTCTGTTCGGTGGGGCTCAACCTCGGCGTGGACGACGCGTCGGAGAAGTCCGTGGACGAAGTGCTGGAAGTGGTGCGGGCGGCGCGCGAAGAATCCGGCATCACGTACGTGGACTTCAATACCGGTCACTACAAGGGCGACACCTACCTCGACATTCTGGAACCCTACCTGCGGCGCATCAAGAAAGAGACGGGCCTGCTCGTGGGCGTGCAGACACCGCCGCATCACGATTTGTCCCGGCACGATCGCCTCCGTGCCATGGGTGTGAATCGCGTGTCGTTCTGTTTCGAGATCTTCGACCACGCTCTGTTCAGGAAAATTTGCCCAGGCAAGGACGCGCAATACGGCCTCGACCGTTACTTCGATGCCATCCGGTATTGCGCCCGGCTGGGAGCCCAGGGCCCTGCGTCCAAACCGTGGGTCACCAATGGCGAGATCATTGTCGGCCTCGAGCCGTCGGAGTCTTCCATTGCGGCCATCAACTGAATCACCACCGCCGGCGCCATTCCCACCGTGTGTGTCTTCAGGCCGCTGCGCGGCACCGACCACGAAGACCGCGAGCCGCTCGACATCGAGAGCCTCATCCCCGTGTTCCGCCGGCTCTACGAGGCGTGCATGGAGGCGGGCCTGCCGATCGGGTGCGCGCCCGACGTGCACGTCTCGCTCGTGCTGTTGCCCGAGGAGTGCGAGTCACTCTCCACCCGTCCGTTCCGGTGGCACCGGATGAAACTCGCCGTCATGAAGCGCGTCTTCGCCGCCCAGTTCGCGCGCCGCCTCCGGCGGCGACCTCGGGCTTGAGGAACAGCCCGAGCTACGTACGAGAAGCCCGAGAGTCCACATTGGGGCGAACCAAGTCTACAATCGCCTCTGCCATGGTGATCCGAATTCTCATTTTGTTATCTCTGCTTGCGTGGCCGGCGCCTCCGGCTCAGACACACGTCCCGCTGACAGCCTTGACCTGGCGCAACGTCGGGCCTGCTGTGACCGGCACACGGATCGTGGAACTCGCGGTCGTCGAACGTGATCCGCGCACCTTCTACGCCGCCACGGCATCGAGCGGCGTGTGGAAGACCACTAACGCCGGCACCACGTGGTCGCCGGTCTTCGAACGGGCCGGCCGCATCTCAATTGGCGGCATGGCCGTGGCGCCTTCGAACCCCGACATCCTCTGGGTCGCTACCGGTGAACCCAACATGCGCAACCTGCGCAGTACCTCGCCTGGCCACGGGATTTACCGATCCGACGACGCGGGCCTGACGTGGCAGCACCGGGGGTTACGCAACAGCCAGCACATGGGGCGCGTGGTTGTGCATCCCACGAACCCCGACATCGTGTACGCGTCGGCCCTCGGGTCGATGTGGGGCTCGAACAACGACGCTCGCGGACTCTGGAAGACGACCGACGGAGGCGTGACGTGGCGGAACGTGCTGTCGCCTGGCGGCCGCACGGGCGTGGTGGATATCGCGATGGCTTCAGGTAATGCCAATGTGCTGTATGCGGCCGCATGGCATCGCGAACGTCGCGATTGGAGCTTCATCAACACGGGCGCTGGTAGCGGCATCTACAAATCCACGGACGCGGGCGAAACATGGACGCGACTTGCCGCCGGACTTCCGGCTGGACCGATGGGACGCATCGGCCTTTCGGTCTGCCGCTCACAACCGGCGACAGTCTTCGCCGCTGTCGAAGGCGACGCGGCAACACGCGGCGTCTACCGCTCCACCGACGCGGGCGTCACATGGACCCGCCGCGCCCCCATCAGCGCATCGTCGTACTACTACGGCCAGATTCGGTGCGACCCGGGCGACCCGCAACGCGTGCACGTGTTGCAGACGGAGATTGCGACGTCGAGTGATGGCGGCGCCACGTTCCGCACGGAACTGCCGGGGCTTGGCGTGCACGTGGATCACCACGATCTCTGGACGAATCCGTCGAACCGGGAGCACCTGATTCTGGGCAATGACGGCGGCGTGTATCAGTCGTACGATGCGGGCCGCAACTGGCGCCACATGAGCCAGATGGTCACCACGCAGTTCTACACGGTGGCCACCGACATGCGCGAGCCTTTTTATTACGTCTATGGAGGGACGCAAGACAACAACTCGCTTGGCGGTCCGAGCGCGACGCGCAACAGCGACGGCATCGTCAACGACGACTGGTATGTCACGGTGGGCGGCGACGGTTTCTCGGTGCAGGTGGAGCCCGCGAATCCGAATGTGGTCTATACCGAGTCGCAGTACGGCGGTCTGGTGCGCTTCAACCCCTCGACGGGAGAGCGGCGCAGGATTGTGCCGCAGGCGCCGGCGGGCGTGACCTATCGATGGAATTGGAACGCGCCCATTCACATCTCGCCGCACGACGGGACCACGGTGTACTTCGGGTCGCAGTTCCTGCATCGCAGCCGGAACCGCGGTGAGAGCTGGGAGGCGGTCAGTCCGGATCTCACGAAACAAGTCGCGATCGATCCCGCCAACCGCATCTCCGACTACGGCACGTTGCGCTTCATCCACGAATCACCGCGGCGCGCGGGAGTGATCGCCGTCGCGACAGACGACGGACTAGTGCAGGTGACCGAGGATGGCGGCGGCACGTGGAGGAAGATCGAGACGTTTCCGGGCGTGCCCATCGGCACGCAGATCGTGCGTGTCTTCTTCTCTGCGCACGACGACAAGGTGATGTATGTGGTGCCCGCGGGACATGAAGACGACGATTTTGAGCCGTATCTGCTGAGGAGTGCCGACCTGGGTGTGACGTGGAGGTCGGTGGCGGGAGACCTGCCGCAAGACAGTCCGGTACTCTCCTTCGTCGAGGATCCGTCGAATCCGAAATTGCTGTTCGCGGGCACCTACGCCGGAGTGTTTGGCAGCCTCGATGCGGGGCAGACATGGCGTCCGGTGGCGGCGAGCCTGCCGACGGTGCCGGTGCACGACATGGTGATTCATCCCCGTGAACGCGATCTGGTGATCGGAACACACGGACGCGGCATCTGGATCCTGGATTCGATCCGGGGCCTCGAAGCCCTCACCGCAGAGGCGCCCTCGTCGTCTTCGGTGCTGGTGGCCGCGCGGCCGGGCACGCAGTGGACCAGGTTCCAGCGCGGGCGTGATGCCATTGGGCAGACGTACTTCCGCGCGCCGAATCCCGAGGATGGCGTTTACATCGACTACCGGCTGTTCACAGGCGCGGGGGACGGGCGCCTCACCATCCACAACGCGGCCGGCGAGCTTGTGCGCACGCTCTCTGTGCCCGCCGACCCAGGCGTCATCCTGCGGCGGGTGGTGTGGGACATGCGCGGGGAAGTGGTGGCCGGCGGCGGACGTGGCGCCGGAGCCGGCGAGGCGCCCGGGGCCGGACGCGGTGGCGGACGCGGGGCGCTTGTCGCGCCGAGCACGTATCAGGCCCGGCTGACCGTTGGCGGACAGACCGTGACGACCACGGTGGAAGTGCGGGCGGACCCGGGTAGGTGACTGGGGAAGTGGGGAAGTGGCTGCGGCCGGGCTAGAATGATGGTCCGGCAACAATCTGTTTTTCTGTGGAGGATGCATGAAGAAACTATCTCTCGGTGTTGGTGGTGTGATGTTGGCGATGGCCATGGCCCTGCCGGCGTACGCGGCGGACCCGGTCAAAGTCACCGGCGAGTTGATTGACGTGGCGTGCGGCGCCACCAAGAAGGGGCCCGATCACAAGGCCTGCGCCGACAGCTGTGCCAAGCGCGGTGAGCCGGTGGCGGTGTTCGCCAAGGACGGCATGTACGTGATCACCGGCAAGTTGACGGCTGAGAAAAACGCCAAGCTGATCGAGTTCATGACCAAGCAGGTCACGGTGACCGGCGAAGTGACGAAGGACAAGGACGGCAAACTCTCGATCGCCGCCGACTCCATCGTGATTGCGGCTGCCAAATAAGGCCACCAAGGACCTCTGAGGTCTGACCTCAGAGGTCGTTCTTCATATGCGCCACCTCTCGCGGCTGTTCGTCCTGCTTGTCTGCCTGTTGGCGGCGCGTGGCCTCACGGCCCAGCAGCCCCCTCCACTCGACGCCACGCTGACCGCGCGCACAGACACCAACGGCATTCGCGCCGGGTCCACCGCACGGCTTGCCATGCGCGTGGTGCTAGACAAGTCGTTGCACGTCCAGTCCAACACGCCGAGTGACCCCGGATTCATTCCCACCGTGCTCACCGTGGATCCACCGGCGGGCGTCACGGTGGATGAACTGGTGTATCCGGCGGCAACCGCCCTCAGGCAGTTTGGTCAGCCTGAGCCGCTGTCGGTCTACGGCTACGACTTCGTGATCGGTGTGCAGGTGACCCTGGCGCCCAATGTGGCTCCTGGTACCCTCGTGATCAGCGCCCGCCTGCGGTATCAGGCCTGCAACGACACCGTCTGCTTCCGTCCGCTCACCGAGGCCGTGCCGTGGATTGTTGAGGTGGTGCCGGCGAGCGCCGCAGTCACACGGCAACATGTGGACGTCTTCAAGGGCATCGCATTTGGAAAGGGCATCAAGCCTCCGTCCCGCACCGAAGAGGCCACTCCAGTGACGCCCGCAGCGGCATCCGTCGGCGCCGGCGCTGACGGTGCGGCGGCTCTCGACAAGTTCACGCTGCAACTGGCCACCGGCGGCTACCTCGGTACAAACGACTTCCTCGCCTTCATCAAAGATGCGGAGTCTGGGACGAAGCCGTCCGGGCTCTTCGACAATCGCGGCCCACTGGCCATCCTGCTGATCGTGCTCGTGGGTGGCCTCGCCTTGAACCTCACACCATGCGTGCTCCCGATGATCCCGATCAACCTGGCCATCATCGGTGCGGGAGCCAAGGCCGGCTCACGCAGTCGCGGCTTCCTGCTCGGCGCCAGTTACGGCGTGGCCATGGCGGTGGTCTACGGCGTGCTCGGGCTCGTGGTGATTCTCACCGCCGGCACCTTTGGCGCGATCAACTCATCGCCTTGGTTCAATCTGAGTATCGCCGTGTTGTTTGTGGCGCTTGGCCTGGCGATGTTCGACGTCCTGATGATCGACTTCTCGAAGTGTTCCACGGCGTTTCAGCCCACCTCGACCCAGCAGGGAAGCGTGGCCCTGGCATTCACGATGGGTAGCGTGGCGGCGTTGCTGGCCGGCGCCTGCGTTGCGCCCGTCGTCATTCAGGTGGTGCTCTTCGCGAGCGACCTGTACGCAAAGGGCAACGGCGTCGCGCTCGCATTGCCGTTTGTACTCGGCCTTGGAATGGCCTTGCCGTGGCCGATCGCCGGTGCAGGCATGGCGGCTCTTCCGAAACCCGGCGCATGGATGGTGCGCGTGAAGCAGGTATTTGGCTTCGTCATCCTGCTGACAGCCGCCTACTACGGTTACCTCGCGTACACGCTCTTTGATGATCGATCCGCAGACGCCACCGAAGTCTCGTCTTCCGCCAGCGAAATGCTGGCCAGCGGCTGGCATTCGTCACTGGCCGCCGGGCTTGCCGAAGCGGAGCGCGACAACAAGCCTGTGCTGCTGGACCTCTGGGCCACCTGGTGCAAAAACTGTTTGACGATGGATAAGACGACGCTGAAGGACCCGGCAGTGACTGCGGCACTCTCGGGATACGTGAAGATCAAAGTTCAGTCTGAGGACCTCGACGACCCGGCCACGGCGGCGATCATGAAACGGCTCGGCGCCGTGGGACTGCCGGCTTACGCGATTCTCCGAGTGGGGAACTGATGAACTGGGGAACTGATGACTAAATTGATGAATGTCCTGACGTGGTCTCTGGCCGGGACGGTCCTGCTATGTGGGAGTGCCCCGGCGGCAGCGCAGACGACGGCCGCAGATGGCGTCACGGTGAACGCTGCGGGCGACCCGCAGTACTCCACATTTTCGCTGTGCGCGATTGACCCGGCCACGGGACAGTCGGGCGCGGCGGTGACTACGCGCGTGCCGTTTGTGGGCCGTGCGGTGCCGCATGTGCGCGCGCGTCCCGACAAGGGGGTCGGGGCCGTCTGCACGCAGGCGTCCACCGCAGTGGAGTTTGGTGCGCGTGGGCTCGACCTGATCGAAAAGGGCGTGGAGCCTAAGGACATCATCACGCAGTTGCTGGCCGCCGATGAACGGCGCGAGTCGCGGCAGGTGGGCGTGATCGACATGAAGGGCCGATCGGCGGCGCACACCGGCACGCAGAACGGCGTGTGGGCGGGCAGCAAGCAGGGCCTCAACTACACGGTGCAGGCCAACATCATGGTGGGCCCTGAAGTCATCGAGGCTGTGGCCGCCACGTTTGAGGCCACCGACGGCGCAGGCATGCCGCTGGCCGAGCGGATGATTCTGGCGCTCGAGGCGGGCTACGCCAAGGGCGGGGATAGACGATGGGGCTCGTTGCAGTCGGCGGCGATCAAGATCGCCGACCCGAACAATCCCGGCCGCGGCGGCGATCACATTGCACTTGCCATCGAGGTGGGCGAACACGCGAATCCCGTGGGCGAGATGAAGCGCATCTACATGACCACTGCGCGCCGCCTGGGCTACCGGGAATTTTCCCGCGTGGAAGGCGCAGACGTCATCGAACTCAAGCGCATGCTGCACGCGCTTGGCTACTGGCGTCCCACGCTGGCGGTGTTTCCTGATCCCGCGCCGGCCCGCGAGTACGGTGTGTTCGACGACGAAACAATTACCGCTGTCGACAAATTCCGCGCCGACAACGCGATGACATACCAGGGCAACGCGCCCGGCCTCGTGGACGCGCGCTTCATCGCCGCGCTTCGCGCGGCGTATTTCAAGAAACGAAAGGGCGCGTAGCCCTACTTCTCTTTTTTATAGAACGCCGACTGGAACTGCTCGATGAGCCGCTTCATCTCGATCGCGTCACGCTTGCTGTGACCGTGGCAGACCACGGGGTTGTGGCCGCCTGTGGTTTCGATGAACACGTCCGAGAACAGGATGTTCGTGTCGATCTTGATGGATGACACGTGCGACAGGTGGATCGACGCCTCGAGCTTGCCAATCCACTGCGGCGTGTAGTGCGTCACGCTCGATTCCGAAATCACGACCTGCGTGGGGAACAGCCGGTTGCCCTGGCTCAGGCGGCTAGCGCGAAACACATGCTCGCCCGGCAGCGCGCGGCCCTTCCAGAGAATGTACCAGGCCAGAAGCACCAGAAACACAGCCAGGCCGATGGCGATGAGGGTGAGGGGCGACGTCGAATCCGTAGGCAGTGTGTCCATAGCGTGTGGCAGCCAATTATTGCGCATAATGGGTGCGTGTTTCGCCGCCATTTCCTGCCCCTGCTGTTGTGTCTACCGGCCTGCACGTCCTACGGCCCCGTGGACGTGGTCGAATTCAGCGCCCAGGATGCCCAGGTGGCCATGGCCTCCGGCACGCTGTTGTCGAGAACGCTGACCCAGTCCTACCTTGACCGCATCGCCAGGGTGGACGATGCGGGGCCGATGCTGAACGCCGTAATTGAGGTGAATCCTGCGGCGCTCGCCGAGGCGGACGCGCGCGACGCCGAGCGGGCTGCGGGCCACGTGCGGGGCCCCCTTCACGGCATCCCGGTGCTCCTCAAAGACAACATCGATGTGGCGGGGCTGGTCAATTCCGCCGGCTCCCTGGCGCTCGCCACCCATCGTCCCGCCAAGGACGCGTTCCTGGTGACGCAGCTGCGCGAGGCCGGCGCGGTGATTCTGGGCAAGACCAACCTTAGCGAGTGGGCCAACTTCCGCTCCACCCGATCTTCGTCGGGTTGGAGTTCGCGCGGAGGCCAGACCAAGAATCCCTACGCACTCGATCGCAATCCCTGCGGTTCCAGCTCGGGCACTGGTGCGGCCATCGCCGCAAGCCTGGGCGCCATCGGAGTCGGCACGGAAACCGACGGCAGCATCATTTGCCCAGCTTCGGTGAACGGGCTGGTTGGCTTGAAGCCGACAGTTGGGCTGGTCAGCCGCGGCGGCATCATTCCCATCTCAATCTCCCAGGACACGGCAGGGCCGATGGGACGGACGGTGTCTGACGTCGCCATGCTGCTCAGCGCCATCGCCGTTGTGGATGATGCGGATCCCGCTGGGCCGGCGTCTGCCGATCATCGACCCTCCGACTACACCGCGTTCCTGTTGTCAGACGCGCTCCGGGGCAAGCGCATCGGCGTGCTCCGCCAGGCGATGGGGTATCACCCGGATGTGGATGCGGTCATGGCGAGCGCGATCGATGCTGTGCGGAAATTGGGCGCCGAGGTCGTCGACGTGAAGATCGCCACCTACAACCAGTGGAACGACCCGGAGTTCGAGGTATTGCTGTACGAGTTCAAGGACGGGCTCAATTCGTACTTGAAGTCATCCGGTGCGCCGGTCGCTTCGCTTGAGGCGTTGATGGCGTGGAACACGGCCAACGCCGCAGAGGCGATGCCGATTTTCGGCCAGGAAATTTTCGTGCAGGCGCAGGCCAAGGGGTCGCTGACCGACGCCGCGTATCAGAAGGCCCGAGACGATGCGCGGAGGCTGGCGGGCAAGGACGGCTTGATCGCCGCCATGGATCAGTTGACGCTCGACGCGGTCATTGCGCCGAGCATGTCGCCCGCATGGACCACCGACCACGTGTTGGGTGATCACTTCGTGGGCGCGGGTTACGGCGTGGCGGCCGTTGCCGGTACGCCGAGCCTGACCGTGCCTGCCGGTGATGTGGCCGGCCTTCCGGTGGGCGTCACCTGGATGGGCCGCGCGTGGAGCGAGGCCGATCTCATCAGCTTCGCCTATACGTTTGAGCAGGCCACCCAGGCGCGACGGGCGCCACGATTCATGAATGGGCTACGCCGATGAGGACGGTCGGCATCGCGAGCGTGGCACTGCTCACTGCGGGTGCTGTTCTGTCTGGTTGCACCCCGACGCCATCGGAACCTGCGCCCGATCGCGTCTTTATCAACGGGCGGATCTGGACGGGCGATGCACGGATGCCCGAGGCGCAGGCGCTTGCGACGCGGGGCGACCGCATTGTGGGGATTGGTGTGTCGCCGCGTATCCGGGCGCTTGCGACCGGCGCCACAGAGGTGATCGATTTGGGCGGCCGGCGGGTGGTGCCGGGGTTCAACGACGCCCATTGGCATCTGCCCACACGCCGGACTGCGGATCTGGTTGACGCCGGCAACGTTCAAGAAATTCAGCGACGCCTTGTGGAATTCGCGCGAACACTTGGGCCCGACGACTGGGTGACGGGTCGAGGATGGGGGCCATCCGACTTTCCAGACAACCGCGCCCATCGTCGGTACCTCGATGCCGTGTTCTCGAACCGGCCCGTGCTCCTGACCGACCGCGATGGCCATCAGACGCTGGCGAACAGTTGGGCCCTGACGTTGGCGAAGGTGACTCGCGCGACCAAAGACCCCGCGAACGGCCGTATCGATCGAGGCACCGACGGGGAGCCCACCGGACTGCTGAAGGAGGGGGCGTCATCGCTTGTGCGCCGACTGATTCCGCCCGTCAACGCCGATCAGGTGTACCGCGCGCTGCTGGCCGAGATGGACAAGGCGGCATCGTTTGGTCTCACGTCGCTCCAGGTCGCGAGCGGCGTTGGCGGATCGGGCGTGGAGTACCTCGCGTATCAGAAGGCACTGCGCGAGGGCACGCTGAAGGTGCGCGTTCGCCTTGGCGTGCCATTTGCGCGCGATGTCACGCCGGTCCAGTTGACGGAGTTCGTCGCGTTGCGCGATGGCCACCGGGACGGGATGCTGGCCTACGGCATCGCGAAGGGCATGCTCGACGGCACGGTGGATGCGCACACGGCGGCCATGCTCGAGCCGTACGCCGGGAGCACTGACACCGGGTTGCCGATGTGGGCACAACCCGACCTCAACCGCGTCGTCGCCACCTATGACAAGGCGGGCATTCAGGTCGAACTCCATGCGATCGGCGATCGCGCCATCCGGATGGCACTGGATGCATTCGAGCAGGCGGCGAAAGACAACAGCACCACCGGCCGTCGGCATCGAGTGGAGCACATCGAGGTGCCGGCGCTCGTGGACCTGCCTCGATTCAAGGCGCTCGGTGTGATCGCATCCACTCAGGCGATGTTCGCCAGTCCTGACGCCATCACGCTCACCAACTACGCGCCCGCGCTCGGGCCCAGCCGGGCCTCTCACTCCAACGCGTTCAAACTGTTTGACGATGCCGGAGCGGTGCAGGCGTTTGGCAGTGACTATCCCGTCTTCACGATGAACGTCATGCGCGGCGTGCATGCGGCCGTGACGCGCGAGATGCCCGATGGCACGCCGGCAGGTGGGTGGTACCCCGACCATCGGATTTCGGTGGAGGCCGCGATCAGGCACTTCACCGCGGACGCCGCGTATGCCAGTTTCGACGAGACGATGAAGGGCACGTTGGCCGTCGGCAAGCTGGCCGATTTTGCCGTGTTGTCGGACGACATTTTTGCGATTCCGCCGGCCAAATTGAGCGGCGTCACTGTCGTGCTGACCGTGATGGGCGGCCGCCAGACCTTTCGGAATCCCGTGTTCACCGCCTGGACACGCTGATGGAGGTTCTCGGCCCCCTCAGGCTTGAGGAGCAGCCCGAGCTACGTGCGGTTTCGCGCTGACCGCCATCGTCCCGTCCGTAGCTCGGCCTGTTCTTCAAGGCCGAGGCCGTTGCGTGGCCAGCCGGGTATAATCCGCGCATCCTATGTCCCTGTCGTCCGGCACAAAAATCGGCATCTACGAGATTGTCTCCAAGCTCGGACGATAAGCCGTATTAGCGGCCTCTTCTGTTAACGGAACGCTCGTTCTCAGACCCAGCGGGTATCTCCTGCTCTTAGGGTGGATGGAGCTGATTCATGCCTATAAAACCGTCTAGCGACGCTCTGGCGAGGTGTGGCGCGCGTTCCTGGCTGTTCGCTGAACTCGAGGCGTGGTTATCCTGGCGATGCCCACGTCGGCGGCATCATCGAATCCGACGGCACTAGTCGCGATCACCTTCGTTTCTCCCGTTACCGTCTCATGCACTCCTCCGCATGCTGGCGCGTGTGTCTCGCCCGTCCCAGCGCCCGCCATTCCCGTCGAGTCACTCGATTTCTGCTACACCCACAACTCACCGTACGTACGCTGAAAATAATCGCTTCATTCTTACATCTCGGGAAAGCCAGACCATGTCTATGCTCGACGCTATTCTGCAGGAATTCGACAACGAAGCCGGCACGACGCGACGCGTGCTCGAGCGCGTCCCGACCGACAAGCTCGCTTGGAAGCCTCACGCGAAATCGATGTCGCTTGGCGTGCTGGCGCTGCACGTCGCGGCAAGTCC
>SHUF01000060.1 GCA_009694745.1 Acidobacteriota bacterium
GACATGCGGCTGAACCTGCGACTGATGGGCTTGCTGCACGGCATCCTGATCATCGGCATGCTTGGGTACTTCATTCTCAGGATGTCGTTTTACAGCGGGGGCGGGCGACGGTCGAAGGACGGCAAGGACGGGTTGCCCATCCTGGCCATCGGCGCGGGTCTGGCGGTGATCGGTTTCGCCGGGACGTTCTTCGGCAATCTGATCAAGGCGGCGGTGAGCCGCCAGCGCGAATTCCTGGCTGATGCCTCCGCGGTGCAATTCACGCGGCAGCCGGAGGGCATCGCTGGCGCGCTCAAGAAGATCGGCGGGTTCGTCAAGGGCGCGTCGATCCAGAACCCGAATGCGCCACTGACCAGCCACATGTTCTTTGGCGAGGCCACGTCGGGATTCACGTCGCTCTTCGCCACGCATCCGCCGCTCAAAGAGCGCATCCGGCGCATCGACCCCTCGTGGAATGGTGAGTTCCCAGACGACGTTGCGGCGGTCGCCCCAGCTCCCCAGTTCCAAAGTTCCCCAGTTCCCCAGTTCTCCAGTTCCCCAGTTCCCCAGTTCACCGGCGCGGTGGCGAGCATCGGGCGCCCGGGCCCCGCCCACCTGCGTCATGCCGCGGAATTGATCGCGAGCCTCCCGCCAGATCTTGGAGCCGCTGCGCGAGGGACGTACGGCGCCCGGGCCGTCGTGTACGGCCTGCTGCTGGATTCCCAGCCGGCGATCAGGCAACAGCAGTTGGCCCATCTCAAGACCGACGCGGACGCCGGTGTGTTCGAAGAAACGCGGAGGCTGGCGCCGTTGCTCGAACGCCTGCAGCCGACGATGCGGTTGCCGCTCATCGAGATCGCGCTTCCCTCGTTGCGCGCCCTTATTCCGGTTCAGCGCGCCGCCTTCGACCGCAACGTCGTCACCCTGATCGAAGCCGACAGCAGAATCAACCTGTTCGAATGGTCGCTGCATCGCATTCTGTTGAGGGACATCGAGACGGTGCTGGGCCGGGGTGGGTCGACTCGGGTGACGTATCAGTCGGTCGCGTCGGTTCGCGCGCAGTGTGCACTGCTGATGTCAACGCTTGCGTATGTCGGGCAACGCGACGAACAGGCCGCGGCCGCCGCGTTTGGCCAGGCGATGTCGGTGCTGGCGATTGATGGCGCGCATATTCTGACCAGGAAGGACTGCGGCCTGGCCGAACTCGACGGCGTGCTCGGTGAACTTGACCAGGCAGCGCCACAGGTTAAGCGGAAGATTCTGGAAGCCGCTGTGGCGTGTATTGCCGCCGATCGGCAGGCCACCGCCTCAGAGGCCGAACTCCTACGGGCGGTATCGGCCTCGATGAGTTGCCCGATGCCGCCGATCATACTGGCCTGAGTGGTGCCGCGGGTAAGGGAAGGGCTTGAGCCGAGCGTCTTCGCGAGGACGAATTCCAGAATCTTCACCTGGCCACCGGCGACGAGGTAGATGTTCTCGGGCTTGAGGGCGGAGCCATGGAGGTAGAATTGATCATGTCCAGCAACGTGCGTCTACTCGACGCTGAAGGGCGCGCCCAGGGGAAGCGCTGGCTCGACAGTTGGAAGCGCCTCGGTCCAATTCTGGAACAAGAGCGTTGGGACCGCATCGTGGCCTTAACCGACGCCGAGGCCCAACAGGACGCCGTCCGGCTGTTCGAACTCTGGCAACCGGACTGGCCGACCGATGAGGGCGAAGGACTTCTGCTGCACCAGCGCGTGTTCGCGCGCGCGCGACACGGTGCCTGATGGCGCCATCCGTCCCTCACCTCGCGTCGGCCGCTGCCGCTGTCCTTTCAGTTCTTGACATTGCCAGGGTGCCGGCCTGCCTGATCGGCGGCCTGGTCATTCCGCGATGGGGCCAGCCGCGGGCGACGACCGACGCAGACTTCACTGTGTTGGCGCCCTACGGCGACGAAGCACCGGTCGTCGACCTGCTCCTGGCCAGCTTTCAGGGACGACGCCCAGACGCTCGTGCGTTCGCGCTCGCGCACCGGGTGCTTCTCCTTGTTTCTGATGACGGCGTCGGGATCGACGTCGCGCTCGCCGCGTTTCCGTTTGAAATCGACGCCATCGAGACGGCGTCGCCCTGGGAAATCGCGCCGGGCGTTGTCGTTCGCACGTGCTCGGCGGAACACCTCGTCGTCTACAAACTTGTGGCCGCGCGCCCCCAGGACCTCGTGGACATGGCCGGGATCGTCCGGCGACAAGGGGCCCAGCTGAACGTGGAGTTCGTCCGCCGCTGGGGCCTGGAATTCGCCGAGCTCAAGGAAGACCCCGACCTGCTTCGCCCGTTCGAAGACGCCATTCGCAGAGCGTGAGAACTCTGTGCGTGCGCCGAATGGCGCTGGCCGTGCGCGCCCTTGGTTGGATAAGCGCGATCCTTGCGATATGATGCCGCCACTTCCACATGCCACTTGAACCAGGTACCCGGCTGGGTCCGTACGAAATCGTTGCTCCTCTGGGCGCAGGTGGCATGGGCGAGGTCTATCGCGCGCGCGACACCAAACTGAATCGCGATGCCGCGATCAAGGTGCTGCCGGATCTGTTCGCGAACGATCCGGAGCGCCTCGCGAGGTTTACCCGCGAAGCGCAGACGCTGGCGTCGCTCAATCATCCGAACATCGCGCAAATTTACGGCGTTGAAGAGTCGAGCGGCGTGCGGGCGCTCGTCATGGAACTGGTTGACGGTGCAGACCTCTCCGAGATCATCGCGCGCGGGCCGATACCGGTCGACGACGCGGTTCCCATTGCGCGGCAAATCGCAGAGGCGCTGGAAGCCGCCCACGACCTGGGCATTATTCATCGCGACCTGAAACCCGCCAATATCAAGGTCCGAGACGATGGCACCGTGAAGGTGCTGGACTTCGGACTGGCGAAGGCGATCGATCCGGCGGGCGCCTCCGGTGCCAACGCCGCCAACTCGCCCACGCTGACCGCACGTGCCACGCAGATGGGCATGATCATCGGCACGGCCGCGTATATGTCGCCCGAGCAGGCGCGAGGAAAGAGCGTGGACAAACGCGCCGACATCTGGGCGTTTGGCGCCGTGCTGTATGAAATGCTGACAGGTCGCCGGGCGTTCGAAGGCCCGGAGATATCCGACGTGCTGGCCGCGGTGTTGCGCCAGGACATCGACTGGACCGCGCTGCGGCCGGACACGCCCTTGCGGCTGCGACGCCTCCTTGAGCGCTGCCTCGATCGCGACGCCAAGGGCCGTCTGCGCGACATCGGCGAGGCGCGCGTCGAACTCGCGAAGATCCAGGCCGGCGCGCCCGACAGCGGAATCACAGCCGCTGGCGGGGCAGCGGCGCCCGCGGGCAGGAGTCGGCTGATTGTTCGCGTGCTTGCCGCCGCGGGTATTATCGCTGCGCTTGCGGCCGGTTGGTGGGCCGGCCGGACATCGCAGTCGGCCAGTGGCGCGTGGGCGGAGTTCACGCAGCTCACCGATGCGTCCGGTGTCGAAGACAGCCCGACAATCTCTCCTGACGGTAAGTCGTTTGCGTACGCCAGCGCCACCCGCGGCAGTTGGGACATCTACACGCAGCGCGTCGGCGGCAGAAATCCGGTTCTCGTAGCCGGCGATCCCGCGCACAACGAGGTGTGGCCGGCGTTTTCGCCAGACGGCACCCAGATCGCCTTCAACCATAGTGGCGGTAGCGGCGGCATCTTCATTGTGGGCGCCACCGGAGAGTCTGTGCGCCGGCTCACCGACTTCGGCGCCAATCCCGCCTGGGCGCCCGACGGCAAGCGCATCGTGTTCAGCGCGGAAGAAGTGGCCAGTGTGTACGCCCGCAATGGGATCAGCACCTTGTGGGTGGTCGATCTCCGTGGCGGCGCACCCTCGAAGGTGGACGATGGCGATGCCATTCAGCCGGCATGGTCGCCCTCGGGACAGCGCATTGCGTTCTGGCAGAATCATGTGGGCGGCCAACGCGATCTCGCCACGATTCCGGCCGGCGGCGGGCCGCACGTAGCGGTGACCACCGATGCGGCGGTCGATTGGGCACCGGTCTGGTCGCCCGATGGGCGCTACCTGTACTTCGCGAGCGATCGCGGAGGGTCGATGGGGATCTGGCGCGTCGGCATCAATGAAGGCTCGGGTCTCGCGACAGACACTCCGGAGCCCGTTGCGGTGGGCGTGGACGTGTCGATGGCCTTGCCCCACCTGACCGCTGATGGCGCGTCGGTGGTATTTCGATCGATGGTGGCATCGGTCAATCCTGCGGCGATAGCGTTCGACCCCGCGACTGAGCGCGCCGGGAACGTCACCCTGTTGCAGCGGCGCACCGGGATCCTCAAGCCCAATGATGTGTCGGCCGATGGGAAGTGGATCGCCCTGGGAAATTTGGGCGAGCGCCAGGAGGATCTCTTTCTCATGAGGTCGGACGGTTCCGAACTGTTGCGCATTACTGATGACACCGCGCGTGACCGGTTTCCTTGGTTCACTCCAGATGGCGCGCTGACCTTCTACTCCAACAAGGAGGGACCGTACGCGGGATGGTCGATTCGCCGCGATGGCGGGGGAAGAACCCGGCTGACCGGGGCGACCGGTGCGGTCAACTACACGGTGGTGTCGCCCAATGGAAAACAGGCGCTGGTGACGCTCGGGTCGGGTGGCGGCTGGCTCGTCGGCGCGATGCCGGGGCCGATTGCACCCGAGACCGCGACGTTTACCAAGCCGCCGCAGGTTCCAGGCGGCTACTTCAATCCGACGACCTGGTCCCGGGATGGTCAATGGTTGACCGGTCTTGTCGTGACTCCCTCCGGGAAGCTCGGCGGCAACGCCCTGTACAACCTCGCTTCGAGTACTGTTACGCGCCTGAATGACATTGGCGGTGGGGCACTGGCGTGGATGCCGGATCACACGCGTGTGCTGTACTTCACCCCTGATGGCGCGTTGATGATTCAGAACATCGTCACGCTCAAGAGCCGCAGAATCGACGTGACGCTGCCGCTTCCGCCAGACCTGGACTTCAGAATCGTGGCCGCGCCAGACGGCCGGACGCTCTACTACGGCGCACAGCAGGTGGAGGCGAACATCTGGAAAGTGGCCCAGCCGACGGCCGTGAAGCGGTAACGTAGAGACATGGCCACCAAGACCAAAGCCCGCTTTGACTGGAGCGACCCGTTCCTCCTCGACCAGCAACTGACCGACGACGAGCGGATGATCCGTGAGACCGCCCGCGCGTATTGCACCGACAAGCTGGCGCCGCGCGTGCTCGAAATGTTCCGTCACGAAGGCGTTGACGAGCGCATCTTCCGCGAGTTTGGCGCGCTCGACATGCTCGGCATCGTGATACCCGAACAGTACGGCGGCGCCGGGCTGGGCTACGTCGCGTATGGACTTGTGGCGCGCGAGGTCGAACGCGTGGATTCGGGCTTTCGGTCGATGATGAGCGTGCAAGGCTCGCTCGTGATGGTGCCCATCAATGAATTTGGCACTGAGGCGCAGAAACACAAGTTCCTGCCGAAACTCGCCACCGGCGAGTGGATCGGGTGCTTCGGACTGACCGAGCCGAATCACGGTTCCGACCCGGGTGGCATGACCACTCGCGCAATGCGGGTGGACGGCGGCTATCAGATCACCGGCACCAAGTCGTGGATCACCAACAGCCCCATCGCCGACGTCTTCATCATCTGGGCCAAAGACGATGAGGGCGAGATCCGCGGATTTGTGCTCGAGAAGGGCATGAAGGGCCTGAGCGCCCCGCCCATTCATGGCAAGGTCGGCTTGCGCACGAGCATCACGGGCGAAATTGTCATGGACGCCGTGTTTTGTCCCGAGGAGAACGCTTTTCCGGATGTCAAAGGACTCAAGGGGCCGTTTACGTGTTTGAATAGCGCGCGATACGGCATCGCGTGGGGCGCGCTGGGTGCGGCCGAAGACTGCTGGCTGCGATCGCGCGCCTACGTGATGGAACGCAAGCAATTTGGCCGGCCGCTCGCCGCCAATCAACTGATCCAGAAAAAGCTCGCCGACATGCAAACCGAGATCGCGCTCGGCCTGCAGGGCTGCCTGCGCCTGGGCCGGATGAAGGAAGAGGGCATCGCGTCGGTGGAGATCACGTCCCTGCTCAAGCGCAACTCGTGCGGCAAAGCGCTCGACATCGCGCGCATGGCCCGCGACATGATGGGTGGCAATGGCATCACCGATGAATTTGGCGTTATCCGTCACCTGGTCAACCTGGAAGTGGTGAACACCTACGAGGGCACGCACGACATTCATGCGCTGATCCTCGGTCGCGCGCAGACGGGCATTCCCGCGTTCGCGAACTGACGGGCCACCTGGCACCATGGCACAGGAGATCGAACGGAAGTTTCTCGTCAGGCCCGGTGCGTGGACGCCGAGGGACGCCGGCACACGATTCACGCAGGGCTACCTGCTCTCACAGGAGGGACGGGTGGTGCGGGTTCGTCTGGAAGGTCACGACGCGAAGCTGACGATCAAGGGCGCCTCGACCGGCATATCTCGCCTGGAGTTTGAATACTTGATTCCGGCCGCAGATGCCGAGGTCATGCTCGATCAGTTGTGCGAACATCCCCTGATCGACAAGCACCGGTATCTGGAACGGCACAGCGATCACACCTGGGAGATCGACGTCTTTCACGGCGACAACGACGGGCTCATCGTTGCCGAGGTGGAACTGGTGTCTGAGACCGACGAGCCAACGCGTCCCGCCTGGGTGGGCGAGGAGGTGTCAGGTGATCCGCGGTACAACAATTCCAACCTGCGGCTGCACCCGTTCAAGAACTGGCGCTGACTATTTCATCGCGTTGAACGCGTTCAGGACCTCAAGCAGGTCGGCGTGCTCGAAGACCGATTCGCCCGGCCGCACGCGCACCGCGTTGCGATAGAGCGGTTTGTCCACCTTGACCTTGAGCACCATCGTGTACGGTGCGGTCAGCTTGTAGGGTTTCATCCTGGTCCGGTTGCCGATGGCCCGCGCCACGCCGTCGCGAATCTGACGCTGCGCTTCGGTCGGAGACAGCCCCGAGATTCCACCCCCACCGATTTCGGCTTTTGTGGCCACGGCCTCGACTGGACCAAGGAGTCCGCGCGCCTGTTCGACGAAGGCGCGGTCGCCGGCGACGAACACGACCGGCACGTCGTACAGACCTGCCACCAGCGCGTTGTAGCCGGCCTCGGGTAGCGACACCTTATTGATCGAGAGATCGACGACGTTGCCGTTCGAGGTGTGGGCAAGGACGGCGTCGGGCGTGCCGGCTTTTGCGTGATAGCCGATGAAGATCGCCGCCGCGAAGCTGGCGTCGATTCCTTCCATCATGTTCTTGGGTCCCGTGCTGGCGCCTCGGATAAGTTGCGCCACGGGTGACAGATCCCCGGGCAGGAGGTTGGTTTTTCCTCCGTGCGAATCGCGCACCACAATCTCGGTGACCCCGGCGCGGAACGCCCCTTCGATGGCGGCGTTGGTTTCGGCGGCCATGATCTTGCGGAAGTGCTCGTAGTCGCGGCCAGTTGGGTTGACGTCGGTGGACGTGGCCACTCCGGCCAGGCCCTCCATATCCACCGAGATGAACACCTTCAGTGCCCTCGGTGGGTTCTGGGCCGACTCACTGGCAATTCCGGTCAGCGATGACGCGAGCATCATGACCAGAGTGCCAACGATCAACGGCGTGAGTCGGGCAAGGGGTCTATGGGTCATCATGCGTCAGCCTCAATGGTTGCAGCCTTCCGGCGCAGCAGGTCGATGGTCAGATCAATCGTGTCCAGGTGCGTGCGGAATGCCAGCACCGCCAGTCGGATGATGAAGTGGCCGTCCACCTGGGACGATGAAAGGAAGACGCGGCCGTCTTCGCGAATGGCTCGCACCAGTCGCGCGTTGAACGCGTCCGCGTCGCCGGATTTCGGCACGTACCGGAACGTGCACACCGACAACTCGGGTGCCGGGCCCACTTCAAATCCCGGGACGGTCTGAATCGCGTCGTGGAAGTAGCGCGCGAGCAGGAGCTTCTCTTCCAGGGCCGCTCGAAACGGCGCCAGCCCGCACACCTTCAGGGGCATCCACACGCGCAGGCCGCGGAAGTGCTTCGACAGTTCGGGCGACAGATCCGCCGGCGAGTCTTCATTGCGCGGGCCGAAGGTGTCCTGCATGTAGTGCGCGTCGTAGCGATGTGCGTGGAGCACGGCCTTCCGGTTCTTCACAAGCACCGCGCCGGTGCCGTACGGCAGGAACAGTCCCTTGTGGGGATCCATCACGATCGAATCCGATCGGTCCATGCCGGCCAGGATGCGTCGGCCCTCGTCGCAGAGTGCGAAGAAGCCGCCGTACGCCGCGTCGAGGTGGAACCACAGGCCGTGCCGGGCGGCGATGTCGGCGATGGCCGGCATGGGATCAACCGCGCCAACATCCGTGCTGCCCGCGGACGCCACCACCAGCCATGGGCGTAGGCCGGACGAGATGTCGGCCACGACCAGACGCTCGAGTGCGTCGGCATCCATCCGGTACCGGCCGTCCATGGGGACATGCCGAATGGGGCATTCGTCGAGGCCCGCGATCCGCAGCGCCTTGTCAACGGAATGGTGGGCGTGGCGCGTCAGGTAGATCGGGGCGCGTTCGATCATCTTCGACGAGATGCCCTGGGCGTCTCTGGCAGAGACGACGCCGATGAGGTTGCCGATGCTGCCGCCCGACGTCAGGTTGCCGACCGCGGTTGAGGGATAGCCGACGAGCTCGCCCATCCATCGCAGCAGTCGGTTCTCCATGCGCACCGCTCCGGGCGACGCGAAGAAGACGCCCGAGTACCGATTGGTGACGGCGGCGAGAAAGTCGCCCAGCGCCGAGTGGAACAGGCCGCCGCCGGGAATGTAGCCAAGGTGGCCGGCGCTCGCGGGATTGAGGCCAGGCGTGTCCACTTCTGTGTCGACGATGTGCAACAGGTCTTCGATTGCAGATGGGCCTTCGAGAAACGGTTCGTCAAGCGCCGAGGCGCCGCCGGCGGCCGGTTCGACGAACATCGGGCGCGTCGCGAGTCCATCGAGAAAGCGGTTCCCGTAGTCCATCACCGGTTGCAGGAGTGCCGCGCGTTCACCGTCCTGGGGATCGAGCCGGCGCGCCACGGCCCCAAGCGAACGGATTCTTGCGTTGAGGGGATTCACGGGCGTGTGACGCGGACCCGGCTAAGCTGGCTTGACCTTGAGGACGCCGGCCAGGACCAGCGCGCCAGTGAAGTCGAACTGATGCCGCGCGCTGACGATGCCTTCAGGGGAGACGACGTACTCGGCGGCGCCGTCAAACTGCACGCGCGTGCCTTCGACGATGGGTGCGGACCAGGTGAAGTCCATGTCTGGAAACGCCGCGAGCCAGTACTCGTAGACGCGCTGAACCTCGGCGCGGCCCGTCACCGTGCCGGCTGCGGGGCTGGAGAACGTGCCGTCTTCGGTGTGATCGCCTGCCAACGTTTCCGCCGAGCGGCTCCGAAACGACTGTTGGTGCCTGTCGAGCAACGCATCGACGTCCGACCGGTTCATGGCAGTGGATCCTCCAAGGTATGGCCCATCATACGGCACGCGTCAATTACGCGCTGCCGGGTCCATCCGGCCGCGCGCAGGTCACGGACGCCCGTGTCGCCATCCGACTTGCTGAGCTTCTGGGTGGGCGACTTCATGATGAGGGCGTGGTGCGCAAACTCGCAGGGCGAGGGACGGCCGATGAGGCGGCCCAGCAGCACCTGCCGGCCTGTGGAGGCGAGCAGATCCACACCCCGGATCACGTCTGTGACCCCCTGCAGGTGGTCGTCCACCGTGACGACGAACTGATAGGTCCAGTTGCCGCGGCGGTCGCGAATCAGGAGGTCGCCGCACTGATCGGCAGGCGTCTGCACCTGCGGTCCACACCATCGGTCGTCAAACGTGACCGTGTCAGGAGGCATCCGTACGCGCCACCCGACGTCGGCTGTGTCCATGGCCAGCCCAAGGTCGCGGCACGTGCCCGGGTAGGCGGTTTCGGACTCTGGACTCTGGACTCTGGACCCTGGACTCCAGGCCCCCGACACGTGTTTTCTGCTGCACCGGCAGGCGTAGAGCAGCCCTTGCGCCTGGAGTGCGGCAGCGGCTGCGGCGTAAATGTCGTGCCGGTCGCTCTGGCGTGACGCGCATGGGCCGGCCCGAAACCCGGCGGTGGGATAGATGTCGGGCACAAAGCCCAGCCAGTCGAGGTCGTCAAGCACGGTCGCTTCGTACTCGGGCCGGCACCGGTCCCGATCATGGTCCTCGATGCGCAGCAGGACCCGGCCGCCGCGCGCGCGCGCTTCACCCCAGACATGGAGCGCGTTGGCCACATGGCCCAGATGCAGGTAGCCGGTCGGCGCCGGAGCAAACCGCGTCAACATGCGAAAAAAACGACCTCTGAGGTGGTTTTTATTTCCCCTCTGAAGAAAAAAACTACCTCAGAGGTCGTTTTTTCGTGGCTCATTTGATGACGGCCTTCAGGTCGACGGCCTTGCCCGTCCGGATGGGTTCCCACAGATCCCCAACGTCGCGAAAACGGGCGGGCGCCGTGCGAATGGTGAAATCATGCGGGTCCACACCCTCAGCCACCTCCGCCCACGTGAGCGGCGTCGACACGCCAGCATAGTCGCTGGCTCTGGCCGAATACGCCGCCTGGATCGATTTGCCGAGAATGTTCTGCAGATAGTCCACGTACACCGTGCCCTTCGGACGGTTCTTCACCATGCGTTCGATCGTCGCCACTTTCGGGTGTTTCGAGGACACCAGCGTCGCAATGACCTTGCACAACAACTGGCCGATCTGGAAGCTGAAGTGGCGTCGGCGATCGAGACCGTGGCTGCAGGCAACGCAGCGGGGTCGGTTGAAGACCCGCTCGAGACGATCACGATTGCGCCAAAGCGTGGCGGGATCCACGTGCAGGTGGTGGCCATCCTCTGGACGACGCGTTAAATGAGCTCGTAGCTGATTGCACAATAGCGTGGGTACCGTGCCCGCCAATACGCAATCAGCTACGAGCTCATTTCCGTAGCGCTCACCGTGCGCGATCGGCGCGCGCGATTTCCTGCATCACGTAGCGCACATCGTCTTCGGTCGGGAGCGGACGCGGGTCGGGAACCCGGAGCGTATCGCGCGGGGGCGTGGCCGGCAAGGCCGGCGTGCTGGCGGACATGGCTTCAACCGTGGTCCAACCAAAGTAGGCCAGCGCCAGGGCGAGCACCGCGCCGCCGATGCGCACAAACCAGCGCCGGGGCTCAGGTTCCGGCAGAAGGTCGGGCGTCTCTTCAATCGCCAGGCCGTGGTCCAGCGCCGCATTCATGCCCTCGTCGGCCACCACAGGCGTGTGGTCGAACACCACCGGCACTTCGACCGGCTCGCTTTCGGCGCCGCCGGCGAGCAGACGCGCCGCGCGCCGGACGACGACCGGACTGATCACGCTCGTGCCGGCCACGCGTCCCTCTTCGAGCGCGCGATCGCACAGCAGATTGATCCGGCGTGGCACACCCTCGGTGAGTTCGGCCACCGCTCGCGCGCTCTCTGCGGGGAAGGTCACGGTTTCACGCCCGCCCGCCACGCTGAGCCGGTGCTGGATGTAGCCTTCGACCTCGGCCGGGGACAGCGCGCCCAGCACGGCGCGGCGCGACACACGGCCGTCCACCGCGCGCATCGCATCGGACCGCAACGTGTCATTCAGCGATGGTTGCCCGGCCAGGATGATCTGCAGCAGCCGCTGGCCATCCTGCTCATACGCGCCGAGCTGGCGAATCTGGTCGATGACCCGCGCCGGCAGACTCTGCGCTTCGTCGATGACCACCACCGCATACGAGTTGAGTGGGATCAGCGAAAGCAGGAACTGCTCCAGCGTGTCGAGCAACTGCGGCATGTCCGCGTTCGCGAACGCCCCTTTGCGGATGTCGTCTCTTGTCACCAGGCCGAAGTCGCGGAGGATGACCCGCACCACTTCCGCGTCAGTCATGTAGGGATTCAGGATGAGTGCGGAAAACGTGCGTGCACCGAGCGCGTCAATCACCGCGCGGCACAACGTGGTCTTGCCCATCCCGGTGTCGGCCGTCAGCAGCAGGAGCCCCTCGCGGCGTCGCAGCCCCGTCAGCAGTTCCTGATACGCGCGTTTGTGAGACTCGCTGAGGTAGATGAAACGCGGGTCGCTCGTCAGTGCGAATGGCTGCTCACGCAGCCCGAAGAACTGCTCGTATAGAGGTTGATCGGGCGCCGACGGGATGGTAGGGGGCCGCACGGGGAGATTATAGCGGCCGAAAAGGAAGTTGGGGTGGATGACGGGAATCGAACCCGCAACCACCGGCGCCACAGGCCGGTGCTCTGCCGTTGAGCTACACCCACCACTAGGTGAACGAGCAGCTTATCAAAAACCTCCGGCTGCTCGTTGGTGTAATGGCGAAATGGGGGAAATGTCAGAAATGGCGAAATGCCGTCACCGCGCGCCTCTACCACGGCCCGTTCGGCTTGCCACCCACTTCCGGAACGTCTTGGCCTGCGCGGGTGACAGCACGGCCACGATTTTGTCGTGCAGCCCGTCCTGCTCCTGTATGAACACCTTCCGCGCATCATCCTGCATCGTCCGCAGCCGGGTCTCCTGAGCCTGCAGCAGCGTCAGGACCTCCGCGCGCTGCGTGTCGGTGAGGGTCACTTCACGCGAGAGGTCATCCACATACTGCTGCGGCGGCGCGCCGAACATCGAACCACCTCTGCCGGGTCCGCCGGGACCCTGCCCGGTTCCCGGGCCTCCACGCCCCGGTCTCCCTGGACTTCCGGGTCCGCCCGGTCCGCCACCGAATCTTCCCTGAAAACTGGCGCCGGCTCGATGCAGCCAGGTGCGTTCGACCACGATGCCGGTCAGGATGCCGATGCTGAAGACGAGCGCGACAAACGTGGCGATCCAGACCCGGGGTGTGGGAGTAGTCATGGCTGGTCCTTTCCGGATGTCCCTGGCCTTGTGGTCTCTAGCCGGTAGGTCCCCAGCGTGTCGTCAACGTTGGCGCTGAGCATCAGCGACAGCAACGACGATTCAGAGACGTCTTCCGAAAACAACGCCGATGAGACGGGCAGGGCGTCAGTGTCCGCCCCGCTGACCACCGCTTCGGTCTGGGTGACCACCGCCACGGTCAACGCCAGCGCTGCCGCCACCGGCACGAGGCGCCAGGTCCATCGCCGGAAGTCGAGGCTGTCGAGCCAACTGCGTGCCCGGCCTTCGGTTTCGGCGCGAATCGCCGCCATCACGCGCCGGTCGAAACCCAGAGACGCGCCCGCGACAGGTTCCGCCACCAGGCGCGAGCGGACTGCGCGCTGATCGACCAGGGCTTCCCGACAGGACGGGCAGTCCAGAAGGTGCGCGTCCAGGCGAGCCTGGCCTTCGGCCGGCAGCACGTCTTCGGCCGCCCGCACCAGCGATGCGGTGAATGCCGCGCAATGGTCAGTCATGTTGTGGCTCCTGAAGCGCGGCTTTCAGCCGCTGCCGTCCCCTGAAAATTCTCGACTCCACCGTGCCCATCGGAATACCCAACACGTCAGCGATCTCGCGGTATTCCAGTCCTTCAATGTCGCGCAAAATCACGGCTTCGCGCCAGTCGTCAGGCAACTCCGCCAGCGCCCGCCGCAGTTGGTCGTGCGCAATGACCCGGCGCTCCACGTTTTCGCCGCTCGGCCTGTCGGGCCGCGTTTCGGGCTCCTGATCTTCCTTCCGATCCCGGCGTCGCGCCACCTGGGTGCGCGCGACGTTGGTGGCAATCTGGTAGAGCCACGTCTTGAACGTGCTCTGCCCGCGAAACTGCCCGAGTGAACGGAAGGCGCGCAGGAACGCCTCTTGTGCCACGTCTTCGGCGGCTTCTCGATCGGCGGCGCTCGACATCATCATTCGCAAAAAATGCACAAGCCGGTGCTGGTGCCGGCTCACCAGGTCGCCGAACGCGTCCAGGTCGCCTTCACGGGCCTTGCCGACCAATTGGAGGTCAAGATCCATGGGAGGCCTCCGGGCCACGTCGAACCGCTCCTGTGGATTGGACCATCCGAGTCGCCGCGTTATTCCCGAACCACACGGTAGAGGCGATGTCCGTCCCGATCTGCGGCCAGCAGGCGCAGGTTGAGCTGCTGTTCCAGGGCCCGAACCACACCGGGAACCTCGTGGGGGCCGAAGCGCTCCAGGTGCACCATCGCGTGAGTGGCCCCAAGCGCCAACAGCGTATCCACAGCCCGCTGCTCGGGGAAATACCACAGTGTTTCGGAGCGTTCGCGATAGGAAAGGGGCGTGACGCCGCTGTAACCATTGGCGATGGGCCGCCAGTGGCCGGTGGCATTGAGGACGTATTCCCCGTTTTCGTGCATCACATCAGGCGGGAAAAATGGGAACTCCACGAGAAGGGCTGGGTCCGGAGCCTCGGCCACGAGGGTATAGACCGGCGGAACCCCGGTAAACGGCTTGGTCATGATGGGCGCCATGAGATTTTCGGCCGTGACCCCTGCGACCAGCATCGCCACGAGCCAGGGCACCAGGGATGGTCGTACCCGGCGTTCCAACCAGGCCACGGCAAAGCCGGCGAGCACCGCAATGGCCATCAGATACCACATGCTGAATCGCGCGGCCGCGCGAATGCCCTGCAGCGGCGGCAACGCCTCGTAGAGCCATCATACAGCGGCGTGCCGGTGCCGAGCGAAAGCACCACGCCCGCAGCGCCCAGGATGACGAGCCAGATCACCCGCGACGGGGCCTGTCGTCCAACGCCATCGCTCCGGGCCGTGGCTATGCCAACAGCCGCGAGCACCAGCGCAATCATGCCCGGAAAAAAGACATCGATGTCTGTCGTGAAAAACGGCGCGGTCCAGCCCGCATGCATGCGGCTCATTGAAGTGAGGTAGCCGCCGATGGTGGCCGAGAAGTCCGTCACCTGTTCGAGCGGACGCCTGATCCCATTGGTGAGGTGGGGCCACAGCACCGGCAATGCCAGCATCGCTCCACCGAGGGTGGGAACCGCGAGCCTGACAACACCAGAAAGCCTTCGCGTCTCCACCACCGTGACCATCGTCAACAGGATGATCGCGCCGGCAGAGAAGAGCAGCCAGTGCAGCGATGTGGCGGCCACGAGTGGCCAGATGACGAGCAGCGGCCACCAATGGCCTCTGCCGCGCAGGGCCTGGTCCGCGAAGTAACACGTGAGGATCAAGCCCCAGGCGTGAGCGGCCTGGATGTGCGGCAACCGCGTCAGGAGGTGCGGGTTGAAGGCGAGCAGCGTGCCTGCCACCAGCCCCGCGCGCGGCGATCCCGTCCATCGCGTGACCACCCACCAGCCGGCAAACGCCGTGGCCGCAAGCCCGGTGATGAGCATGATGTTGAACATGAGCACCGGCGATCCGCCGAGCCACAAGATGGGGGCGCCGGCAAGCGCAGGCACCACCAGCGGCTCGGAGAATCTCAGTGCCTGTTCGCCAGGCTGGAAAATGTTGCCCTGCCAAAACGCGGCAGGGTGCGTGGGCAGGGTGTGTGCGATCCAGCTGATGATCCAGGTGTTCAGTTGCGCGTCGGCGTTGTAGTTGAGCGAGAGGCGATGCGGCGCGGACGCCAACGGCCATGTGTGCAGAACAGCCAGCGCCAGAAAAATAGTGGCCGCGCGAAGGCGGTCGGTCACCCGCCCACCTTCCGCAGCGTGCGCGTCACGCGTCCGACCTCCGCGCCGTTGAGCGTGACAATGGCCCTGACCAGATGGTCGCCCACGGGGAGGGCCGCAAGGTCGAGGGTGCCAAGCGCAGCTCGGCGCGTGGGATCGCCACTGGTGCGCACGGATCCCGCGACACTTGCGATGGATTCCCCTTTGAGCGAGCGTGCCACTTCGAATCGCACACCCAGCGAGTCCGCAGCCGCAACCGCGCCGTAGATTTCGGCGTAGGCCATGATGGCGGTCGCATTCGCGGCCGGCTGCAGCAGAGGGACGAACTGCGCGCTGTCGGCGGCGTTCATGCCGCCGAACATCAACGGTCCGAGTTCAAGCGTTCCCGCCGGCGTGAATCCGGAGTCGAACTCGTAGTCAACAGCGCCGCGCCGGCCCGACAGCTCAGACGCCGCCATGCGAAGCCGATACGGCCCCGCCGGGGCG
>SHUF01000061.1 GCA_009694745.1 Acidobacteriota bacterium
TGGCTCGGCAACTGGGAACTCGACGTCGCCATGGACGACGAGAGCGTGGCCGGCACCATGGAGGCCCAGTTTGAGGAGGATATCGCCCACGCCACCGAAATCACCCTCTCAGAACAGGGCCGGCTGCTGGCCTCAGGACCGAGCCGCCGCACCGGACGGGTGCGGCGATCGGCCCGGCGTGCGGTCCGTGAGGTCACGGGCGTAGCGCGCAGCGTCGGCGCGGCGCCGACCGCAAGCCGGCCGCTCGAGGACTTTGAAGTGACGCCGCTGGTGGTGCTGGGCCTGACCGGAATGATCGTGGCCGCGCTCTCAGTCTGGCAGCCGTGGACCGTGGCCTGGCCCGTGGCCGCCCTGGTGGCATGGGCGGCGGCCAGCCTGTTCGTGGAAGCGTGGCGGGCGTGGCTCGCGTGGAGGCGCCAATGACGCGACCGGTGGCCGTTCGCACCGTGACGCGTTATGTCTCGGGTGGGCTGACGCACGATCAAGACCTGGTGGCGGTCGAGGCACCGATCGCCCTGCGCCTGCACGCGCACACTGGCCACGAACGCGACCTCGGCCTGCTCATGCGCACACCCGGGCATGACGAGGATTTGGCGGCAGGCGTGCTGGCGGCCGAAGGCGTCGTCGCGCGCGCCGAAGATCTCGTGGCGATCGAGGTGCACTACGATGACGCGCGCGAGACTGGCGCAGCCGATCGTACCGACGTGATCCACGTCTGGGTGGGCCCAAGGGCGGACGTCAGCGCCATCAGTGATCGCGTGGGCACCGCGACCAGCGCGTGTGGGCTGTGCGGCCGGCTGTCGATGCGGCAGATAGATCGCCTGGGCGCGCCGCTGGCCGCCGAGGCGCCGCGCGTCAGCGCCAATCTCCTTGAGTCGTTGCCGGCACGGCTGCGCGAGGCGCAACACGCGTTTGCCCAGACAGGGGGCCTGCATGCCGCAGCGGTCTTCACGGCGGACGGCGCATTGGTGGACGTGCGCGAGGATGTGGGCCGCCACAACGCCGTGGACAAGGTCGTGGGTGCACTGCTTCGCCGCGACGCCCTGCCGGCTCGCGACCTCATCCTCGCCGTGAGCGGCCGAGTGGCGTACGAAATCGTGCAGAAGGCGGCCATGGCGGGGCTACCCATGATCGTGGCCGTCGGGGCACCAACGGACCTTGCGGTGGACGCGGCGCGCGCGTGCGGCATTACCGTGCTCGGATTCGTTCGCGACGGGCGGTTCAACGTTTACACTCACGGCCAGCGGGTCTCATGAGCGGGGATTTTTCCCCAGTGTGGCGGTGATCGAGCGAAATTGAACCCGGCGCGTCGAGCACGATTGAATACATCGCGACCGATGACAAACGCGACGTGATTCCCTGGGTGCGTGTGAGCTACAAGGACGGCACTGTGCGCGAGTACGTGGCAGAAGGCACGCCCGCCGACGCGCTTGCCGCGGGCGAGAAGCGCCGTTTTGACTGTGTGGACTGCCACAACCGCGCGGGTCACCCCTTCGCGAACACGCCTGAGCGCGCGGTTGACGCGGCCTTGTCGGCTGGGGAAATGCCGCTGGACCTGCCGTTCGCTCGTCGTGAATCGGTGGCGGCGCTGACCGCGACGCCATCGCCGCCTCGCTGCGCGGCTTCTACCGCACAGAGGTCTCAGCCGCCTACATGGGGCTCAGGCAGGATGTGGAACGGGTGGTCAACGCGACGCAGGAACTCTATCGGCGCAACGTGTTCCCAAGCATGAAGGTGGGGTTCGGCAAGTACTCGAACAACATCGGCCACATGGACTTCCCCGGCTGCTTCAGGTGCCACGACGACAACCACAAGGCCGCCGACGGCCGTGTGATCAGCCAGTCATGCGACCTGTGCCATGACATTCGATAGGCAGCCCGGGACCTCCGATCACGACATTGGCGAATTGGCTCATTTTCTTCTTGAGGGATCCCAAGTAGGCGCCGAGCGCGTCCAGGTCTGCCGGCGCCAGCTTGAACGCCTTCATCTTGAGCGGCTGCTTGACGGCCTGTTTGGCCTCCATCTCGGCCGGCGTGGCGATACACTTCTTGATGTCGTCGGCCGACAACTTGGTGCCAATGCCATCAAGCGGGCACTTCTTCATGCCCTTGCCGTCAATCGCGTGGCACGTTATGCACTTGTTGGCGTCGTACACTTTTTTCCCGCTTCGATCTTGGCGGCATCCTGCGCGCCAGGTGTTCCGGCGGCCACCAGTGACATACCCGAGACCAATAACACTCCCGTCAATCCAGCAACGAACTTCTTCATAACACGCTCCCTATATTCGCGAATTATTGCATCAACCGTGCCAACTCCCTGCCTCCCGGGCCCGACATCGGCAGGCGCCATTACGGTAAACTGTCGGCGTGGATTGGGGAGTATTCCGCACCAATGGTTAACAAGACCTCCACCCTGCTGGGGCCGTTGGAATGGCGCGTACTCGACGCCCTGTGGGCTCGCGGCACCTCCGCCACCGTGCGCGACCTCCAGCCTGAGTTCTCCGACATCGCGTACACCACGCTGATGACCACGCTGGACCGCCTCCATCGGAAGCGGGTGCTCACGCGCACCAAAGCAGGCCGGGCCTTCGCCTACGAGCCGGTGTACGGCCGAGCCGCGTTTGATTCGCGCCGGGCCACACAAGCCCTGCTGGCGGCCGTTGAACGAGGCGGACCGTCGGCCACGCCGGTCCTGTCGTGTTTTGTCGAGGCACTCGGCGATCACGATGAGGCCCTCCTCAGTGAGTTGGAGACACTGGTTCGCGCACGCCGCGCGCATCGCGAGAACCCTGAATGACATTCGTTCTGCGATGCCTCGTGCTGGCGCTCGCCGCGTTTGGCGTGGCTGCCCTTGTGACATCGGTGGTCGTCGCCGTGATGTGGTGGCGGCGAACGCCTTCCGGGGCTGCGGCCGCTCGCGCCGACGCCCTCCTGCGCCTGCGCCTCCTTCCCTCTGGCGCGGCCGCACTCGCCTGCCTGTTTGCGCTCACGGGACTGTGGCGCTTCGAGTCGCGTGATGTGGACGAAGTGCTGGGGTGGACGATACTCGCCAGTGCCACGACGGGCGCCTGGTTGATCTCGGTATTCCTCACCCGACTCTGGCGCATGCGGATCGAAACGCGCCGACTCCTGACGTCCTGGCTGGCAGACGCCACACCGCTCTCGGTGCCGGGTGTCACGGTGCCGGCCTTCCGCATCGACTCCGGGTTCCCCGTGGTGGCGGTGGTCGGGATCTTCCGCCCCACGCTTGTGGTGGACGCCACCGTGCTTGATGGATGCAGTACCGATGAACTCCGGGCCATCCTTGCGCACGAACAAGGCCACCTCCGTCGTTGGGACAACCTGCGGCGCGCGCTCTTTGCCGCAGCGCCCGATCCCCTGTCGTACACCGCGACCGGTGTTCGGCTGCGCGACGACTGGCGCGTGGCCACCGAAGAAGCGGCCGACGATGTGGCCGCCGATCGCGGAGAGGATGTCCGGGCCCATCTGGCCAGCGCGCTGCTTCGTGTGGCCCGCCTCGCGCCACGGGCCACCGAGCACGCGTCTGTGGTCTTCCACGGCGCACAACTGCCCGCGAGCGCGCTCTATCGGGGCGACAGCGTCGAAGGCCGTGTCCGGCGGTTGATTGATGCGGCCCCGGCTGCGGCGGGCCGCGCGAGCCGTGGTCTGAGCCTTGGCCTCACCACCGCGATGGTCACGCTCGCCCTCGCCTTCCAGCGTGACATCCACGACATGATGGAAGTCGTGATCGCGCTACTTCCGTAAGACAGTTCCCAATTTCCTCAGTTCCTAATTTCCTAATTTCATACTGTCTCTGGTAGTAGGGCTCCGTGCAGCACTATTGTTCTTACATGCGCATGTTCAGGGTCATGGCGGTTGTCGCCGTGGCCCTACTCACCGTCGTCTCCAGTGCCTTCGCCCTCGAGGGGCGCCTCGTCGATAAACGGACCGGCACGCCGGTGGCCGGCGCAGAAGTTATGATTGTGGGCCTGACCGGATCCGTGAGAACCGACGCCGACGGGCGATTCTCGTGGAAGCCGGATCCGGTGGCCCCGTTTGAAGTGCTGGTGCTGTTGCCAAACGGCACGCTGACTCGGCCGGCTCGCGTCACGAGCCTTGATGCGGCAGCAGTACTCACGATCTCCATTGAACCAGTCGTGAATGAACAGGTCACCGTCACCGCCGGCCTGGCCCCGAGTATTGATGCGGCGCCCGGCGCCGGCATGGCGCTGATCTCGGGACGCGACGTGGCGCTGCGCCAGCCGGCCAACCTCATGCAGGCGCTTGAGAATGTGCCCGGCGTGAATCAGGTTTCGGAAGGCCAGGCCGCAGTCCCCGCCGTGCGTGGTCTGGCGCGCGGACGCACCGTAATCCTGATCGACGGAGCCCGCGTGACTTCTGAGCGCCGAGTCGGCCCGAGCGCCACCTTCATGGATCTGTTTGGCATCAGTTCCGTCGACATCGCCAAAGGCCCTGGCTCTGTGGCCTACGGTTCGGATGCCTTCGGCGGCGTGATCTCGGTCCAGACACCTCGCCCCACCATTGGCGGCCCGTGGCGCGGCAAGGTGACGGGGAGCCTTGGTACCGGCGTGCCCGATCGGCGGGGCGGCATCGAAATCCAGAAGGGCCATGCGACGGGAGCGTTTGTCGTGCAGGCGCACGCGCGGAAGGTTGAGGACTATGAGGGCCCAACAGCCGCAGTGCTCAATTCAGGCTACGAAGATCGCGGGTTCCTGGCACGCGTGGATCAGCAGGTCGGAGGCGGCCTGCTCTCGCTGGGCTGGCAGAGCGATTTTAGCCGCAACATCGAACGCCCACGCAACAACTCGGCGGCCACCCGGTCTTATTATCCGTTCGAAAATTCTCATCGCGCCACGGCCTCGTATGAAATGGCGCGGGTGGCGGGACTCGACCTCGTGCGGGTGCAGGGCTTTTTCGGCACCGTGGCACAACGCACGGACCAGGAGCAGAATCCGACCGCCACCGTCAGGCGTCAGATCGTGCGCGCCGACATCGAGGCGAAGGACTTTTCACTGCGTGCGATCGGGGAGAAGTTCCTCAGCCGTGCGCGCCTTGAATTTGGCGCGGACATCAACGGCCGGCTCGGACTTGAGGCGCACGATATCCAGATAGACTTCAACGCCGCCGGCGACGAAACGTCCCGCACCGACAATCTCTCGACCGATTCAGCGCGTCGCACCGACACCGGGCTCTTCTTCCAGGCCGACGTGTCCGTGGCCCCTCGCCTCCGGGCCACAGGTGGCGCGCGGGTGGACTTTGTGTCGTCGAAGAACATCGGTGGCTATTTCGGTGACACGTCCATCTCCCACCAGGCGGTGTCGGGTTTTGGTGCGGTGACGATCGGGCCCTTTGACGGGCTGACCTTTACGGGGCAGATCTCGCGGGGCTTCAGGGATCCGACGCTGTCTGACCGCTTCTACCAGGGTCCCTCCGGTCGCGGTTTCATCACGGGGAATCCTGACCTCGACCCTGAGACCAGCATCCAGTTGGATCTGGGTGCCCGCTATTCGGCCGGCCGCATCCGGCTCGCCGCGTACGTCTACCAGTATCGAATCACCGCCCTGGTGGAGCGCTACTCGACCGCGACGGACTTCTTCTTTTTCCGCAACAGGGGCACGGCGCAGTACCGTGGCGTCGAAGTAGAAGCGCAGGCTGACCTGGGCCGTGGCTTCTCGCTCGAACTCAGCGGCCAGACTGCACGTGGACGCGCGCTGGAAGAAGCCAGCAACACACTGTGGCTCGACGACGTGTCGCCCAACATGGCGGCGGTCGTCCTGCGCAAGCGTTTGTTGGACAAGGGCTCCGCTCACGTACGCGTCGCCGCCTTCAGCGACGACGAGCGGCCCGGCGTCAGCGAAGTCCGTGCGCCCGGTTATACGCTCCTGGATGCGGGCGCGAGTTGGACACTGTCACCGCATATCGAACTGCGCGCCAACGGCAGGAACCTGCTCAACCGGTCGTACTTCGCCAGCCCCGATCCGCGATGGGTCTTCGCGCCAGGCCTGAGCGCGTCGGCGACGATCGTCGCGCAGTATTAATATGACTGCCGTGATTCTCGGTTCCGATACGCTCTTCGACCGGTCGCTCCTGCGGGGCAGGACGATCGGACTGGTCTGTAATCCGGCTTCGATCGATGCCAGGCTGCAGCACGTGATCAGCCGAGCGGAAGGCGCGGGTGTGCGCGTGGGCGCGGTGTTTGGTCCCCAGCACGGTTTCCGCTCAGACCTCCAGGAGAACATGATCGAGTCGCCGCATGGCGACGACCCCACGCGTGGCGTCAGGGTCTATTCCCTGTACAGCGAGACCCGCACGCCCACGGCGGACATGCTCGCCGGCCTGGACGCGTTGGTCATCGACCTCCAGGATGTGGGCACGCGCATTTACACCTACATCTACACGATGGCCAACTGCCTGACTGCCGCTGCGGCGCACGGCGTGCCGGTGGTGGTGTGCGATCGGCCCAATCCCATCGGTGGCGCACAAGTCGAGGGACCGATGTTGCTGCCGGGGTTTGAGTCGTTTGTCGGGCAGTATCCGATCCCGATGCGCCACGGCATGACGATTGGCGAACTGGCCCGTTTGTTCAACGACCAGTTCGGAATCGGCGCCAAGCTTGAAGTGGTCGCGATGCAGGGTTGGTCGCGCGCGCAGTACTTCGACTCGACCGGTCTGCCCTGGGTGTTGCCCTCACCCAACGTCCCCACACTCGACACCGCCATCGTCTATCCAGGCACGGTCCTGTTTGAAGGCACCAACGTGTCGGAAGGGCGCGGCACCACGAAACCGTTTGAACTGTGTGGCGCGCCGTGGGTGTCACCGGAACCGTTCTGCGAAGCGCTGAATGCACGGCAGTTGCCGGGCGTCACTTTCCGCCCCCACGCCTTCGAGCCGGCGTTCCACAAACATGCGAAGGTCCTGTGCGGAGGCTGCCAGATCCACGTGACGGATCGCGCGGTCTTTCGCGCGGTCGAAACTGGCGTGGCGTTGATCGAAGCATTCCGCGCCGCCGGGCCGGATCAATTTGCGTGGCGCGAACCGCCCTACGAGTACGAAGACACGATCCCGCCAATCGACATCCTCTACGGATCGGCGCAGCTACGGGAAGGGCTGGGAGCCGGCCGTACGACGAACGACCTCGCCCGCCCGTGGGCAGACGAGGTCGCTGAGTTCATGAATCTCCGGGAGCGCTTCCTGTTGTATCGGTAGCCGTTCGGAAACTACCGGTTTCCGTCGGGAAGCGGTACTACGGTGAAGCTCTGCCCGGCACCAATAGCCGTAAACGTGCCATTGGCCACCTTGCCGATGGTCGCCGTGTAGCGGCCCTGCTCGACGGCCGTGCCGCCACCGCCGCCGCGTCCACCGAATCCTCCGCCACCGCCAGCACGACCGCCGCGGCCACCCGCGGGCGCTCCTGCAGGCGCAGGCGCTGGAGGCGCCCCGGCCAAATTCCACACCACGCGCTTCACGCCGGCCTCACTGGTTAAATCGATGCGACGCACTTCGCGGCCCGCGGCATCGGTAATCGCAATCGCCCATTGCGTGCCTGCGGCAGCTGCGTCACGAAGGTGGTAGGTGAGAATCGCGCCGTAGGGCGGGTTCGGCGCCCGCCAATCGGCCTGGGCAGCGCGAACCTGATTCTTCATCGGGAACTGGTACGCGTGGCGCAACGGCAGCAACTGCGCTTCCTGGGCAAAACTCTGGGCCGACACGCCGCGCAACGCGCTGTAGTCGTCCAGCACGTAGAAGCTGCGGCCGAATGTGCCCAGTATCAGATCGTTCTCACGGGTCTGAACATCCAAGTCGCGCACCTGCGCCGTGGGCAGACCGCCCTTGAGCTGCACCCAGTGCGCGCCGCCGTCCACCGTCACGAATAGCCCGTACTCGGTGCCAAGAAACAGCAGATTGCTGTTCACGTGATCCTGAATAATTGCCCACGTCGGATGCCGGTCGGGCAGGTTGCTCGCAATCGACGTGAACGTGCGGCCGCGATCGTTGCTGCGCGCCACGTATGGCTTGTAGTTGCCGCGCTGCCAGTCGTTGAGCGTGACAAAGACCACGTTCGAATCACGCGGAGAGGCCACCACGTCCGACACATACGTGAACTTCGGCACGCCCGGGAAATCTTCGGTCTTGCGCCAGGTTCGGCCGCCGTCTTCCGTCACCTGCAACAACCCATCGTCGGTGCCTGCGTAGATGAGGCCTGCGAGGAGCGGCGACTCGTCCACCGACACGATGTTGCTCAGCGCCGTGGTGGCGCGATTGAAGCCGACCGTCTTGGTCCGGTCCCACTGCTTGCCCATGATGGACACTTCACTGGCGTCGAGCTGCCGCGTCAGGTCCAAGCTGATGCGCGTCCAGCTGTCGCCACGGTCCTCTGTGCGATACAGGAAGTTCGACGCCCACAGCAGGCTCTTCGGGTTATGCGGGCTGACGATGTAGGGAGCGTCCCAGTTGGGTCGTTCGCTCGGCATGCCGCCGCCGCGGCCACCGGTGGCCGGGGCAAGCTCGCTGCCGTCGAGGTTGCGGGTGTTGTTGGCATTCGGGCGAATCGACTGCGACTGCCCGGTGCGCAGGTCGAGGCGTGTGACCGCGCCGTTCTGCGACGTGGCATACGTGAAGTACGGATCCTCAGGATCGCTGCGGGTGGTGAAGCCGTCGCCGCCGCCCGTGATGTAGACGTCACTAGTGCGGATGCCGACCGTGTTCTGGGTGCGATGGGGGCTGCAGAACGAGCCGTTGTCCTGGGTGCCGCCGCAGACGTTGTAAAACGGCTTCATGTTGTCTACCGACACGCGGTAGAACTGCGAAATCGGCAGGTTCGTGAAATGCCGCCACGTGCGGCCCTCGTCGTACGACTCGTAGAGGCCGCCGTCGTTGCCCAGCACGAAGTGGTTCCGGTCGTTCGGGTTGGGCCAAATCACGTGGTGATCCACGTGGACGCCCGCGGTCGGCATGTTGCTCCACGTACGGCCGCCATCCGTGCTGCGTGCCATGTTGGTGCTCACGGCGTACAGCGTGTCCGGGCGGATGGGATCAACAAAAATCTCGTTGTAGTAGCCGGGGTCGGCGTTCATGAACCAGTTGTCGCCGGCGGCCTGTGGCGGCGCTTCTTGGCCGCTCTCGGTCTGCGCCACCTCGTCCTCGTCGTTCGCACGCGCGTCGTTGGCCTCGAGCGCCGTGCCGACGCCACCACGGCCACCGCCGGGCGCCGTCTTCCCCACCCGCGCCCACGTCACGCCCTGGTCGTCGGTGCGGTACACGCCGCGTTCCTCTTGCAACGCATCGATCATCGCGTAGACGCGGGTGGGACGCACCTTCGCGTCCACGGCCAGATTGATGCGCCCCATGTCCATCTTGGGCAGTCCATTCGTCAGCTTCGTCCACGTCTGCCCGGTGTTGGTGGACTTGTAGATGCCGCTCTCCGGACCGCCGCCGATGAACTGTCCCACGGCGCGACGCCGTTGCCACATCGCGACGTACAGGGTATTTGGGCTGGCCGGGTCGATCACCACTTCGTTGGCGCCGGTATCCGGACTGACCGTCAGAATTTCTTTCCAGGTTTTGCCACCGTCGGTCGTTTTGTAGAGGCCGCGTTCGCCGCCGGCGGACCACAGCGGGCCCTGCGCGGAGACGTAGACGACGTTGGAGTCGCGAGGGTCAATTTGGATGTTCCCGATGTGCTCGGACTTCGCCAGGGCCACTCGCGTCCAGGTCATGCCCGCGTCGGTGGACTTGTAGAGACCGTCACCAATCATCGAGCTACGCGGATTCGAGTTCTCGCCCGTGCCGAGCCACACGATGTTGGAGTCTTTCGGATCGACTTTGATGCAACAGAGGTTGAACGACCCGCCCTGATCAAACGTGGACACCCAGGAGATGCCGCGGTTGACGCTCTTCCACACGCCGCCGGCTGCCGTGGCCACGTAGTAGACGTTCGAGTTTTTCGGATCGACGTCGAAGTCCGCAATGCGGCCGGTCACAAGCGCCGGACCGATGCTGCGCAGTTCCAGTCCTTCGAACACCGTGGCGTTGAGCCGGTCGTTGGTGGGGGCCTGTCCCGAGGGCGCGACGGCCGCGGCCACGAGCGCGGCGCAGGCCAAGACGAATGTCAGACGTTGCTTCATGAGATAATCTCCCCGCAGATTCTCACACATCCGGAGGGCGTGGTCGCGCTAGAGTGAAGCGAATGTCAAACCGCGGCTGCAATGTGGACGCCCCCGTCCGTGCCCGCTATCTCACGTTCGGGAGCCCTCAATTGCTCGAGCCCGAAATCGAAGGCGTCGTCGCGGCGATGAGATCCAGCTGGATCGGCACCGGGCCGCGCGCCAAGGAGTTTAAACAGGCCTTTGCGTCCTACATCGGCACGCCGCATGCAGTTGCCGTGAACTCCTTTACTGCGGCACTGCATCTCGCTTTCGTCGCCCTCGGCATCGGGCCCGGTGACGAGGTCATCGTGCCGGCCATGGCCTTCGCCTCCACCGCCAACGTCGTCATTCAGGCCGGAGGCGTACCGGTCTTCGCCGATGTGGATCGATCGACGATGTGCCTGGACCCGGCCGACGCCGCCAGGAAGATCACGCCCCGAACCCGGGCGATCCTGCCCGTCCACTTTGCGGGCCGCGCCTGCGACCCCGACGCGCTGATGGCGTTGGCGACGGCCCACGGTCTTCACCTCGTCGAAGACTGCGCGCATGCCGTCGAGACGCTGGTGCGGGGCCAGCACGCAGGAACCTTCGGCGACTTTGGCGCATTCAGCTTCTAGGCCACGAAGAATGTCGTCACTGGCGAAGGCGGCATGGTCGTCACCGCGAATGCGGAATGGGCGGCGCGCGTCCAGCGCCTCGCGCTGCACGGCCTCAGCGCAGACGCCTGGAAACGGTTCTCTGACGCGGGCTTCAAGCACTACGACGTGGTGGAAGCGGGCTTCAAATACAACATGATGGACCTGCAGACCGCCATCGGTCTGCCTCAGCTCGCGCGAGTGGAAGCGAACCTGGTTCGCCGCGAGGCCATCTGGGCACGGTACGACCAGGCCTTCGCGGATATCTAGGCATTCCTGCCGGCGCCCGCCGCGGCCGACACTCGTCATGCGCGACACCTCTACACCTTGATCCTCGACATCGACCGGCTTCGGGCCTCACGCGACGAGGTGCAAACGGCCCTCCACAAGCCCACTTCCCCACTTCCCCAGTTTCCACCTTCGCTCCTCCGGAGCTAAGGCGGACAAGCCCCAGTTCCTCACTTTCCTCCCGCCACCATGACCTTCCAGGCCGCCTCGTAGGCGTCCACAGTGGCGGCGGTCACGACGTCCACGCCGGAGTCGATGATCGGATTGGCAGGTTTGCGGCCGTTGATAATGCCGTGCAGGAGCTTGATGGGCTCCTCACCCCAGCCGAAGTACTTCTGGCCGAGCAGGACCTGGACCTTGCCCGCGCGCAGCAGAGTGATGGCCGACGGGACCGTATCAAACGACACGAACTTCGTCGTCGGCGGCACCGGAGCGAGCGCATTGGCGCTGAACACCGGCCAGCCGCCCACAGAAATCCAGGCACCGAGGTTGGGGTACCGATTCGTGCCAGTCGCGATGATCTCGCCAGTGCGCACGCTGTCTTCCTTGATGTCGTAGGTCTCAAGGATGGTAATGCCGGGGTGTTTCGCGAGGGCTTCCCGCGCGCCTTCGAGCCGCCGGGCGAGGTTGTTGGCACCAAGACTTGTGATGAACGCCACCGTCCCCTTGCCGTTCAGCATCCTAGCCGTCTCCTCGCCCATGACGATGCCGGACTTGTAGTCGTCCACGCCGTAGAACGCGAGTCGTTTGGAGGCAGGCGCATCCGAGTCCCAGGTAACCACTGGAATGCCGGCTTCAACCGCGCGGTCAATCGTCGGTGTCAGGAAGGAGGCATTCGACACCGAGATGGCGATGCCATCCACCTTCTGCGTGATAAACGATTCGAGCACTTCCTTCTGGCGCAACTCATCGGCGCGGTCGGGACCGCGATAGATGACCTCGACGCCCAGCGCGGCCGCCGCGCGCTCGCCGCCGATGCGCGCGTAGTCAAACACCGGAATGTCGAGCGACTTCGGAATCAGCGCGAAGCGCAGTTTCTTTGGCGCCGGAGGTGCATCGGGAGTTCCGCCACCACACGCCACCACGCCCATTGCCAACGCGACAACACTCAACACCAATCTCTTCATTGTTTTCCCCTGCACTCTGGACCCTGGACTCAAGACGCCCTTTTCACCATCACCTGGTCCATCACCACAATGACGATGACCGCCAGTCCGACGATGACCCGATCATAGAACGTTGCGCCCGGAATCTGCGGCAGTGCATTGCGCAGGACGCCAAAAATCAGCGCACCGAGTACGGCGCCGGCCACCGACCCTCGACCGCCGGTCAAACTGGTGCCGCCCACCACCGCCGACGCGATGATGTCGAGTTCGTACCCATTGGCGAGGTCGGCTTTACCTTGCCCCTGCACCACCGCCAGCACGACGCCTGAAATCGCCGCAAGGAGGCCCGCGGTGACGTAGGCCGTGGTCTTGACCAACCCGACCCGAAGGCCGGAGAACAAGGCGGCGGTTTCGTTGCCGCCCACCGCGAAGATGGCACGGCCCCACTGGAAGCGCTTCATCAGTACCTGGAAGATCGCGGCCAGGGTCACCATCACCAGCGGCGGGACCCAGTCGATTGACACACCGGCCACCGTCCAGTTGCGCGGCAGCTTCGCGGAGAGATCGTAGAAGCGCGCCTCGGTGATGATGTAGCCCGCGCCGCGCCAGATGCCCATGACGCCCAGTGTGGCGATGAATGGCGGCAACCGCATGCCGACAATCAACCATGACGACGCCAGACCGGCGGAGAGGCCAACCATCAGGCCCATCACGGCGCTAGCGGTGAGTGACCATTCGGCCTGCACGAAGAAATACCCGGTCACCACACTTGTGAGGCCGATCACGGCCCCCGACGACAGGTCGATGCCGCCGGTGATGATGACAATGGCCGCGCCGATGGCCGCGATGCCGTAGATCGACGAGTACTTGAGAATCAGCAGCGCGTTACCGACGTTCAGGAACGGATGCCCGCCATCCGACGGCCACAGATACCACGTAAAAAACGCGACCTCCAGTACGAGGATCATCAACGTGCTGACTTCGCGCACCTGCCACACCTTCTTCACGCTGTGCCTCCTGCTTCTTGCGTGGCGAGCCGCATCACGGCCTCTTCGGTGGCGCCGGCCCCAGGCAGTTCGCCGCGCAAGCGCCCCTCGCGCATCACGAGGATGCGATCGGCCAGGGCGAGCACTTCAGGCAGGTCGCTCGAGACCATCAGGCAGGCCATCCCCGCATCGGCCTGGCGCCGGATCAGATTGTGAATCTCGAACTTGGCGCCGACGTCCACACCCTTTGTGGGCTCATCCAGCAGCAATACCTTCGGCGTCGTCGCCAGCCATTTGCCGGCAACAATCTTCTGCTGGTTGCCGCCCGACAACGCGTCGGGCGTCACACGCAGGTGGGGCGTCTTGATCGCGAGCGACTCGACCTGCGCACGCGCGACGGCTTCCTCACCCGCATCGCGAATCACGCCAACGCCCTGCTTGGCTGCCAGCGGTAACACCAGGTTGTGGCGGAGCGAGAGATTAAAAAACAGTCCCTGGCGCTGCCGATTCTCCGGCACTAGCGCGAGACCAGCCCTGGCGGCATCCCGCGCCGAGCGCACGTGGATGGCCTGCCCATCTACGGCCACCTGTCCCGCGTCGGGAACCGCCAGGCCGAAAAGGGTTTCGAGAATCTCGGTACGACCAGATCCCACCAGGCCGAACATGCCGACAATTTCGCCCGGCGCCACCTGGAACGAGACGTCCTCAAACGCGGGCCGACTGGAGAGCCCGCGGACCTGGAGAGCTGGGGAACTGGGGCTTGTCCGCCGTAGCTCCGCAGGAGCGAAGGTGGAAACTGGGGAACTGACCCGGGGCACACGCTTGGGGGGCTCACGTCCGACCATCGCCCGCACGATGTCGTCGGACGGCGTGGTCGCGCGTTCGAATGTGCCGACGAATTGGCCGTCGCGCAGCACGGTAATGCGGTCACAGAGGCGATACACCTCCGGGAGCCGGTGCGAGACGAACAGCACAGTGACGCCCTGCTGCCGCAAGCGTCCCACCACACCGAACAGGTGATCGACTTCGGCGTCGGTCAGCGATGTCGTAGGTTCATCAAGCACGAGTACGCGGCAGTCGAAGGCGAGTGCGCGGGCGACCTGCACCAATTGCGCGCACGCGGTCGACACGCGCTCCATTGACGTGTCCGGGGTCACGGGCACGTGGAGTTGCGTGAGCAACTCCTGCGTGCGCGCACGCATCGCCCGTTCGTCGAGGCGTCCCCACGGTCCCGTGATTTCACGGCCCGCAAAAATATTCGCCGTGACCGACAGGTTGGGAAACGCGAGCATCTCCTGGTAGACCATGCCGATGCCGTGCCCGAGGGCCTCGCGCGGACTGGAGAAATGCACGCGTTCGCCGGCCCACGAGAGTGCTCCGCGGTCGGGCCTGATGATCCCGGCCAGAATCTTGAGCAGCGTGGATTTGCCAGCGCCGTTTTCGCCGACACACGCGTGCGCGTCGCCGGCGGCAATCGTGAAGCTGACGCCCCGCAGCGCCTGTACAGCGCCAAAGGCCTTCGCCACGTCACGAAACTCCAAACCGGCCGTTGTCATTCGGCGGCAATCGTATACGATCCACTCGGGTTCAGAGTCCAGGGTCTAGAGTCCAGGGTCCAGAGTTCAAGAGGGGGAACGTTCATGAGGCACGCAGCAGTGGCGGTGATTGTCGGGGTGATTGCGGTGGGATGTGGTGGTGGAGAATCATCTCCGCCAATGCCTGCCAACGATACCCGTATCACCTCGGTGCCTTTTGGCGCCACGGCAGCCGGCACGCCGGTAGACGTCATCACCCTTCGAAATGGCAAGGGCATCGAGATGACGGTGCTCACCTATGGCGGCATCATCATGTCGCTCAAGACGCCCGATCGGAACGGCGTGGCAGGCGACATCGTGATGGGCCACGACACGGTGGCCGGCTACGAGGCCAACTCTCCGTATTTCGGCAGCCTGATCGGCCGGGTGGGCAATCGCATCGCGAACGGAGCCTTCACGCTCGACGGCAAGGTGTATACGCTCGCGAAGAACAACGGCCCGAACCACCTGCACGGCGGCCTCAAGGGCTGGGACAAGGTGGTCTGGAAGGCCGAGCCGTTCCAGGACCGGACCGGAGCCGGTGTACGGCTGGAATACACGAGTGCTGACGGCGAAGAAGGGTATCCGGGCAAGGTCACCGCCCATGTGGTCTATACGTTGACGCCCGACAACACACTGATGGTGAATGATCAGGCGACCACCGACAAACCGAC
>SHUF01000062.1 GCA_009694745.1 Acidobacteriota bacterium
TCTCGGTGTCGCCGGCAGTTCAAGCGCCGGCGCCGCGCCTCGTGTCTGCCGACTGGCTGGTCGAGCATCTGAACGATGCCGACCTAGTGCTGTTGCATGTGGGTAGCGCACGCGACTACGCAGCCCACATTCTGGGCGCACGACTGATTACTCTGGCGGACGTGTCCGTATCGGACCCGAGCGCAACGGGGCTCACGCTGCAGGTGTTGCCGGCCGATCAGCTGAAGGCGAAGCTCGAAGCCCTCGGCGTGTCTGATACGTCGCGCATTGTGGTGTATCCGGCGACCAACTCCATCCAGTCGAGCACCCGCGTGATGCTCACGCTCGACTCCGCCGGCCTGGGTGGCCGCGCGTCGTTGCTCGATGGTGGACTCACAGGATGGGTGGCCGCTGGACGGCCAACCTCCGACGTGACGCCGGCGGTTACGCAGGGCAGCCTGAAGCCGCTCAGCATCCAGCCACTGGTGGTGGACGGCACGTTTGTGCGCGAGCATCTGACGAAGCCTGGCTTCAAGATCGTGGACGCGCGCGCGAAGACGCTCTACGACGGCGTGGCCACCGGTGGCAGCGCTGAGCGCCCGCACAAGACCGGGCACATCGAAGGGGCAGTAAGCGTGCCGTTCAGCGAGATCACGAACGGCGCGTCGCTGTTCAAGACCGTGGACGAACTGCGCGCCCTGTTCACCGCCGCGGGCGTCAAGCCTGGTGACACCGTGGTGGCGTACTGCCACATCGGTCAGCAGGCCACCGCAACCATTTTTGGCGCACGGCTGCTGGGGTTCCCCGTGCTGCTCTACGACGGGTCGTTCGAGGAATGGTCGCGGCTGCCGAACGCGCCGGTCACAAACCCGTCGGTGAAGATCAAGTAGGGGCCACGGGCGAGAAAAAGACGTCGGGTGTCTTTTGGCCTGAGCCGGAAAAAAGACACCCGACGTCTTTTTCATGGGAAAGAATTATCGTCGGGAAATCAGGGAATCCTGACGTATGAACAGCTGCTCGTCTGGGCGCCCAGGCAGGCGAACCATGATGGACGCCTCGAAGAGCCTTCCAACGACCGCAAGCGACGGACTGACCAGCGTCGAATCGGAAGGCGGGGTGACGCGGAGTTCCCCAAGCGTGGACGCGAACCGCCCACGGGCCTTGCGGAACGCCACCTGCGACGCGTAGACCGCGTGCAACCAACGTCGCGCGGGCCACGTGGGATCAGGGCGGAAAGTAGAACTCCCGGGCTTCGCGGTGGAGAACTGCACGTAGCCCCACCGCTCAGGGCGATGCATGTTGATCACGTGCTGGGGTGACCACACCCAGTTGTCTTCCTTCGTGTCTGGCACTGTGGCGTAGGCCCCGGTCGAAGGATGAGGGGGCTGCAACTGCCACTCGACGCGCGAAAAGTTCACCCGCCACTGGTCGCCATTGACAGGCGGCGAGGCGCGACGCGCCAGTTCGCCGAGCGCGGGCCAGGGGAGCGCAAGTTCCACCGACCAGCCCCTGTCCATATCCCGCCCGTCATTCAGCGTGCCGTCCAGGTGCACCGCTGACTTCAGGCCGGCAATCTCCCACCCATTCACCGCCTTCCCATCGTCTCTATACGGCTTCGGCAGCAGCAGGTCCCATGTCGTACCGAGTGCGTTGATCTCAAGCTCGTAGTACTCGTGATTGTCGCCGTTGGGGTCGATGAAGATCTCGAAGTCATGGTCGCGGAAGATCACCGAGTCGTGCGTGGTGAGCGTGGCCCAGAGGTGCGGCTCCTTCATGTCGGCGCCGACATAGAAGTACGCGTCATCCCACAGCATCTTCACGCGCGAGTCGAAGCGCGGCCGAGGCCTGGCGTCGCCTTCGATGTCCACGAAGGTCTCGGACCACGGTGCGTCCCGCCACGGTCCGTCGTCCAATCGGCCATCGATGGTCAGCGGGGCAGTGGCGCGATGGGCGACGTAGCCCCGGGGATGTTCCGACGGTGATTGCCCGCCGGACACAAGGAGGCCCGACAGTATGATTAGGAGGAAGGCCACCGCTTGTCTGGTGGCCATCACCTGCGAGGCTGTCACCTTCCCGCCACCTTCGCGAAGAGCTTCAGCCTCTCGTCGCTGAGCGCGCCAAGGTCGAAGAGCGAGACGCCCGCCGCACCGCCATCAAGCGCCATCTCGACAGTGCGCACGAAATCAGTCGCACCGAGTGGGCCGATAAACAGTCCGCTATACACAGGCGCCTTCACGGTGCGCGTCGCTTCTTCGGTGTAACGCTTCACCCACTCTGGGCCCGCCTGGTAGAACGTGTGGTACAGCATTGGAAAAAACGCATCGAGATTAAAGCGCGCCCAGTCCTGCCGCACCATGGTGCGGGCTAGGCTCGGCCCGGGGAAGACCGCGGCGCTGATCTGTTTGCCGCCTGCCTTCGCCGCCGGCGCCAGGAAGTCGTTCGCCAGATCGACCACGGTCTTCAGTCGATACTCGAGCCACTCCGGCTGGCTCTCCGGATCCGTGAATGCCATCGGATCCACGCCGTGCGTGCTCTTGAAAGCGCTGCGACTCAACTCGGTGTAGCCATAGTCGTACGGCGGATAGACCTTGTCCTGCACGATGCCGTACTTCGCCCACAGGTCAGACGGCAGGATGGCATCGGGATGACGAATGTAGTCGAGGTGAACGCCCGTGAGGCCGGGCATCGCAGAAAGTTCGCGAACGGTGTCGCGCACAAATGCCCGCACCTCGGGGTGAGCAGGGTCCAGAAACTTGTAGTAGTCCACGTAGGCCGGCTTATTCACGGCCGACTCGCCCTTCGCGTTGACGTTGTACCAGTCAGAGTGATCGCGAATGATCGACGGCAGCAGACACGGCATGCACCACATCCACGCATGCACTTCAAGACCTGCGCGGGTGGCCAGTGGAATCGCACGCTCCAGCCATGGGCCACGCACGGGCAATCGTGTGCTGCCCCAAAGCGCGCTGGATCCGTTGTAGACCTCCGGGATGATCCCGGCGAACCCGGCAGCTTTCAGCTGATCAAACTGCCGCGCCCACTCATCGTCTGTCCGCGTGAGCGATGGCCGCATCCAGACGTAGTGTTTCTTCGGTTGCACCACGCCGGCGAACGGCACCGCCATTGCCGCGAAGCCAGCTGTTTTCAGAAACTGCCGTCTCTCCATTGTCCATTCCCCCATTAGCCGGACTCTGGACTCTGGACTCTGGACTCTGGACCCTAGTCCCGCAGCGCAGCGACGGGGTCAATGCGCGTCGCGCGGAGCGCCGGCAGCATTGCCGCGAGAAGTCCGATGGCGATCGTGGTTAGGCCCGCAACGATGAACGTCGTGGCGTCAAGCGTCGCCACGCCAAACAACAAGCTCTCCATGGACTTGCCCAGGAGCGCGGCGCCGGTGAGGCCGAGCACCACGCCTACCATCACCACCTTGGCGGCGCCGAGCACCACCATCTGGAATGTGCCGCCGGCATCGGCGCCAAGCGCCATGCGAATGCCGATCTCGGTTGTCCGCCGCGTCACCGCATACGTGACCACTCCATATACGCCCACGGCCGCCAGCAGTGCCGCGCACAGCGCCAGGCCCGCCAGCAGTGTCATATTGAAGCGCGGCTGAGCGACAGATGCCGAGACCCGGTCTTCAATCGTGGTGATCTTCGCGATGGGCAGGGCTGGGTCGATTTGCATCATCTGCGCCCTGACGGCGGTGCCACCGCACTGGCCGGCTGCGTCGTCGCCCCCACCACCTGCATTTCGCTCAATGCAAACTGGAAGTACGGCACAAAGACCTCGGGCTCGGCCGAAGAGGCGAGTCCGTCGTGTTTGATGTCTGTCACAACACCCACGATGCGCAGGTCTCCCGCCATTGGGATCCGCACCAACTTGTCGAGTGGACTCACCCCTTTGAAGTAACGCTTCGCGACAAGCTCGTTGACGATGGCGACTTTGGCGCCGTTCTCGCGGCCATCGAAGTCGTCGAACGTCCGTCCATCGAGCAACTTAATCCCCATCGTCTCGAAGTAGCCGGACATCACGGCCCGGTACCGCGCGCGGGGCCGCTCAGACGGCGACGCTTCGGCCAGGCCGTCGATGGTGAACGGCAGCTCGAACTGGACGCCAAGTGGACTCATGGGAAGTGCCGAGACCGCCGAAGCACTTTCCACACCAGGCATGGCCTTCACACGTGACACGAGGTCGTCGAAGAACTGCTTCTTTGTGGCGGACGAGCCGTAACGCGATGCCGGCAACACGATGTGCGCTGCGACAATGCCCGAGGTTCGGTAACCCGGATCGACCGAGGTCAGTTGGACGAAGCTGCGAATCAGCAGGCCGGCGCCGACGAGCAGCATCAGCGCCAGCGCCACTTCGGCCGCCACCATCGCGTCCGACAGCCTTCGCGCCGACCGGCTGGCAGAGGCCCCTCGCCCGGAATCCTGGAACACCTCCACAAGGTGCGGTCGCATCGTCCGCCACGCCGGGAAGAGTCCAAAGATGAGTGCGGCCACGATGGACGTGCTTGCAGTGAAGGCCAGCACAGACCAGCCGAGGCCGATGTTGTCGGCGCGTGGCACGTTGGCGGGAATGAGCGGCCGCAGTGCGGCGATACCCCACCAGGCGAGCAGGAGTCCGGCCAGGCCGCCAAGGCCCGCAAGCGAGCCGTTCTCCACGAGCGACCGCCGCAGCAGCGCCCACTGGCTGGCGCCAATCGCTGCGCGCACAGCGAATTCCTTTGCGGTTCGCGCCGACCGTGCCAGCAACAGGTTGGCGATATTCACGCAGGCGATCACGAGCACCAGGACGACCGCGCCGAACAACACCCACAGCGTGTTGCCGATGTCGCCCACCACCTGTTCATGTGCGGGGACGAGTGTGACGCCCCAGCCCGCATTGGATTCGGGGTAGTCTTTCGCGATTGTTGCGGCGATCCGATCCATGTCCGCCTGCGCCTGTTCGATGGTCGCGCCGGGCTTGAGCCGGCCGATCGAGTTGTAGGTACGGTGTGGACGCGAGGCGAGCGCCGCCGGATTGATCGTGAGGGGCGCCCAGAGTTCCACCTCTGCATCGCCTGCGGGGAATTGAAACCCGCGCGGCATCACGCCGACGATTTCGTAGGTGCTGTCATCCAGGTTCAACGTGCGACCAAGCACCGACAGGTCCTGACCGAACCGCCGCGTCCACGCGCCATAACTCAATACCACCGTCTTCGCTGAGCCCGGCCGTTCTTCGTTGAGCGTGAACACCCGGCCGATCGCGGGCGTGGCGCCGAGCACGTTGAACATCACCGGCGAGACGTCCACCGTGGTGATGCGCTCGGCATCGTTATCCGTCTTGAGGGTGAATCCCTTGTAGCGCCACACGGCCAGGCTCTCGAATGTGGTCGTCTGGTTGCGCCAGTCGAGGTACGTGGCCGACGACACCTGCGCGCGGTCCTGCGCCAGTGTCTGGTTGTTTTCCCACGCCACCACCAACCGCTCGGGTGCGGCGTAGTCCAGAGGGCGCAACAACACTCCGTTGAGCACGCTGAAAATGGTGGAGTTCACGCCGATGGCGAGGCCCAGGGTCAAAACAACAACCGCCAAGAAACCCCTATTAGCCTTGAGGAACCGCCACGCTTCGTTCAGGTCATGCTTCATGCGGCGACGGTATCACACGGACTTGGCGCCGAACCCTGAATGTCCCTATGATGAACGGATGAAAATCACACTCTCCGTTTTCGTGATGGCCGTGGCTCTGTCGGCCTCGCCGGCGGCGGCGCAGGCGCCGGAGTTTTCGATGAAGGGCCAGTATGAGCTGGTCAAAGGCTGGGTCACCAAGGGCGCAGCCGCGATGCCCGAGGCGAACTACAGCTTCAAGCCCACACCTGAGGTCCGCAGTTTTGGCCAGCTTCTGGGCCAGATTGCGAACGCCACGGGAATGATCTGCACGATATCGGCGGGCGGCAACTCACCACTCGCAGGCGATGCCGAGAAGCTCACAACCAAAGCGGAGCTCACCAAGGCGTTGGCCGACGCATTCGCCTCCTGTGACAACGTCTGGGCCGCGGTGACTCCGGCATGGCAGACCGAGATGGTTGACGTGTTTGGCGCGTAGCAGACGAAGATGGCCGGCCTCACGTTTAACACCTCGCACCTCTTTGAACACTCCGGCAACGTGGTGACGTATCTCCGTCTCAAGGGCATCGTGCCGCCCTCGAGCGGCGGGATCTGACGCGCCGTGCGCGCGATTGCGGTGCTCCTGTTGTTCGGCGGTCTTGTCGCCGCGGGGGCACCGCTTCGCGCGGACGACCCGGTGCAAAGCCGATGGCGTGCCGACGACGTACGCATTGACGGGGTGATGACTGACTGGACGGACCTGACTTTCGTCTCGAAGGAAGTGGCCCTGGGTGTGGCCAACGATCGCGAGCATCTCTACTTCGTGGTTGTCACCAGCAACGCGGCAGTGACCACCCAGATCATTCGCGCAGGACTTTCGGTGTACGTGGATCCAAAGGGGAAGCGGGGGCAGGCCTTCGGCGTGCGCATTCCTCCGGTCGGCTCCCGCCTGGCACCCGGCACGCTACCGCCGAGACCCGATGAGCCCCCGCTGCTGAGTTACTTCGACATTCTTGGACCCGGTCGCGACGACCTGCGGCGCGTGATGGTTGAAGAGGCGTCAGGCGTAGCGCTCAGGATTGGCAGTCACGACGGTGCGTTTTTCATGGAGGTGCAGGTGCCATTCGAAAGCGGCGAGGGCCGTCCCTATGCACCGGGCATTGAGTTCGCCAAGGGTTTCGTCGCTCTCGGCATCGTCACACCCGAGCCACCCCGCACACCGTCTCGCGGTGGCGGCCGCGGCGGTGGAATGGCCGGGGGCATGGGCGGGGGCCTTCCGACTGGCGGCATGAGCGGGGGCAAACCCGAGCCGGCGAAAGGCAAGTCCATCGGCATCTGGACGACCGTGCGGCTTGCGACGACGCGTTGAGAATGGAGCGGGAAACGGGATTCGAACCCGCGACTTCGACCTTGGCAAGGTCGCACTCTACCACTGAGTTATTCCCGCGTCAGAGCAGCCTTGTGAGTCTACACAAAGGCCACCGCTCAGGGCAAGACACCTTGTGGGTTTGGCGCGTTTTTGCAGGCATTTCGTAGGGCGGCCTGGGTTTCAAGGCCGCCGTTCTGGTAGACTACTTCTCGAACGATGACTGTCCGCACCCGTCTCGCGTGTCGCTGTTGTTGCCGGGCCTAGTGCCTGACTGACGCGAGTTTTCGTTCGCCTCCATCAGTCAGTTTTTCCCAGAGGGCGCCGTCGCCAAGCGGTAAGGCAGAGGTCTGCAAAACCTCCATCCCCGGTTCGATTCCGGGCGGCGCCTCCATTACTTGATCGCCGGGGTCCCCTGCACCCCGGCTGGCGTCCGCGACTTCCGCGCGGACGCTACAGTCGCTCCCGCATTTTTATCGCTGGGACCCCCTGCTTGGCCTGCCGTAGCCTTGGCGAAGGCGGCCGCCCCAGCTAGCTCCACCCACCTCCGCGCGGACGCTGCGGTGGGTTCCGCGCTTGATCGCTGGACTGCGGGCTTGAGGAACAGCTCGAGCTACGACCGGATCGATATTCTCCCCCGCGTAGCTTGGCATGCCGAACGTAGCTCGGGCTGGTCCTCAAGCCCGAGGCCTACGCGCCCACGCCGGCGCGATCACCGTCAACCCCTTGCGGGTCTTCACCTCGACGCGCGGGCGCTCGTTGAGGGGCCCGCTAGAGTCGAACGTCACCTGATACGAAGACAGCAGCGCACGAGCCAGGCGGCCGCCTGCGAGGGCGAGGGAGGCCACGTCGCCGACGCGCTCATGACGACCGCCGACCGCGTCGTGAATGAGCCACAGCGATTGGTCGGAGCCGCGTCCGGTCTCCACGGCGCCGAGCAGGATGTCTGCACGACCCAGCCCGTTTGCCACATCTCCAAGATACTGCTGACTCGCGGTTCGGCGGTTCAGGGACAGCACGAGAATGGCCCGCCGCCGGTTCTCTTCCTTCATCAACGCCTCGGTGGCGGCACGAAGCGTATCGATCGGCGGGGCCGTCTGCGGCGCTTGAAAGAACACCGAGACCCGCCGGTTGTGTTCGGCGGTCGCCTCGTTGGCGTCCTGCAACTCGGGCACCGTGGCTCCCGCATCGCCGAGAATCATCCCCAAACGCACGCCTTCGGCCATGCTTCGAAATTGCTTGAGCACTTCAGTCAGCGCCGCACGCGCATCGAGGACTTCGGTGGACTCAACGCCATCGATGATCAGAACGATCGACACCGGCCTCGTGTCCAGCGTCGCACCCGCCACCAGAAGTTCAGACGAACCCACCTTCACGCTGAAGTCAGCCGCCGTCAGATCCTTCACCGGCCGGCCGCGCGAATCACTAACCGATACCGACATTTGAAACGGCGCCGCCGGCGCCAACGGCCTGACATCGGCATCAGTCGACAACATCAGGGCTGTCGCAGCCAGGATCGCGACCATTGAACTGCTCATGGTGTCCTGGCTCAGGCGGGGAACCGCGCGTAGGCCTCACACACCGCGCGCCACGCCGCCTGCGCACGGGCTTCGCGCCGTTCGTGCTTGTCCTCCTGCTTAAATGCGTGCATATCGAACTCCGGCGCGATCGCCATATGGATGGGAGACCGACGGATACGTCGCGGTTCACCAAGCTCCACCTGCACGGTGTCGGGCGGCGGCATGAAGTGGTAGGTGGCCAAGGCCATCGGATAAAAATGCGTAGGCCGCGTGGCACGTTGGGCCATGAGGTGGAACATCTCCACGCTCTGCGCATCAAACGGCGCCACGTCCACGACGCCGTCCTTGTTGATACGGTCGCGTCCGCCGCTGGGCGCCACGTAAATGCAGTGGCCGCCATCCGACAAAAGCTGTGTCATCTGCTCAAGTGCCCTGCGATTATGCAGCTGCTTGGCGGCTTTCTGCTCAGGCGGGTGATCGATGTGACGCTTTGAGAAGATGCACAGCAGGTTGCGTCCCATGCTGAACGGCACGGTGAGGGGATCGGTGATGACGCGTTCACCCGCGACAAAGATCATCTCTCGGCCGATGGCAGGGAACTCGTCCTCCAGCAGGATGCTGATGGCCTGCGGGTCCGCTTCGTTCTGATGATTCGCCAGGAAGATGACATTCTCGCCGGCAGCCAGTTGCGCCGCCACGCGTTGCATCACCTCGCGACCGGTGAAGGTCGATCGGCCCTTGTCCATCAGCGGCCGCAGGAATTCGACGCCAAACGCGTAGTAGTCGAACGGCGCCGTGATTCGCCTGTGATAGGGCTCGAAGGCGTGGGGCGCGCGCACCTGCTCTTCCACCAGCTTCACGAACACGGCCATCAACCGATTGGCGGTTTCAGGGGGCTCTCCGGCCTCGGCGGCGATCGTCCGGTACGTTTCGGAGACTTCGTGAAGCGTTTCCTTGTAGTTCATCCTCAGCCTGCAGCCACCGCCGCCCAAGAGAGTCTACTCTGGACGCTGTCCGTTCCCCTGTCGTGATCAATAATCACCGACATCATGTCCCACTGGAACCATCACTCGTTTGCCTACACCCGGCACGTCGCCATTGTCGGCGCTGCCGCGATTCTGACCGCAATGGTGTCGGCCCAGACTGCACCAGCCAAACCCATCTTCGAAAACGGCCAGGCCCAGGTCGTGCCGGCGTTTGAAGACGCCACGAAGTGGATCCGCCACCGGCTGTGGGTAGAGACCGAGTTTGATTCGGATGGAGACCGGAAACGCGATCGTGTGCACGTGGACGTCACACGCCAGTTACAGACCGACACGGAAGGGCTGAAGGTGCCCGTGGTGTACGAGTCGTCGCCCTATTTCGCCGGGACCTCTGGCGACAGGCAGTTCCTGTGGGACGTGAAGCAGGAAGTGGGTGTGGATTCTCCGGCCCGCGCCTCGCAGCCTGAGATTGAGTTCAAGGCGGCGCGCACGAGCATTTCAAACTCGCAGGTGGCTGCATGGGTGCCGCGCGGTTTCGCCGTGGTGCACTCCGAGGCGCCCGGTACCGGATTGTCGCAGGGGTGTGCCACCGTCGGCGGTGCACCCGAGCGGCTCGCGCCCAAGGCCGTCATCGATTGGCTGAACGGCCGCGCGAAGGGTTTCACCACTCCGGACGGCAGCGAAGAAGTGAAAGCGACCTGGGCCACCGGAAAAGTCGGCATGACGGGTACGTCGTACAACGGGACCATTCCGCTCGCCGCGGCCACGACCGGTGTTGCCGGGCTCGAAGCGATCATCCCCATTGCGCCCAACACGTCGTATTACCACTACTACCGGTCCCACGGCCTTGTGCGGCACCCAGGTGGATGGCTCGGTGAGGACATTGATTTCCTGTACGACTTCGTCAACAGCGGCGACCCGGCGCGTCGCGTGGTCTGCAACAAGATCTATCGCGACGGCGAGTTTGTTGAAGGCCGCGATCGCCGGAACGGCGACTACAACGCATTCTGGATCTCGCGCGACCTGTTGCCGCTTGTGGGCAACGTGAAGGCCGCCGTACTCATGGCCCATGCGTTCAACGACTGGAACGTGGTGCCCGAGCACAGCGTGCGTATCAGCAACGCGCTCAAGGGCAAAGTGCCGCTGCAGCAGTACTTCCACCAGGGCGGACACGGCGGCGCACCGCCGATGGAGCTGATGAACAAGTGGTTCACGCGGTACCTGTACGGGATCGAAAACGGTGTCGAGAAGGATCCCAAGGCGTGGATCGTGCGCGAGACGCCGCCGGCCCCCGACGCTGGCCGCGGGCGCGGACGCGGTGCCACACCGCCGCCAACTCCCTACGCCGACTATCCGAATCCTGCTGCCGCAGTCGTGACGCTGCGCCTGGGTGCGGGGGGAGGCGCGACAGGCAGTCTTGTGGCCGCGGCGATCGCTGCGAAGCAGGGGACCGAAATGCTCACCGACAATGTCGAGACGGCGGCGCCGGCGCTGGCCCTTGCGGCGGAATCGCGACACCGGCTGCTGTATGCCACGCCGGAGTTGACCGACGCGGTGCATCTCTCGGGCACCGCGAGGGTCACGATTCGCATGGCATCGAGCAAACCTGCCGCAAACTTGTCGGTGTATCTGATGCAGCTGCCGTGGACCGAGGGGCCGATTGGGACGACGAACCTGATCACGCGCGGCTGGGCAGATCCGCAGAACCACAAGGCGCTGACACGGGGCGGCGATTACAACTCCCGCGAGCGCGGTACGCCGCTCAAGGCGGGCGAGTTTGTCACGATGACGTTTGACCTGCAGCCAGACGACCAGATCATCCCCGCCGGCAAACGGATCGGGCTGATGATCTTCTCGAGCGACCGCGATTTCACACTGTGGCCGCAACCGGGCACCGAACTGACCATCGATCTGGACGGCACCAGTGTGCGCCTGCCGGTGGTAGGGGGCCTGCCCGCGTTTGACCGCGCGACGGGTGCGGTCTCGCGGTAGCATGCGGAGCATGCGACATCGTTGGCTGGTGGTGGCCCTGATCGTGGCGGCGGTGCTGCCGCTCTCTGCTCAGCGGCGCCGCGGCGGCGGCTTCAGGATGGGCGGATTTGTCCCCAGGCCTGCCTCAGTGCCGTACGACGCAAAGTTCTCGATCGTGCGCCTCTGGTATGCCAACTACCCCGGATGGTCCTACGACTATCCGGACATGGAACAGCACCTGAACCTGATCCTGCCTGAGCTCACCGCGATCACGCCGAGTCCGCACGGCGGCACCGTGCTCAAGATGGACGACCCGGAGCTGATGAAGTTTCCTCTGGCCTACCTGTCAGAGCCGGGCTACTGGTATCCCAGTGAAGCCGAGGTCGCGGGCTTGCGCACCTACATCGGCAAAGGTGGTTTCCTGATTGTTGACGATTTCCATTTTCAGAATGAATGGAACGTCTTCGAAGTCGCGATGACACGCGTCCTCCCCAAAGCGCGCATCGTGCGGCTCGACATCTCGCATCCCATTTTTAATACGTTTTTTGCGATCAAGACGCTGGACGTGCCGTACCCCGGCTTTATGGGCCAGCAGGGATTAATGGGCGAGTTCTACGGCATCTACGAGAACAACGACCCCACCAAGCGGCTGTCGGTGGTGATCAACTACAACATGGACATCGGCGACTACATGGAGCACTCCGCCGAGGGTATTTACGCCGTGGACCCCACCAACGAAGCCTACAAGTTCGGGATCAACTATCTGCTCTACGGCATGACGCGGTAAGAGCCGCGCCCAATAGCCCCAACTAGCCGGCAGCGTGACACGCCCCACTGCGTGTTCGTCACGCCTCTGCGTCGCTCGTCACATTTGTTGGGCGCGTGCGCGAGCAGTCTCGTCCCAGTCGCTGGGAGTCACTCATGAAACGCACGGGGCTGATGGTGTTGCTGCTGTCATTGTCTGTGCTGCCCATCGATGCGGGTTCGCCGCGGGTCCGTCCGCAATCGAACCGCATGGCCGATCTGGTGCAGTTGGCGGCAGCGCGTTCGCCGACCGTGGCCGCGCTCTTGAGAATGATCGAAGCATCCGACGTCATCCTGCAGGTGGAGTTTCGATTGCATGACTCGTTGCCTCGCGCCGCGACTCAGTTGGTGGCCTCCGCGGGCTCAGTGCGGTCCTTGATGGGGCGTCGATGCACGTCAGATTCAAGGCGATCGGATGGAGCAACGATGGCGCGGGGTCGTACGAGACCGCGGCCGCGATTGCCGTCGAGCGCCAGGTGAAAAACGAACTCAGCGCTCGGTGAACACGCCGTCCCCGACCTCGAATGTCAGTGACTGGCCTCTCGTGCCCGACCATGTTGTGAAGTTGAACGTGGAGGCGCGCGTCACTTTGTAGACTCGAATGGGGTGGCAGCTGAGCGGGGCGCCGGTGCGATATTGCTGTGGCGGCGAGCGGCTTCCATGAAGTACGCGGTGTTGGGGCCCACCACCGTGGCAGTGCCGTCGCGTTCAAGCAGGACGGCCGTCTCACGGTCTATCGCCAGCGCGCGAGCCGGACGAGCCGGCGTAGTGCCGTTCGCCTTCAACCAACCATCCTGGTGGAGTCGCGCCATGAAGGCCACGGTGCGTCCCAGTCTGCTTCGCTCAACCACGTGGCTGTCGGTGATGAGCCCGTCCAGGTGCTTCAATGAGAGGAAGTCTTTGTCGATGGTGATATCCGGCGACAGCGGATCGGCGAGGGCCTGGGCCGTGGTGATTGAGGCGCGCATTGCCGAGTAGGAGAACTCCCCGAGGATGGCGAGTCCGGCTGACGTGCCGCCGACCGGGACACCCCGAGCCGCGGCGGCGTTGACCAGCTCTTCCACCGGCGTGTCTTTGAAGAACGTGACGTATTTGCTTTGATCACCGCCGGCGAAAAAGATCGCCTCGGCGCGTCCCAGACGTTCCAGGAGCTTCGCGTCTGACGACGCCTCGCGAGACTTGACGACAAAACTTTCGATCGAATCCAAGCCACCGATCTTCATCGCAAAGGGGTGGTAGCCGTCGGCGCCAGACGCACGCAGCACCACGATGTCGCCCCCGCCCGCACGCGCGAACAGCCACTTGAACGCGTCGGGTTGATCCGTCCCGCCACCCGCCAGCAACACTCCGCCGGTGGTGGTCCGTGTGACATCGGCCTCGCTGCCGGTCAGATAGTGGTCATACAACTCGCCGCGCGTAACGGTGGTGGGCCACGCCGGCTCCTGTGAGGCCACCGGTGGGCCAGCGCACTGACCAGGACCACCGCGCGGACTGCATGGTTGCGCTTCCGAATCATCGGTGCAAACATCTGGCCCCCAAGCCCTTCTTGCGAAACCCCGCAGCGTCGCTGAACGAGTCCAGCGGAGCGGGCAGGTCAGTATCAGTCTTGACGTCGCCCGAGACAATCCCTCGAGGCGCCAGGCGCTCCACGCACCCATCCCACCACGGTGTGACGCCACGAGCCAGTGGCTCGAGGATGACCAGGGTGACACCCCGGGCCAGCAGTTGGTCTATGGTCCCAAGTAACAGAGCGCGTTCGGGCTTCGGCAACTCATTGATCGACCAGCCGGCGATCACGCCCGTCCTGGCGAGCGCCGCATCGTTCTGTGTGAGGAGGTTCTTGGCGGCCGCCACCAGATCGCCGCGAGTGGCCTGGCCACGAAGGCCGAGTGTGCGCCAGTTCCAACGGGCTTCATCAAGCGTCCATGGATGCGCGTCAACACCGGTGATGGACGGTGGTGTGTCGTGTAGCAGAGCCCACGCCGCGCTGCATACGCCGGTGCCGCATCCGAGGTCCACGAGTGATGCCAGGTCAGTCCGCACACCCAGGTGCGCAATTGCCTCGCGCGTCGTCAACAGGTGGACCGGTGCGTAGAAGAGTGCGAACGCCGCGCGTTTGCCGGCTGAATCCAGCGGTGATCGGTCGGGCAATTGATTGCGCCGTTCCACATACCGCGCCGAGAGCGCACGAACCGCCCGCGTGAATTCCTGTCGGGTCAGATTTGCCATGTGACGCGATTCGAGCGCTACGAGCCATGTCGTGAGTCTTGGGTCGGCAGTCATCGCGCTGGGCGCGCCTGGGTATAACGCGAGGGCAGGGCGTGGCCCAACACAGGCGCCAGCGCCAGCGCGGCGTCCGAGACCGCGTCGATGTTGATGCCTGTCTCGATGCCGAGGCCATTCAGCATGTAGACCAGGTCTTCTGTCGCGAGGTTCCCCGTGGCTCGCAGGGCGTACGGGCACCCCCCAAGGCCGCCGGCCGACGAGTCGAAGGTGGTGATGCCAAATTCAAGCGCGGCCAGCACGTTGGCCAGTGCCATGCCGCGTGTGTCGTGAAAGTGCAGGGCGACGCAGTCTGCGGGAATAGCCTCGAGCAGCTGCGGCAACATCGCTTTGACCTGACCCGGATGGGCCACACCGATCGTGTCGCTGACCGCCACTTCGAACACGCCGATGTCCAGCAGCCGCTGTGTGAGTGTCACGACGCGATCGACCGGCACGTCTCCCTCAAAGGGGCACCCGAACGCCGTAGCGAGGTAGCCCCGGACGCGAATGCCCGCGGTCATCGCCATCGAGGCCACCTCGCGGTACACGTCAAACGACGCGTCGATCGACCGATTCGTGTTGCGCTGGCTGAACGTCTCAGAGGCCGCCAGGAAGATCGCGATATCCGTGACGCCGGCCCCGATCGCGCGCTCCAGCCCATTCACGTTGGGGACGAGCGCCGAATACCTCACGCCCGGTTTCCGCGTAATGCCCGCAAAAACACTCTCGGCGTCGTCGAGCTGCGGAATCCACTTCGGACTGACGAATGCCGACACCTCGA